>NZ_NPFM01000039.1:0-80237 GCF_002258645.1 Rhodococcus sp. 15-649-2-2
GTGGGGGTGGGTCAGGTTCGGTGGGGGTCCAGATCGCGAGTTCGTTCTGTCTGTGGGTGCGCAGATCCTCGACGTACGGGACTCGCCACACAGCTGGTGCTGCGGAGGCGACGACGTCCGCCCATCGGCGCAGGGTCTTGGGGAGTGGGCCGGGGGCGTCGGGAACAAGGACCAGTCCGAGGAGAGTGCAGTCGCCGACGAGGCCGGCCTGAGCTTGCAGGAGAAGGTCGTGGGCAGCGTCAAGGCCGGCCCGGTCCGTACGGCACACGACCACGACGTTGCGGTGCCGGTCGGCTGCGGGCCAGCCCCGGCGAGCATCGCCCGCCGGGGCCCAGATCTGAGCGAGTGTGCCTGCGCCGGAGCGCCCGTGAGCGGCGAGGAGCCACATCACGGGCGGGCGACCGTGGACTGCAACCGGGTCGTCGTGAATCGGTGCTCGGCGTGAGGGCGGCGGTATCCGCAGCCCGGCCGGGGTGACCGACACGTCGTCGTCTCGGTAATAGTCATGGTGCTCAGCTGGTTGTGCGGCCATCTCGGGCGCACCTCCTTCTCCGGCGTTCTCGGTCACCGAGTGGTGGTTGGTGAGACGGTGGTCGGCACAGCGGCAGAAACAGAGGGGGTCGTCGTGGTGGCCGCTGAGGTCGTCGTTGCGGTTCCGGTGGTTCCGACGGTGGCGTGGGCGGCGAGGATGCTGCCGGCACTGCGGACGGTGTCGGTGGTGGCGAACAAGGCCGCGCCTTGTTTGATCACTGCCCCGACCTTGTCTGCGAGGCTCTGATCGCCGGTCAGGTCGGCGGCGAGTGCGACGATCCACCGCACGGTCAGCTCGACGGGGGTCTCACCTTTGGATCCGACCGGAACGCTGTCGTAGGAGCCGTGTTTGGTGGCGGTGTTCCAGTACGAGGTGTCGGTGACGAGCTGCGCGAGACCGGCGTTCTCGTCGATGGTGTTCGACACTTCCTTGAACGCGACGTCGACGGCCGAGTCGATGGTCGCCGGGGGTACGAGCTTGACCGCTGAGGACAGCACTTTGGTGGCGAGTATGCCGAGGGCTGCGGGTGGGTTGGTCAGGCCGACGGTGGCGAGCTGGCCGATCGTTTCGGGGGTGATGACGTCCTTGGCGACGGTGATCGCCGCCCCGATGGCCATACCGGCGATCTTGGTGACCGCACCGACCGCTTCGTCGATCATCTCGTCGGTCGAGGTTGCGGACGGGTCGGAGTACTTCGCCATCTTCGACAGCACTGTTTCCGAGGACGAGTTGACCTCGAATCGGCCTGCCTTGGAGTCGAAGTCGATGTTGTCGTTGATCACCGACGCGCCGGTCATCAGGGCGGTGCGTCCGACGGCGGTGGAGACGTCGGTGAGGATCCGGACGGGGTCGCGGGTGTCCATCGAGGACTGTCCGGCGATGGATGCCACCAGCTTGGCGGCGGGGGCGTCGATGGGGGTGTCGCACGCGAGATCGCCTGCGGTGCAGTACGAGGCGACCCGGTCGGAGACTGCGCCGAATCCGGCGATTTTCGGTGTCGGTGCGATACCGCCGCCTGCGGGGGCGGCTGCGGCGACGGCCGGGGCGAGTTGGACGGTGTCCACTGCTGCACCGCTCGTTCCCGGTGCCGGGGCGGGGGTGGAGCCGCCGCCGGCGATGACGTCTTCACCTTCGGAGCGGGTGGGGTCGGAGAACAGTGCTGCGCCGGCGAAGTGGTCGGCGTCGACGGGGCCGGTTCCTGCCCCGATGTCACGGGTGACCTGGGAGGCGACCTCGCCGCCCTGGGAGTAGCCGGAGAGGAAGACTTTGGTGCCGGGGCAGCGTGCGGCGATGTCGGAGATCATCTTGGTGGTGTTCTCGACGCCGATGTCGACGGACTGGGCGTAGGGAACGGCGGAGCGATCGCCGGGCTTGCCGCCGAAACTCGCCGGGTACGGGACATAGCTGCGTTCGAGAGCGGGTCCGTCGCCGGAGTTCGCATCACGCATCGCCGGGACGGTCAGGCGGGAGAAGAAGCCCGAATCGGTGTCGGGTGAGGAGTTCTCGTCGATCTCGGTGGTGCCGGGGACGACGACGAGATGCAGTACCGGGCAGTTGCCGTCGGTGCTGGATTGGCTGGTGGTCGTCGATCCTGACGGGGTGGGAGTGGCGGAGGGCTGCGCGGCCGCGACGCCGCTGGCGGAGACCGCGACCGTCATCGCTGCGGTGGCGGCGAGCAGGCGCGGAGTGAGGCGGCGAACCTGGTCGATGGATGTGTGCACGGTTTCTCTCTTCTTCGGTGGGGTCCAGCAGATGTGCCTGGTCATAAGGGGTCAGCGCGGGACGATGGCGGAGATGAGCGTTGTGCCGTCCTGCTGCTCGGTGGTGGTGATCCGTTGGCGGCTCATGCGGCCGTCGATGCCGGGTCCGCGTTCGACGACGGTGACGTCGTAGATCCCGGCGTCGATCGGGTCGGCCAGGACACAGAACTCGATGTCGGGTTCGAGCTGGTCGATCCCCTGCTGGAGTCTCTGCGCGGACGCCATCACCGCGTCCGGTGCACCTGCTGCGCGGGCTGCGGCACCGTCGCGGTCGAAGTAAAAGGCCTTCTCGAACCGCCAGATCGCCACCGCGCCAGGGTCGTCACTGTCTTCGGTGACCGGGTCACCGTCGGCTTGGCCCTTGCACCAGGTGACATCGGCGGCGGCGGCACCGGCGGCAGCGGGGGCCGCCGATGTGGGAAGGGTTGTGGTGGTGACGATGTCGGCGGGAAGCAGTGCGGCAGGGGCCTGCGGTTCGTCACCGACGCCGGTGAGGACCAGAGCTGCTCCCAAGCCTCCTCCGACCAGAACCGCGAGTGCAGTCGTGACGGCGACAGCGGAGCGGTGACGTCGCCACCAGGACTGCGAAGGTGTGGGCGCGGCGTAGGGGCCTCCAGTGCGAAGTAGAGAGGTCCGTTCGTCGAAGGAGCTGTATCCGTCCGTTGGCCGTGCTGGGTCCACGTCGTCCGCAGAGTCGCCTGCGAACCAGTCGTCGTCGGGATCGTCGTCGGTATGGTGCTGGTCGGTCAGGACGGTCAGTCTGCGCTCGGACGCTGCAGCGGCAGTCTCTGTGTCGGCGACGATAGGGTCGGCGAACCAATCATCGGAGCTGTCGTCGGGGGTCTCTCGAGGTGCCACAACAGGGCCTTTCCGAGTGTCGAAGTGCAGGAACGGGATCGAACCTTCGGATACAGCCCGCCCACCGGTACGGTCGGGCTGTACCCGGAGATCAGATCGCGAGGTTCAGGCCTGCCAGGGCAGCGTTCGCCTGGTCGAGAACCGGTGCGACGGCGGTGTTCACCGCAGCGACGGTGTCAGCCACAGCGGGCTGCTCGAGCACCGTCGAGGTGAACTGCGCGGCCTGCTCGAAGGCCGGTTCGGTCCACACCGGGGCGTCGATGACGCTCTGAACGCTGGGGGCATCCAGTGCCAGCGGCGCGGCGGTGACCGGCGGGGCCGGGGGTGCCGGTACGGCCTCGGGTGCCGGGAGCGGGGCGGGCTCTTCGATGATCTGCTGCTCACCGCCGAGGACGGTGGCACCGAGAACGCCGCCGATCGCAGCGCCTGCACCGGTCAGACCGAGAACGATCGGTGCCGACAGGGCGGCACCCACGCCTGCCCCGGCCAGTGCGGCTGCGCCGGGGATGAAGACCCAGCCGACCGGTCCGCCCCAGACAATGGCTCCGGTGCCGGTAGTGGCTGCGACGCCGAGTCCGCCGCCGATCGCAGCGGCGGTACCGGTGATGACTGCGGCCGGGACGGCGGATGCGGCAAGGCCGGCCGCGCCACCGGCGACGACGCCGGTGATGGTGCCCGCAGCGATCCGGTCCGCGCGGGATGCGTCGGCGAATCCGTTGTCCACGAGCCAGTTTCCGCCGTCGGCCTGGATTGCGGCTCCGGTGTTGTTGAACTGCTCGACCAGGTTCGGATCGAGCAGGTTCGGGTCGTACGGCACGAGCTCGCCGCCGACGAGGACATAGCCCTCGGGTGCGTCGATCGGTGCGATGACCTTGCGCTGCACAGTCGGAACCGGCGGCGGGGACGGCGGGGCCGCTTGCACGGCAGGCGGTGCATCGGTCGGCGCGGCCTGCGGCGCGGGAGCCGGCTCGTAGTAGGTGTTCTGGTACGAGGACTGCTGATTACCGGACCTGTAGTCGTCGTAGCTACGCCACTGGGACTGCTGGACCTGAGGTGAGGCCTGGTAGCCGGGCAGGAACTGGCGTTCCTGGTTCGGGGCCGGCGGCGGCGCGACGGGAGTGGTGTCGGTGGTTCCGGACTGGGCGGTGTCGGGTGCGGTGACGAAGTCCTGCGGTGCTGCGTGTGCGGTCGCGGTGCCCCACGCGAGGGCGACGGCCACGGGAACGGCAGTGAGAACGAGAGCCCGGTCCCTGCGGCTGCGGTGACGCCCACCAATTCCTTGCTGAGGAGACATTGTGTGGCTGTGCCTTTCGTAAGCCGCTGTGATGCAGCGGTATTGGGTGATGTGTGACAGGAGTGGTTGATGGTGGAACCACCACCGTCCGCGCTGGGGAACGACCGAAAACGAGGGTCAGCCTTCGGGCGAACCCTCAGCGCGGACGGGTGATGCCTTGGGAGTGGATGCCAGCGGGCGTCCGTTGCACGCTGGCATCCACGAGCACTCAGCCCAGTAGGCCGAGCCAGAACCAGAGCTGCGAGAAGATCCAAGGCATCGGGCGTATTCCTTTCTGTTAGTAAGGAGTTGTGGAATGTGTTCGATGTCCCGGCGGGGTAGCGCAGTTCGGCACACGATGAGGTCGAAGCGTCACCATGCGACCCTCGCGCCGGTCCACCAATTGAGGGGCTACACGGGAGCCTCAGTGCAGTGAGTTCGCCGCGTAGACCCTCGCGACTGATCGCCTCTTCAGGCGTCAGTCGAGATTGGGGGTACTAGGCCACGTGGCTGAAGAGCGGAGACCGTGGGAGTGGTTCCAGGAACGTCGCATTGGCGTCAGTCCATTCACCAATCACCGCGCCCGTCTCTTCGCAGATCAGCCTGTGGTGGCTGTGGTGGGGCACGGCTGGGAGCGAACACACGGCCAGGCCCGCAACACGGTCGTTGACCGAGGGGCAGAGGGCGATGCCGGGATTGCAGGTGGAGCCCGGATGTAACGTTCGCGGTTGCGCGACAGATGTCATAGGTGTCTCCGATCCGATTGCGGTTCTGCTAGATCCGCTTAGGCTGGGAGAGCCCCTGCGGATACAAGTTGGGCCCGATATTGGGGCTTTGTTCTGTAGGTGGAGGGGACTCCGGATGCGTTTCGGGACGACCAATCACGGCGCATCTGGAGTCTGCTAATTCGAGTTACTCTGAGCCAGTCGGCTTCTCGCTTTCTTTGGCGCATCAGTGATGCGTAGACGCTGTGGTTGATGCGGTGTGCGTCTGTAAGCCGAATCTTGCTCTGCCGACGCCCCGGGGGTGAACCTCAGTTGCATCGTCTAAACAACTGTATCTATACACTAGCATCAAAACATGCTTTATGTGCTACCGAATTGGGACAAGTGGCATCGTGTCCTCTCGTGAGGTTCCATCGGTGAGGCGTCGGTTGCGTGGTTTCGCACCTGACAAGCTGCGGGCACGACGAATTGAACTCAAGCTGAGTGGTGCCGAGGTTGCGCGCGTTCTCGGAGTGGCTTTGACGACGTACTCACAATGGGAGCGAGGCCAGTCCCATCCCCGTATAGACACTCTTGCTCGATGCGCTAAGGAATTCGGGTGCGAGATCAGCGATTTCGTCTCAGTGCCGGAGGACGAGGAATACCTCGGTGATCTGCGAATATCCAGGGGGCTGACCCAGGGGATGCTCGCGAGCGAAATCGGCGTCAGTAGCCAGTACATCGGGGCGCTCGAGCGCGGGCAGAGCAAACTGAGCGCGCCGGCCGCCCGCCAGATAGCGGAAGCGTTGGGGTACCCGGCGCAACGGGTCAGCGAGGCATACGAGCGCGTGCGGAAGCGGCCACGGGGCGAACCGGCCTGAGTAGGGACCTGACTCTGGATCGACATTCTGGCTCCAAGACGCGTGCTTGTTAGCCACGTGAAATATGTTCCACGTGGTGCTCAAAGGCTGCGTCTGAGGGCCATGCGGCCGACAGGAAATCTTCAACTCTTCGGGAGAGCGGAAGGTGCCGAGGGCGAAGCTATCACGATCAGTTAGGGAGTGGGAACCTCGAGCACCTGCTCGGAAGGTTGTAGCGCGGGGAGCACCGCAAGGACCAGCCGGTCACCAAGCTGTCCAGGGTAGGGCCTTAGTTCGAGTCGGGTTTGCTGCCACTTCCAGCCGGTCGCGTCGCCGCCGTCGATTGCACGGACGCGTACATCAGCTGACACAGGTGACGTATCGTGAGTCCACTTTTCCAGAGCGTCTGACAGTGTCGCTCGGTCGTCGTCGTGCAACACGCCACAGCCGCTTGTGAGGTCACGCCATTTCACCCAGGTTGGAGCTTCCGGTAACCACATTGTCAAAATCCCGGTTCGGCCGTCGAATACAGCGATGCGTGTTCCACCGCTCTCGAGGCCGCTCGGCATTCCCAGCTCAGCCAATGTCGGTTTGTCGGGTTCCGTTGTGTCTGTCACGTCGTGCCATAGCAGCCTGAGGCCGACGTTGGGAGGGTCAGTTCTCCCCCTCCCCCAGCAATGCCAACGCATGATTCGGCCATCTGCGTGGAGAACGGACATCGGGCCCTCCCACTTCTGACCGTGTGTAGGAACCAACGCCTGGGCGAACAACTCCTCGGACCCATCGAATTTGACAGCCTTGGCGTTGTACTCAGCCGGGGTTCGTTCTGGTACGTGATCAGCAGCAGAGACGCCGGACATCGCGGAAGCCTCGACTGTCTGCTCGATGACGGTGCGTTCGAGTAGCCAGGCTATTCCGGAAACGATGCGCACAGGATCGGGTTCGACCTCCGGGTCCCCCACCCAGACCTGTATGCCGTGGGTTTCCCCTGACGGCCCCAGAACTGGTACTGCGCGTATGCGAGCTTCACGCCGACGGCCTTTGAAGAGCACATCTTGCTGGGCGCGAGAACTGCGCGTGAGTTCCAGAAAACCAGGTAGATCGAACTCAGGCCCAGGTGACAAGCGATCGATTTTGGTCCAATCTCGGACCTTCCCCCCAGTACTGATGACTGTCATCTGTCCCGGCACCAGAGTTTCCACCAGGTGCCAGCTGTTCACGGTGTCCACAGGTTCCCCCTCCTGATCGACTTAGACCGACGACGGTACAGTCACAGCCGCCGCGAAACAGAAAGTCTGACGCCGTGTGGCCTCATTGTCACTGCTTCGCGCACATCGAGCTGGTAACCGGGGTCTGCCCGAATCTCGTACCGACGAGCGATGGACGCCAACGCAAGCACCGCCTCGTGTAAGGCGAATTGGCGGCCGATACACGCTCGCAGACCAGTGCCCCAAGGCTTGTAGATGCGGCGGTTGGTGTCGCTGGCCTGGCCTGTGGCGAACCGGTCGGGGTTGAACTTGTCTGCCTCTGGCCCCCACTCCGGTGAGCGATGCAGCTGTGGAAGGAGAACAAACACCCAACCCTCCGGTACCTCGTACCCGCCCAGCGAAGTTGCTCCGCGCTCACGAGCCTTGCGGAAGTAGCCGGGTGCAGCGGGCCACAAGCGGAGAGTTTCGTCGACTACATGTCGTGTCCGTCGCAGCTTGGGTACATTCTCGAACTCGATGTCGGTGCCATCAGGAGCGACGGCGTCAACTTCGGCCCGTATCCGCTGCATCTCATCGGGCCGCGTGCTCAGGAAATGCAACGCAAAGGCGATGGTCGATGCTGTTGTCTCGTTCCCCGCGATCAAAAAAGTGATGATCTGATTGCGGATGTTCTCCAGGGCCAGTCTGTCGCCCGTATCGGGGTCTGGCGTGCTGAGCATATGTTCGAGCAGATCCGGAGATGTTTTGCTGGAGTCAGGCTGGGCCATTCGCTGTTCGATCAGGGAGTCGACAGTGTGGCGTATGAACTGGAGGTCCTCATCGTGCTGCCTCGTCGCCCTTCGTCCTAAGACAGAGCGGATGATCGGCACATCGTTCGATGACTTGTTCACATAGTGAAGGACGCGAGCGATGGCGTCCGCAAAGGGCACGGCCTGGCGAAACGAGCCAAAATCATGCGACAGGGCGCAACGCCCGATCACGTCGAAGGTCAGCTTTGAGCACTCGTCGTAGGCGTCTACCGGACCAGATCCGCTATCCCACGAGGTCAGAAGTTCGTTGACTGATTCCTGCATGGCTTCGTGGTAACCGCGCATGGCCCCTTTGCTGAACGCCGGCCCTAAAACAGCATGCGCGCTATGCCAGTTCGGCTCCGAGTTGAACGCGGTGAACAGACCGTCTTCGCCGATGGCGCGTAGCTTGCGATGTGGCAGGGCGAGAAATTTTGCCCAGTACTTCTCGTCGTTCACTTCCGCGACAAGCTCCGGTTCCGAGACGACCACGAGTCGGTGGCCGAAAATCTTGCGTTCGTAGATCCCCCCTAGCTCGGTGGCCATTGCCATCTCTTTCTGAACCGGCTTGGCAGTATCGAGGCCAACGATGTCTCCGGCAAACGGCAACCGGTAGCGCGGATGAGGCAGAGTCTTCGAGATGGTTTGGGCGATCTCCATGCCAGATAGTGTCCACCACGTCCACAGACTTTGGTCGACGGCCATTATGTGACGCAGCTGCGAGAGTGGACCGGCAGCGCGTGAAGACCGTTTGAATGACAGAGGTGTAATTCCTGGTGACTTCCTCGGCGTGTCTCAACGCTTCGAAAATGATTCTGGTTCAGGATAGACACCGGTTGGGACCGCGGAAGTAGACGAAGGAGGCCGTGCCATGCCGATGCCCAGTAAGGGTGACCGGACGTCACTGACTGTCCGACTGCCGTCGGAGCTGATTGACACGCTCAAGGCGCAGCGAAGCTCGGCTGGTGCGACATCTCTGAGTCAGTACGTCGCTGATCTGATCGCGATTGCCAGCGACCGCGAAGATCTTGCGCGCGAACTGAATCGCGCGCATGAACAGGGGGTACTGCCCTTGACTGCGTAGCCGTCTCGACCTGAATCGACATTCGGGTCTTAGTCCAACTAAATCTACGCAGCACCTTGAGATGACAAAAACCCCCGGCGTGCGGGCCGAGGGCTTCTGAAGTCAGAGAAGCGAGTGACTAGCTCGCAACTCGTTCTGTGTTGCTTTCCCCGAAGGGACTGTCTTGGCGGACATGTCTCAGGGTACATCGTGCCCTGAAGTAGGTACAAGATTGAATGCTCGTGTCGTCCACCCGGATGCGACTGCGGACCGGCTGTGGCATCGATTCGCACCAGCCATTGCTGCTCGCCGATCGATGCGTCTCTACGACCCGACGACACGTAAATACGTGTCCGCGGGGCCGCTGACGGTCAAACGGCCGGCACTGCCAGCAGCTGTACCGCTGTTCTCACGCGAGCGCGCCTGCATCGTTGCCCTGGACTTCGACACCAAACACCACGGCCACGCCTGCGTTGTCGCCGACGTGACGCGTCTGCTGGCCTGGTTGACCGAATGCGGTGGCCGCGCCGTCGTCGACCAATCGACCAGCGGCGGCCGACACGTACTGATACCGCTGGCACCGGGAAGAACAGTCACCGCCGGCGAGATCCGGCCACTGCTACGTCTTCTTGCAGCGAGACTTCCCACGTTGGACATCACACCGATGACCAACCACAAAACCGGGTGCATCACCGTGCCGGGCTCGCAGTGCAAAGAAGGTGGCTACCGCACCCTCGTCGACCTCGACCCGGCTACAGCGGCCGACATCCTGACCGTCGGGTCCGATGCCGGCACACTCCAACGCCTCGAAGCCCTGCTCGGAGGAACGGGCCGCACGGTCACCAGCCCGATCGACACCCACATCCGCGCCGAGACGTCCACTGAACGCGTCCTCGGCAGCAGCGATGACGCCCGGCTGCACCCACGTTTCTGCCGTTCCGCCCCGCCGCCTCGCTGCGTCCTCGACTTCGCCAGCACCGGCCGCATCGACACCCGCCGCTGGCCCTCACGCTCGGAAGCACGCCAATCCGTCATCACCCACGCAGTCCTCGCCGGAGCCAGCGCCACCGACATCCTCACCCGCGTCACCGAACCCGCGTGGGCGGGTGTGCGTGCCGCATACGCCCGCTACGCCGAACCCGAACGCGCCATCCGCCGCGACACTGCCCGCGCACTCGACTGGGCCGCATCGACACTCCCCGACCCAGTCCGGGATACCGGGCACAAGCAAAAGCACACAGGGGGTACCTACGACCCGGTACTTCGTTCATGGCTCACCCACGCTCAAACCTGGGTCGCCTCCGAGTTTCATCATCGCCGGGATCGCTGGACCACCCATGCAGTCGTTCAAGCACTGGCGTGGGCTGCCGCAGTGTCAGGGCAGATAGTGGAAGGCGTCCCCACTGTCGGTGTCGGTGGGCGGTCACTGTCCATCGCCGCCGGCATGCTCCCCGAATCGACGGTGTGGTCCGTTCTGGAGCGGCTGCGGGACATGGAAGGCTCACCGCTGTTGCTGATCGAACGCGGAGTCGGCCAGAACCCCGACCGGTACGCACTAGTGCCCACACATGCTGGACGAGCGGCGGTAGTCGACACCGCGGCAGGGCCAGCCGAGGTCGAATCGGTACACCCGGCGTGGAGTGTCATCGGCTGGCGTCACCGCATCCTCTACGACGCAGTCCTCGCCGCAGCAGAGCCCCAGACCCCGGACGAGTTGTTCACCGCCATCAGGATGGGACGCACCAGCGGATACGAGGCCCTGTTGGATCTGCGCGTGGCCGGGCTCCTCACAATCGAGAACACCCACATCGGTATCGGGCCCGTCGAACTCGACGACATCGGCCATCGTCACGGCCTCACCTCGGCCGTCCGTGCCCGCATCGTGCGCCACCGAGCCGAACGCATCGTCTGGCGAGAATGGCTTGCAGCCCGCGAGGAAGCACGCACCCCGCCGGAGCCCGATCGGTCGGTGTTCGCGGTCGCCGACGATCACCCGGCCGACTTACCCGACCACGACTACATCCTGGCCGTGATGAACACCGGCCCACCGGACCCGTTCTAACGCACCGTGTATCGGCCACGAGTCCAGGGTGATACCGAGCGCCGGCCTTGTTCGCGTTACTCGCCCTGGCCCTCCCCCCCAGCGCGGCTGGATGCTGCAACGCCGGACCGAACTGGACTCTTTGTGCAACGGCGCTGTGTGGATGCTGGGCTGCGTGAGCAATCGACGTGCTCGATGTCGATCCAGTCGACGTCCTTGGGTGTCGAGGTCAGATAATCGGTGCGTTGGGTTGGCGGCGGATGAAGTCCGCCATCCCGGGGACGGTGAACGCAACCAGGCCGCGGGCCGGCGACCAGATGAGTCCTTTGCGTATGCAGGAGTCACGGTGCGGTGCCATCGACTGCGGGTTCGATCCGAGGGCCTCGGCGAGGGCTGCCGTCCGCGGAGTATCGGTTCCGCTGCGTGCGATGGCCACCAGATAGCGTTTCTCGGCTTCGGTGGCCCGTAGCCACCGTGAGCTGTAGAAGCCGGAATCGAGCGAGGCGTGGCCGGTGTCGACGGCGTCCTCGGCGTCGGCGAGTGTGAACGGGGACTGCTGGGCTGCCTGCCAGAGCTCGTGACCGAACACCTGAAGGAAGTACGGGTATCCATCGCTCGCCGCGACGACGTAGTCGGTTGCCTCGGCGTCGATGTCCTGGTTCAGCCGGGTGATGGGGGTGACGATCGCATCGCGGGCCTGATCGTCGGCGAGAGGACCGATGGTCCTGTAGTCGAACTGGCGCTCGGCGTACGAGCGTGCGTCGGCCAATGCTTGCGCAAGGTTCGGCAGGCCGGCACCGCACACGAAGAACGGCCACTCGCGTTGGGCCGCGCGGTGCTGGGTAGCCAGGATCACCTGCAGGAGCGCCGGCTCGAGTTCCTGCATCTCGTCGATGAACAGCCCCAGCGCGGTGCCGTCCTTGCGGAGTTCTTCGGTGAGATCTTCGACGAGGTCCTCGAATTCGACCCCCAGGCTTGGTTTCTCGGCACCGGCGGAGCGGGCGAGCTCGACTCCGACACCGAACGCGGTGGCGGACATCGAGAATTCTTCGGTCAACTGCCGGATCTTGTCCGCCACCGGGCCGGCGAACTGACGACGGCGTACAGCGCGAGAGATATCTTTGGCGATACGCCTCCGCAGGGCCTCGGCACCTTCCACACTGGTCTGAGCTTCGACCTCGACCACCACCCAGTTGTGGCGGCGAGCCTGGTCCGCCATGGTCGCCAACAGCGTGGTCTTCCCTACCCCTCGAAGCCCCTGCAGCATCAACCCACGGTCGTAGCGGCGTTGTTTCGCGCGTGTGATCAACAGGTCGAAGCGTTCGAGCTCGGCGGTACGCCCGACGAGTTCGGGGGGTCGGGTGCCGGACCCGGGTGTGAAGGGGTTCAGTCCGTACTCCATGCATTCAGACTATCGGATTGTATGTATCTGTATAGCATTCAGTCTTATATAGTTGGATACATTCCGATAGATCATCGGCTGGGTGCAGATCTGGCGGACTACGTCGACAAGCAGCACCTGCTGCAGGAGCAAATACGGTGACAACCTTGCGGTGTCGATGTCGGCCGATGCGTGAACAGTGGATACGCACCGTCAAGAGATGTTGACGTGCGCGGCGGGTGTCGAGCCCACTCCATAGGCGTAGACGCCATCTGTTGCGGTTGTCTGGGTCCAGGTGCAGCGGCAACGTTGCGGTATCCGATCTTTGTGCTCGACGAGTTGGACGATGACCAAGGTGTCGGTGTGCCGGGTCGTGAGCGTGCCGCATCAGATGCTGTCGCCGCTGGTGGATGAGTCGAGGAGTTGCAGGGTGCGTTGTAAGAGGCGCTCGATGCGGTCCTCGACGTCGTCGACCATGTCCGGTACATCGGCCAACGCCGTGTGGGCGCGTCGACGTGCCTCGACACCCGAGCGGTAGTACCCGGAGTCGAGCTCGACAGACACTGGCTCAGGCGCGGCGATCGGGAAACTCCGATCGGTACCACCGTCGGTGGGTCTGATGATGGGGCGACGTGGGGTGTGCAGTGGAGAGGCACCGGTGCGGTGCCTGGCGATCACCGCTCCGACCTCAGCGGCGGTCATCGCCGTGACCGGCAAGGGTAGGTGGCCCCACCGGTCGATCGGCACCGCGACCGGACCGCTGCGATGCGGCAATTCGGTCATGTCGGGAAAAGTGTTGCGTTGCAGATGTTCTGCTAGCAGCGTCGTCGAGGGATAGTGTTCGGAAAACTGTAGGACTGTGTGCCACCGATCCCATATCGTGGCCGGCTCGACATTGCTGGCGTCGTGGGGGGCGATGCGGATTCGGTGGCGGCCGCCGATCCACACAGTGTCACCGTCGGTGGTGATGTCGGTGCGATCGAGTTCGGCAATGGCTTTGTAAGACAGGCCTGCTCCGGCGAGAACGAGAAGAACGGCGTCACGGCGACCGAACAGTGCGGCCGTCGATCCGGAGGTCGGTAGTCCGGCCGCGATGATCTGGTCCTGCTCGGCACGCCGGATCGTTCGCTCGCTACGTGCCGAGTCCAGTGCGATCCGGATCGACGTCACTCGGCCGGGAGCGGGCTGGCCGGCATCGCGGTGAGCGCGGTTGATCGCGGACACCCGACGCAACTGAACCGCATCGCCGGCAGGATTCTCATCGAGGAACTGCGCCAGCGTGATCGGCGACGCAGGTAGGGCCTTGACGTCGGCCGCAGCGCACCAGTCGGCGAACAGTGACCACTGATAGCGGTAACCGCTCACCGTGCTGCCCCGTTCGGTGTCACAGGTGCGACGGTACCGGGCTGAAGGCCGACCGATCAGGGACGCCGCCGAGGGTCGCCCGCCGCGAACGTGGCACGCATGCGCGTCGACGGCATCGCTGTCGACGGTCGATGGTGCAGGTACGCCACAGGCTCGATGTCGGCTTGCGATGAAGCCACAGGACGTAGCCAGTCTTGTGGCTTCATCGTGTGTGCCGTACTCGAGTCTTACTCGGCGAGCTTGGCGATCGACTGCGCCCAGAGGAAGTACTTGTTGCGTCCGAGATCGCCGATGGTCTTGATGTTGAACGCGGCCTTGAGATGCTCGGCATCGCCAGGGCTGACGCCCTGAAGTGCTTCGGCGGGTGCGCCGACGAGCTCGGTGAGTGGCTTGTCTTCGTATGCTTTGTCGAGCTTGTCAGCGATTCCAGCCATGGAGGTGCCTCCTTGCGTCTCGGATAGCGCTGCCTGTTCGATACCGCCACCCGAATGTACGGAGACGTCCACTAGAAACCGTTGCGCTGCAGGCACTGCGCCGTACCGGCGAGCGCGTCGAACGCGTCCTTTGGACCGTGGCCTTCAGAATCCGTAGAACGGTGGGTACGTGGTGGGATCGTCCGGCGTCGCATCAATCCGTGCGGTGCGAAGAAGATCTGCGATAGCGGACTCGCCGGCACCGATGGTGGCGAAGTGGGGGTCGACGTCGTTGGCGATGCACCACGCACGATCGGCCGGCCACACAAACGCAGGTATCGGCAGCTCACCAGAGTCGTCTCGGGCGTCCTTCCACGTCGACACGTCCTCCGCAGTACCTCGGAAGAGGTAGCAGGGCCGCTCCGGGATCGAGACTGTCGCGGCCTGCATGTGGTCGAGGTTTTCGTAGCCCTCCCAGATCAGGAAATAGCACTCGTCCGGAGTTGTGGTGAACCGGGCGAGGGTGGAGACAGCGATTCCGAGCTGGGCGATCTCGGGCGGTCCGTCGTTGGCGAAGTCGGTGTCCATTTCGCGCTGACCGTCGTAAGTCGGATCCGGGATGAATCTTAACCGTGCGTAACGCTCGTACCCCGACGGGCCGCGGGTGACCAGATCCCACCAGTCGCGTCTCTGATCGATCAACCATCGAGCGGGTGAGCCGTCACGACACGGAGTAATCGTCACTTGGACGCCGCCGTCTGCCGACTACGCGCCTGCCCGCACGACACCGGCGGGCGTGAACCGCAACACCGGGTGTTTCGGAGGGTGGCCGCTCCAATGCAGGCCGTCGCTGCCCGTACCGCTATCTCGGCGCTCTCGCCCTGCAGCAACGTCATTCGACGATGTCCCAGTCCAGCACCCCGTTGTCGACCGCTGCTGTGTACCAGCCGACCGATATCTGATCGGTCACGGCCAACCTGACGTCGCGAACAAATGCTTCCAAAGACGGCCAGGTTGGCACACCCAGGTGCCCGCCGTCGTCTGATCGGTACGACACACTCCCCCGCATCTCTCCCGAACGGGTGTCGCAATACATCAAATTCGAATCCCAAGCCGCGATAGGGACGTACCCCGGTAGGAACAGGTGATCTTCCGCCTCGGTGCCCGCCTCGACCAGGTTGTCGACGATCTCGGCGTACGTCCCGTCGAACATATCTGGTTCTGTTGCAACGACATCCGCCATGACTTCGACCATGTCGCGATGCCGCTGAGGTATCTCCACGACCTGCAGCAGACGTCCGGCCGGAACGACGAGTCCCGCGCCGCCGACCTCCTTCTGACCGTCGTGAAGGCCGAAGAACTCGCGAAGCTCGTCCGGCCACGGAACCGTCGCTGCCTCGGCCCGTTTCACCGCACTCGTCGACGCGCATGGCCTGAGCGTTCGCGCCGTCACCGGTGCCACATCCCGCAGCGCAGTCACGAGGAGGTTCCACTCATGAGTCAACGACATTGCCCGACCCTACTGCGTAGAGGAATCTTACGATTATCGCAACGCAGATCGCTTCGCGACAGTTTTCCGCACCGTCACCGTGATTACCTCGTCGGGCGTCGGGACGAAACGTCGACAACTGTTGAGTAATTCTGTTTGTCGACCATTCTTCGACTTGGTGTTACCGTCGTTTCATGACGATCCAGCAGAAAGGCGCATGAGCGCCCGCACCCCACCCGGGCGCTCCTCGAAGCACCTGACCAGATGGAGTCGAGCATCCAGATGTGACGACCCATGACAGCAGCGCCGCACCTTCCCATTGTCCCCGCCGACAGTGCAGCTGAAATCGTTGTGCTGCAACGGTTTGTGAATTCCAGAATCCGGTCCGGCTCGTTGTCGCCCAGTCATAACCCGCACCCGGCCGAGGTGCCGAGCATCGAACTCGAAGATGTCACCGTCCGCGTGGGTGCGACGGTCAGAGATCCGACGTTCATGGGCACCTTCGACAGGACCGCCGGTGTGCGGTGGATACAGGTGAACCTTTACGCGGTGTCCAACGCGCCCTCCGGCACCGGGGCGACGGCGCATCGGCCGGCCACGGACCTACCATATCCGGAGCAGATCGTCTGGTTGCGTACAGTTCTGGGCGATCTCGCCGACTATGCGTACAAGGTCGTCACGGACAGAGGGCTTCTCCGCCCCGGACCGGCCATGTTCACGGTACTCGTGGACCGCCACGGTCACGGCCAGCTCGCACCGAGCGACTTCGACTGGGCTATGGCCGGCGGCAGTAGCCGACGGATCTACCCCGAGAAAGTTGTACCGGAAGACCCGGCGTTGCTCAAGTATCTTCGCCTCCACGGTGACACAGTCGACGCGGATTCGATACTGCACCCACAGATAGTTCCCCCACCGGTGTGGGCGCAACAGTTCCTGTCCGAGATGACGGCGACGATCGCAGACCACATCGGTCGTCTCGACGAGGGCCGGTTGTTCACGTTCCACAAGGTGGCGCTGCACAGTATGGATCGGGTCATCGTGCGATACACCTGGCACCTGCTCGACGGTGGCAGGGAGTACGGGTACGACATCGACCTGAACGGGCTGCGCGCGCACCGGCTGCGCGATCTGGATGATCCCCGAGCGTTCAGTGCAGGCCGATCGATCGGCGGCATACCGTTCGGCCAACCCGTCTTTCACTCCCCTCGCTTCGTCGATGGAGTCATATGGATCGACATCGGCACACCATCGAGGTCGCCGACCGACGGTGCAGGAGAGTCCGCATGACCGACCGGTCAGACCTCATCATCGCGGGAAAACTCAACGCCCACTTGGGCTTTTGGATCGGCCCTCACCGCGCATGGGCCCGGGCGTCAGTGCAGCGCGAGCCGTTCCACGACGTCCACGTTGGTTCTAGCTTGCCAGTTAAAGGTTCCAGTGTCCTCGACCCACAATCGACCGTGGTCACGGTACGAGCCGGTAGTCGTCCGGGGTTGGAAGAGTACGGGTCATTCCCATCGGATGCGCAGCCGTGTTTAGTGATGGTGCAAGTCAAAGGCTTCGCTGCGGGATCCGACCCGGACGACCTTCGCCGGCCTCGACGCCCGGTCGCGGCAGAGGAGGCCGCGGGGTGGATGCGTGCGGTCATCGGCGACGACTGGGCCGACTATGCGTACGTACTCGTGCACGACACAACAGTGACCACCTCCATGGCCTGGCACCTTTTCGTCGTCTTCGTGGACTGTGCAACAAGGGAACCGTCACTCGCACCGAATGATCTGGACTGGAACCGTCTGCCGCGCAGTAGGTACGGAACGTTCGCCAAGGCGGAACCGGACCCACGCAATGTGGTGCTCGTTGACACTCTTGCGACCACCGGACCGTACGCCGACACCGCGGGTCTGACACCCAAGATGTACGCCCCTTACGGAACATGGGATGACGTCGCTCTCGACTCATCGGCGGCGACGAGGGAATGCTTGCCGGCTTTTACCGCACTGGCCGACCGTCTGGTCGTACGCCGCCGAGTACACGAGCGGTTCAGGCCGGTCTCGGTCACCCTGGTCGGGACCGACATCACCGTGACTTATCGCCATCCCATCGATGCGACGACGGATCGAACGGTCAGCATCGTGGCACCGACGATGACTGATATCGAACGCAGACAAACGGATACACGTCACGGGCTCAGCGGTGATGGCGGAAGCTACGTGAAGACCATGAGCGGGTGGGCGAACGGAGTCACAGGAAACTGGCGCGAGTCGATCGCATACGGACCTATGTGATCAGAGCACCGGAGAACCACCTGGGACAGAGGGCGACCAGCCGAACCCGGACGTGCAGCCACCTGTTCCCAGTGATGAACTTGCAAAGCAAGCTACAAGAACATCGAGCGGACGCTCGGTCCCGCTGAACCTTCCTGATGACGCAGATACCGCACCGTCAAGAGATGTTGACGGCGCGTACCCCATTGTCTGGCCGTAAGCATGCAGGCGCGGCATAAAACACACTGATGGGATTACAACCTGTTGTGTCACACGCAGATGTCGGACACCAGGTGTAGCGTCTACTGGGAACAAACCGAAAGCCCCGAAACGGGCACACCAGAGGTAGCGGCTTCGGAGCTATTGGCTGAACTTGGACGGTTCACAGCCAACGTAACTCCGTGGGACCAGCGCGTCAACATGGGCGTGTGCTTCGCTGCCTCGCGCATCTGAGAGGCACCCACACATGTATGAGTTGGATTTCTTGCCTGTTGAAGCTGAAGATGGCAATGGCACGAAGAGTGGCGACGCGATCACGGGCAGATTTTGGCTGGCTGATGGGACTTCGCGGGTCATAGTCGTCGATGCCGGTTACTCCGCGATCGGAGAAAACGTCGTCGATCACGTTCAAACCTACTACGATACCGATCGGATCGACCTCCTCGTCTCGACCCATCCAGACGCAGACCACCTTAATGGACTGGTTTTCGTACTTGAGAACCTCAGCGTCGGAGAGCTACTTATCCATAGACCGCGGGAACATTTTGTTAGTGGGGACGCGGAATTATTCTCCAACATCGAGAGGGTCGATGCTGTCATTGCGCTTGCGGAATCGCAGGGAGTTACTGTCACCGAGCCGTTTCGCGGATTAACCCGATGGGGTGGCCAATTCAGAGTTCTCGGTCCGACGCTGGACTATTACCGGTCGCTGATTCAGCAGTACATCTTGGACGAGAGATCTGGTGTGGCTGCGACTGCTCGCGCAAAGAAGAGTCTGACCGCTGCCTTCTCCAAGGCCACGGACTTGCTGTCGAGGGCTTTGCCGTTCCTGCCACCCGAAACCCTTGAAGAAGATCCGGTTACCAGTCACCGCAATAACACCTCTACTGTGCTTTTGTTATCCGACAACGAGAAGAGGGTGATCCTCACGGGTGACGCAGGTGTGCCCGCCCTGTCGTTGGCTGCAGATGAGTACGAGCGAGTGATAGGTGAGTTCGCAACTGCGCCGGTCGACCTGTTCCAGGTCCCGCATCACGGGAGTCGGCATAACCTGTCTCCGTCTTTGCTCGATCGGGTGATCGGTCCGATTGGCGCAACGGTCGAGGTTGTCGCCGTGGTCAGTTCTGCTAAGGCCAGCACCAAGCACCCGAACCCGAAGGTAACGAATGCACTCCTTAGGCGTAGTGCTCATGTTGTGGCAACAGAAGGCCACATCGTTTGCAGTCAGAACAATGTAAATCGAGCGGGGTGGACACCGATTCCGAGTCTGGGACCGCTAGTCGAAGATTCGGAATAGACGTGGAATTGCCAAAGATGATGGATACATTTGATTTTCGCGCTTACGGTCTCCCGAGCCTGATCGTGAGCAGTCCGGTGGTCGCGCTCCTACAGGTCATTGCGTCCGAACTCGGTGCTGCTGCGCAGTGGTGGCAGGTCGTGCCAGTGCCTCTATGGTTGGCGGTGTGCACATTGTCTGTGCATCTTGGTCACAATCCGGGGAAGAACCTTGAACCGACGCTGTGGGCGAGCTGGGGTGGGCCACCCACAACGTCGCTTCTTCGATGGGTGAACGCAGAAAATCCCGAGCGGGTGGCCGACCTGCACCGCACACTAGCCCTGTTAATTGGCACGCTCCGTTTGCCCTCCGAGTCAGAGGAACGTGCAGATCCCCGACGCGCCGATCAAATCTATGAGACTGCGGTCGGCCGAATAATTGCGTTAACCCGGGACGCAGGAAAATACCCGTTACTAAAGAACACTTTAGTTTGGTACTGCTTCCGACGCAGCTTACTTGGTCTACGCCCGAAAGGAATCATCATTGGGGTCGTGGCAACACTTGCTTGCGCCATTCTGGGGGTCTTGGCTGCCTGCTCAGTTGTGGATATGGGCATAGCCGGCCCGTTCGTAGCTGCTGGAATCGGCTGTGTTCAAGTGTTGGTGCTCGCTGGTTTTGCATCGGAGGATTCCGTTCGAGCTGCAGCCGACAGGTATGCGCAGGAACTCGTCAAGCTCACGTACGCCCTATAGTTAGACGAGATTCTCGCGTCAGACCGACGGCATCGATGATCGTCCCGCACTGTCGCAAGACGGCCTCAACGGCGACCGATCGTGATCTTGCAAGTCGGGTTGCTGGGTACTCCTGGTGACCTTTGACGTTCAACCTGCGATCCCGAACATTGATCGTGTTTTTCTATCATCACCAGCTCTGTAGGTCTGCGGTGTTCCTATGGCAGCGCTGGTCAGGACTATGGACGAGTCTCCCGCGTTGTTGCGATCTTCCGAAGTCGTAGCTCACCGTCAGAGCCCGATATTGGTGACGGCATTACCGACGAGGGGCGCATGTTCACGGCGGTACACCTCGACGGAGTCAAGGCTGGCGTGGCCGGTCTGCCGGGCGATGGCGGATCCATCGGCACCGTTGCGGGTGCCTTGAGTGACGAAGCCGGCGCGGAGCGAATGCCCGCCCAGCTTCGCGAGTGCGGTCGGGTCGAAGCCGGCGTGGTCGGCTCGGCGGCGGATGGTCTGGTGGATCGCGGCTCCGGACAGCGGCGTGCTGCCAAGATTGCCGTTCTTCGCGACGGACCGGAGCAACGGTGCGCGGGCGGCGGTGCGCGGCACTCCCCCACGACATACGTGAGCGTCGAACGGTTCTCGCTTTCGGAGTAGGCGGATCACGGACGGACGGCCACCGGCGTCGAACGCAGCCACGACCTGCACCCAGCGAACGTAGGCGCACGGTGGGCAAGTCTCGTGGGAGTCTGTGTACGGCAGGGCCTTCACCGCTCCCCTGCCCTCTTGGTCGGTCTTCGACTTCCGCAGCCGCACATGCAATCCGTCGTGCCGGTGCACGGTGATGTCGCCGCACACGAGGTCGGAGAGTTCGCTGCGCCGGAATGCGCCGGCGAACCCGAGGAGCAGAATTGCGGAGTCGCGACGTTCGAGGACCTCGTCGGCCCAGCCTCGGCATCGGTCCCGTGCCGTTTCGACGAGGAGTTTGATGTCCTCGACCAGCAACGGGTTTCGTGGGGTGCGGGGTCGGTCGCCCGCCGCGGCATACTCGCGCCGGATGCCGGACAGTGTCGCGGTGACGAGTTCGTGGGCTGATGGCGACAGATGGCCGGTGGTGCGGTGGTGGTGGTTGATAGCGGCGATCCAGGTGCCGAACGTAGCGACGGCGTAAGCCCGCTCCCCTGTTTCGTTTCGGGTGTCGGCTGCGTCGACGAGGTAGGCGGCGACGGTGATCGGGTGTGCAGGGAGCGTCACGTGACCATTCGTCTCGCACCAACTGGTGAAGCGTCTCCACGCGGCGGCGTAGGTCTTGCGGGTTCCCTCGGACCGGGAGGAGTGCACGGCAGTCGCGATCCGCTTCGCGACGGCGGGTGGGATCTCGGGCTCGACCGCGACCGACCTGCCCGCGTCGGAAGTGCCGGCACCGGTGGTCACGGCAGGTGTTCGGCCTGGTCGGAAGTCCATATCGGCAGCCTAGCGTAGGTCACCGACACGCCTGCAGCGCAAAGCTATGCTGAGCTGGCGTTTCGCTTTAGACGGTGCGGAAAATGCAATTTACGTTGGTCTAATCTGAATAAGTAAGGGTGAGTAGGAAGCTCTATCTGCAAGAGTGCCATTGGCGACCGATCAGAGCTGGCGAAGTGGTGGGTCGCGCTTCTGACACAGACCGGCTACCTGGGCTTAAGCCTCCGCTCCACTTCCCCACTGGTCCGAATCGGAGGCTCAGCAGCAAGGCCTCGGCGGATGTGCTTTCCGCCGAGGCCTTCTTGGTTGGATGAGCTGTGTCAGATGCCTCGAAGCGTCTTCACCAGCTCACGTATGTCCTCCTCGTTGAGCGCTTCCCTGATCGCGACTGCCACAGAGTGGGGATCGCTTTTCAGCTTCATCAGCGCCCGGATTGCGGCGCTGCGTGATGCGATCTGCTTGTCAGCATCGGAGGGTCGGCGTGGTTTCTTCTCGTTTGCTTTCGGCGATGGTGGGTTCTGCTGGCGTGAAGACCACTCAGCGACCTGCTCCGCAGACGGAATCTGCGCCAGCGCCCGAGCGTCTCGGATCGCGAGATCGCCTGAACGTAGTTTCTCCCGCAACTCAGGCTCTAGCTTGAGCAATGCGCGCCGCTGCGAGATCCAGCCTTCTGATCGCCCCAATTTTTGAGCGGCCTTGGTGGCGCTTCCGAGTTCAGTAACAAGAAGGTTGACAGCTTCTGCCTCTTCGACAACGTCGAAGTCTTGCCGGTCCAGGTTTTCGACTATTGATGCCCACAGGATGGCCTCTTTGGATGTTGCAAGGCTGTCCTGAACGACCACATCCATTCCCTTGCGGCCATACTTCTCGCTCGCAGCAAGCCTTCGGCAGCCGTTGACCACAACCCAACGTGCGGAACCGATTCTGGCGACGTCCTCTGGCCAAAGTTCGAGCCACCGTGCGCTCGTAACCACTGTCCCAGGTTGAAGCTGCCGCTCCGCGATTGTAGCCAGATCGGCGAGATCCCCGACCGCTGAGCGCGGATTCCGAGGGTTGGCCACTAGTTCGGACAGAGGCACATCTGGTCTAAATTGGCCATCCACAGGGATGGATGCATCCACGGGCGACTTGTCCCCCACTGAACCAACCAGACTAGAAAAATCGACCCGACCGCCCCGGGACTTCTGTGATGTTGCCATTTACTTACCTACTTCCAGCTCAAGGCACAAGCGTTGGAAGTCCTCACGTGCCTGCAGCGATGCCCGATTTGGCGGGTACTCGGTAACCACTTGCCCCTGAGCTGCGGCTCGACTGTGCACCTTGTAGTGCCGAACAACGGTGTTGGCGAGTGGCCAACCTTGCGCTTGGACGAATGCTTCGGTCTGTTCCAGGTCGACTCGGCCGTCTCTTGGATCCCAGTTGTTGATGACGACAATGAATGGGATTCCCTTCGGCTCAAGCACTTTGGAGATTGTGCGGGCCGTCGGGTCGAAGCTGAGTGGCTCCGGGACGATCGGGACGATCGCGAGATCGGTCACCGAAAGTACAGTGTCGAGCGCTTGTCCTGAAGTGCCGTTATCTACAGCCCCAGGACGATCGCCGATCCAGCCCGGCGTATCGACGTAAACGTGTTTGATTCCATCCAGGTTTGGCAGATGGCGGAGCATTTCCGGGTCGTCGATCTGAGTGACCCGGAAGGGAAGGTCCTGCACTCTTTCGGCCCACCACACTGCCGAGCCCTGAGGGTCGATCGAAGCTGCCAGTACTGGCGATTCGCTCTGCTTGGCTCCGGAGCGAGTCAAGACGTCATTCTTGACTGCCGCCAGGTTCATCGTGAGGGTACTCTTCCCCACTCCGCCCTTTTGGCTGATTATTACGTGTACGGGCATTGAGCCCACCTTCCGTTTGCTTCACCGCGGTGCGGCTACTTCGGTGTGGTGTTCTGGCGATGATCTTTACCGCGGTAAAGATCCGCGAGAACGCGCAGCGCTGGAGTTGCTTGCGCCCTCGAAATGTACATCACTATGCCTCCAGAGTGTTCGGTTGTAGCTTCGACTCGCCGGGTCATGTCTGTGATCCGATGGCAGACTCCCCCGCTGGACCTCGGCGCTCACTGGCTCGTCCACGCGCTGTGGTACTTACCGGCTAAATCTTTACCGCGGTAGACGTCAAATCAGTGAAGGTGGGCAGTGCTTAAGTCCGCCTGTCGCACCATCAACTACTGGTATTCAGACTTCTGACCCGAGGGTGTGGGAGCTACACCGTTGCAGATTCGTGCGAGGACTGTGTCATTGAAGCAGCGAGCAGGGCTGCGGACGGCAGCCGTCCCCAACGTTGGCTGGTTCGCTGGTCGACAGCAGTTAGTCGGGAGGCTTGCTAGGTATGGTGATACACGAAGTGCCGGCACCACGCCCGTCGGATGTCTTTAAGGCCCGCTGAGGCGCGTCGTACTAAGATTTCTGGGCGCGACCTGGCGTTGGTTCTGCAACAGTCGTTGCACTTCGAAGTACGCGCTAGTTGCTTGCTGTTGCAGTGCACTGCAATCATGCGCGACCAGGCTCTTCTGATGCAATCGGCCGGCCGATATCGTAGTGAGGGTGCAACAGTTTTCGTTAGGGTTTTCGGGCAGGCCCAGTTTGGTCGTTTCGCCCAATTCCGGCGGACTGTCAAGGCGCTAGGTCCTGAGCCTTGGCGTTGTCGCGTCTTTACCGCGGTAAAGGCTGATCTCTCACCGCAAGGTGATGATTCAGTAAATGCGAGTGGGTGGTGGGGTGATGTGGGCTCCAGTGAGGCCTTGAGTTTCATTTCTTGTCGGCAGTTAGTTTCAGCCATCTCGTAGGACCTTGGTTTGGCCGGCAACGCCTTGCGGCGGATTTACGTAGGGTGAATCGCGATAGTTCGCGCCGAAGTAAGACCGGGGGGCAGGATGTCGCACCCCACCCAATTTCGTCACTGTGACGAAAAGTGTCGCACCGACAAGCGTCGGGATCTGGCCGATTTGCAGTCGAAGTTCCGGGTTCTTTGGCGGTGCGCATTCGAAGGCCGGCCGAAGGTGGCGGCGGGCCTTTGATAGACAATATTCAATCGAATCCGCTTTAACGAGGCTGGCGTGTGCTGGGGAACTTCCTGTTGAGTGCATTTGCTTGAGTTAAATCGTGGATGCGCTTGATGCGCTGGGGGACCGGGGCCTGCAGAGCCTGGAGTCCGGGTGACCCGTTCCATATCTTGGCGACCTTTACCGCGGTAAAGATTGAATTTGACCTTGGAGTGGTACAGAGCTGCACCCTTGCGTCGAGCTCTCTTCGTGTTGCCGTTCGAGCGCGCCCTTCGAGGCAGGCTTCAGTGCTATGCCTCGCTCAGGCCGAGTGCGACGCTGGCAAGGCTGCATCCTGACATCGATGGAGCGAACATAATCGCGCTCCTATGGGATTGGGGCAACAGGTGAGTCGAATCGTGGGCTGGCACCAATGGTCCAGGCTCTGTGTCCTCTAAGGAGAAGCGCTTCGTAGGAGGGAACGGATGAAGGTGTGTCAGGGTCTGGACGAACGAACATCTTCACGCCGGTGGCGCGGAGCAGCATCAATGCTTGCTGTTCGAGTTCGTGGACCCGATTGCGGGGCCTGGTCGGTGTTCCCAACGCTGTGAGCAGTGCGAGGTAGAACCGGCCGGGTGACGGGTCCGGGGGCATCTGCATGCACAACACCGGTATCTGCTCGCGGTCGGACAAGCTGATCGGCGGATGAGTGCGCCGGAACTTTTCGATGATCATCGACTTGTCGTTGTTCGTCGGACCGAGCAACAGTAGGTTCGGCATACGCTGTCGGTCCGGCCACGACAGCAACGTCTCCAGATGGTCGATGACCGTAGCGATCACCTCATCGGTGCTCACGCGCACTCTGTACCTCGGTCCCACCGAGCGGCGCCGCCAGTTCGAGCGCCACCTCGCGTGAACGCGCGGCTCGCGGCGATGCCCGATGATGCGTACGTTCGCCCGTGGCCGCTGCATCCGCAGCCACTGCCAGGTGAGGCCCTCTCGTCCCACCGCGGGCTCGGCCACGACACCCCGTGTGGCCACGAGATGGTGCGCGCCACCCTCGCCGGTATCCAGGTATCGGTCGCG
Organism: Rhodococcus sp. 15-649-2-2; assembly: GCF_002258645.1. Lineage (NCBI taxonomy): Bacteria > Bacillati > Actinomycetota > Actinomycetes > Mycobacteriales > Nocardiaceae > Rhodococcus > Rhodococcus sp. 15-649-2-2. The sequence goes on from NZ_NPFM01000039.1 coordinate 25,813, forward strand.
TAATAGTCAGTGAGATAACCGATTTCGGGTGTACTGTAATGCGCTTCATGCCGTACTGTTGGGGGCAGCGGGAAGGCCAGGTTCTTCTCAGAGCACTTGCAGGCGAACGCTTTTCCCGACATGACCAGATGGTCGGTGCACCCAGGTCCCGTCGCCGTGCCGATCGACCGGTGGGGCCACATGCCGTTCCCCGCACAGTCGATGTCCCCGGCAGGGGTCGGATGGATCGTCGATGCCCATCGCACTGGGCAGCCGCCTCGACACGACCCACGACCGCCTCGGTCGCTGCTCCTCGGTGATCGCGCGCTGGAAGCGGACATGACCGGCTCGCCGCCGCAACCCGTTGCAGCTGCACTGGACTCGGACTACTACCGAATCGGTATCGATGCCCGCCGCCGTGCCCACACCGATCTGGCCGATGTGTCCGACATAACCGATGATCTCGAGCATCGGATCGAGAATCTGTTGCAACGCACCCTCGAACTGCTCGATGGCGCGCCGAAACCAGAAGCGCAACCACACATCGAGTGGGTCGGGTGAACAGTGATCGACAAGAACGATACGGCCATGCCGTGAATGCGTACGCCGGCGTCAGAGAGTTCTGCTACGGGGTCATCCCGCCGCGGGACCTCGCTTCTTGATCGAGCGCGCGCGATCGACAGCTTCGATGTCCGCGTTGATGGTTCGGCGACGTTTCCTCAGAGTCAGTGCCGACAGCGGCAGGCTTGCGGCAAGTGCGGCGAGTAGTACCAATACGAAGGGAATGTCGAGGGTCGTCAGCGCGTCGACGGCCAAGATCACGCCTGCAGCGACGCACACGAGTATCAGCCGTACGCCGTTGTAGGCCAGCACATGAAAGACGAGCTGCCCCTGGGGGGTTGCGGGTGTGCGGATCAGTGGCATCGGCCGTCCTGTCGTGCGTAGTTGTGCGGGCGTCACCGTAGGGTGCGGGGCCGGGTTTCGGTGCCGATCTGCTTGAGGAAATCGTTGTAGGCGTTCAGTTCGCTGTATCCGTCTTCTTCGGCGTGGCGATCCGCGACGGCCGATTCCTCTTTTTCGTCTCGGTTCCATCGAATGCAGAAGATGAGCACCACCAGCAGGGCCACCGGCTCACCGTAGGACCATGCCAGCGCCCCGGCGAGTTTCTGATCAGCTATCGGATCGACACCCCACTGCGGGGGAGGGGAGGCGAACGTGGCGAGCATGGGGGTGCTCGACATCATCAGGATGACACCGAAGAACACATGCAGCGGCATCTCGACGAACAGGTCGAACATACGGCCCAGATTGCTCTGCCGAACAGGGAGGGGGCCGACGGCGAGCACAGGGATGATGAACAGCAGCCCGCTGGCGAAGAAGAAGATCTCCATCGATACGTGCCCGATCTCGCTGACGGCGAGAACATCGAAGATCGACGACAGATACAGACCGTAATAGCTGAAGAGGAACAACGGAATCGTCAGCCCGGGGTGAAGCGCGATGCGCCCGGCGCGGCTACGCAACCCCGTCAGCGCCGCGATCAGTACCCACCGCCCGGTTCCGTGATGAGCGGTGGCACGCAACAAAAGTCGTCCGGGCGAACCCACCACCAACAACGGTGGGATGGTCATCGACAACGTCAGATGCTGGAACATGAAGACGCTGAACAGGCTGTAACCGTAGCGTTCGACCTGCAGTCCGGTCACCAGGACCAGCGCCGCGCAGCCGAGCAGAAAACTCGCACTCCGCCACCGTGACCACGCGATACCTCGACCGCGGACCCGGTAGAGCCCCCAGCAGTACAGCCCGGCCATGACGATGCCGGCGATCGGCAGGATCGGGAGCGGCGGTACATCGAAGCTCAGCAACGCTGCCAGCGTCGGCGGGCCTTCCGGGGGAGTTACTGCGGCGATGTTCATCGGGACCCTGTCATTGCTTGTCCTTGCCTCGGATCACCAACGTCAGGGCGATGGCAGCGAGACCGAGGACAGTCAGGCCCACGATGGAGAGCAGCATCATGGTGTTCTGTTTCGGTGGCCGGTCTTCGCTGGCGGAGGGATTGTTGGGATCGTAGGGCTGCGTAGCCGTGGTAACAGGAGTCGGCGAGGTCGAGGTCGCACCGCCCTGCGATTGCTGTGCAGCGGCGTCCTGAGGGGTGGCGGTCGCCGCAACGTCGACGGAGAAACCGTACGACCCGGTGATCGGGTGCCCGTCCGCGGAGGTGACACGGTAGCCGACGGTGTACTGCCCGTTGGGGAGTCCGTCCTCGAGCAGGACCGATACGTCGGGGCCCTCGACCGTGGCCGTTCCCTGTGCCCACTGAGTGTCGCCAGGACCCACGACGCTGATGGTTGCGAACGATTCGTTGATGTCCTGGTTGAACACCAGACCGACACCGATCGGCGCGAACTCCAGGGTGGCATCGGCGGGCGGGTCGGAGCTGACCAGTTCGCTGTGCGCCGACGCCGGCGCTGCAGCGAACAATGCTGTCCCGCAGATCATCACAGCGATCAGCATCAGACGTTTCACGTGGGGTACTCCTCTGTATCGAGCCCGACCCAACAACTACGGGACATAGTAGTAGGGAGGGCGGTTTAGCGGTGGGTCACTTCTGCGACGATGGTTATTTCACCGGGTCCGGCGGATCGGATCGCTCACGGCCGGCGATGGCTTCGGTGATCACTTCCGAGGGCGCGATCGAATCCGAGTGCGGGCCACCGACGTGCTGCTCGGCGCGGATGCGTTCGACCATGTGCGGATAGTGAAGCTCGAACGCCGGCCGCTCGGAGCGGATTCGGGGCATCTCGGTGAAGTTGTGCCGCGGTGGTGGGCAACTGGTCGCCCACTCGAGGGAGTTACCGAACCCCCAGGGGTCGTCGACGGTGACCACTTCGCCGTAGCGGTAGCTCTTGAAGACGTTCCAGATGAACGGCAGCGTCGAGGCTCCGAGAACGAACGATCCCACGGTCGAGACCTGGTTGAGGGTGGTGAATCCATCGGACGGGAGATAGTCGGCGTAGCGGCGCGGCATTCCTTGCGCTCCGAGCCAGTGCTGAACGAGGAAGGTGGCGTGGAATCCGAGGAACGTCATCCAGAAGTGCCACTTGCCCAGTCGTTCGTCGAGCATGCGGCCGGTCATCTTCGGGAACCAGAAGTAGATGCCCGCATAGGTCGCGAACACGACCGTTCCGAACACGACGTAGTGGAAGTGCGCGACGACGAAATAGGTGTCGGTGACGTTGAAATCGATGGGCGGGCTCGCCAGCAGCACCCCGGACAACCCGCCGAAGACGAACGTGACGAGGAATCCGATGGAGAAGAGCATGGGGGATTCGAGGGTGACCTGGCCGCGCCACATGGTGCCGATCCAGTTGAAGATCTTCACCCCGGTCGGCACGGCGATGAGGAAGGTCATGAACGAGAAGAACGGCAGCAGCACGGCACCGGTGGCATACATGTGGTGCGCCCACACCGCGATGGACAAGGCGGCGATGCCGACGGTGGCGTAGATCAGCCCCTTGTACCCGAAGATGGGTTTGCGGGAGAAGACCGGGAAGATCTCCGAGACGATTCCGAAGAACGGTAGCGCGATGATGTAGACCTCGGGGTGCCCGAAGAACCAGAACAGGTGCTGCCAGAGCAACGCCCCGCCGTTGGCGGGATCGAAGATGTGGGTGCCGAGTTTACGGTCGGCGAGCAGGCCCATCAACGCCGCGGTCAGCAGTGGGAACGCCAGCAGGATCAGAATCGAGGTCACCAGAATGTTCCAGGTGAAGATCGGTAGCCGGAACATCGTCATTCCCGGAGCGCGCAGGCACACCACGGTGGTGACCATGTTGACCCCGCCCAGGATGGTGCCCAGGCCCGCGACGAGCAAGCCCACGATCCACAGGTCGGATCCGATACCGGGGGAGTAGACGGCGCTGCTCAACGGGGTATACGCGGTCCAGCCGAAATCTGCGGCACCGCCGGGGCTGATGAACCCTGCGGTGGTGACCAGCGCGCCGAACAGGTACAGCCAGTAGCTGAAGGCATTGAGCCGGGGGAAGGCGACATCGGGTGCGCCGATCTGCAGCGGCAGGATGTAGTTGCCGAAGCCGAAGACGATCGGGGTGGCGTAGAGCAGCAGCATGATCGTGCCGTGCATGGTGAACAGCTGGTTGTACTGCTCGTTGGAGAGGAACTGCATTCCCGGAACGGCGAGCTCGGAGCGCATGATCAACGCCATCAGGCCACCGACGAGAAAGAACCCGAACGAGGTCACCAGATACATCAGCCCGATGACCTTCGGATCGGTGGTGGTGACCATCGTGTGCAGGAACGACCCCTTGCGGGCCCCGCGGGGAGGATAGGGGCGAACCGCCGGCGCAGCCGGAGGAGATGTCAGCGCCGTCATGGAACCACCTTCGAATCGCACGCGAATTACAGGACGCGTCCGACAGCCTAACTCAAATACTATGCTGCATAGTATTTAGGGGTGGTTCAAGTCAGCAGAACCGCGCACGCTGCGGCGGAGACCGCACTGAGAAGGAGGATTGCCATGGCGGCCGGCACCACGAGCGGCAGCACGGCGGCGGCAGCGTACGCGCCTGCCCCGGTTCGGCTCGGCGTGTGCGCGCTCGTGTCGAGGTGGTGCAACCGCTCGGCGGTCGATTCCCCGATCAGGCCCAACGCCCACAGTGGACGCGCTGAATGCGCCTGCGAGACCGTCGACAAGGCCGAACGCACAGTGTCGGCGCTGGTGACCGCGGCCGCGGACCGGTCCGCGGCGACCTCGACCAGAACCCGCACCGCTGCAGGTGCTGCGGCGAACAGAGGAACGCGAGGAAGTGCTTTGGCCAGGATCTCGCAGATGTTGACGATGCGGTGGTGTCGCCCGCGCAGGTGGGCACGTTCGTGTGCGATCACAGCTCGCTGCTGATCGGGATCGAGATGGGCGAGCAGGCCTTCGGTGGCCACGACGTAGCCCGGGCGACCGTCGATGCTGTAGGCCAGCGGGAGCGGGTGGTCGAGCCACATGATCGGTTCGGGTCCGGGGTCCGTGCGCGCGACGACGGCGATGACATCGCGGTGATAGTCGCGGACTTTGGACCGGGCTCGAAGCTGACGGCGAGTCGAGCGCAGGACGCGCGCCGACGCCGACGCCGCGAGGACGACCGATGCCCCGGCTACAGCTTCACCGATCCACGGCTGCGCCGCGTGTTGCAGCGATCCCAGGCAGCGGACGGCAAGTTCGACCATGCCCTCGGCGGGCGCATGGCCGGGCCAGAGCAACACGGTCACCGCGGATCCCACGAGAAACAGCACCCCGGCGATGCTGCCGATCCATGCGGTCAAGGCGAGAGTGGGGCTCACGGTGCGGGTGAGAGAGGTCAACGGCTGCGGCAGGGCGACGGCCGCGATGATCGCCGCGAGGAGCAACGCCAGCGCGACGATCACCGGTTCACGTCCGGCAGGTTCCCCCGCAGAGCGTCGAGCTCGTCGTCGGTGACGGTTTTCGCGAAATGCATCAGGACGGCGGCCGAGTCGGTGCTGGTGTCGAGGATTTCGCGCAGCGCTTGCGAGGTGGCCTCCGCGCGCGACTGCACCGGGGAGTACAGGTACGCGCGTGACTGCTTGGTCCGCTCGACCCACCCCTTCTCGTGGAGATGGGTCACGACGGTCAGGATCGTGGTGTAGGCGGGGTTTCTGCCGGCCATGCGCTCGCGCAGGTCGTGGACCGACTGCGGTCGATCGCATTCCCAGAGCACGTTCATCACCTCCGCTTCGAGATCACCGAGCCTTTTCATCGCCAGTTCTTCTTTCCTTGTCGTGTCAGGTGATATCGACTCCGCGTGCCGACAGCCACGCCGCCGGGTCGGACTTGGCACCGTCGGGTTGCCACACTTCGTAATGCAGGTGGGGTCCGGTGGATTGGCCTCGGTTGCCTACCGTAGCAATGAGCTCGCCGGCTTTCACGCGTTGACCGGCGGTGACGAGCGCCTGGTCTATGTGGCCGTACACCCCGATCGTGCCGTCGTCCTGACGAATACGCACCCACAGGCCGAACCCTTGCGCCGGCCCTGCTTCGATGACCTCGCCGTCGGTCACCGATACGATCGGCGTCCCGATCGTGTTGGCGATGTCGAGTCCGTAATGCGTTGTCCCCCAACGTGGCCCAGAACTGGAGGTCAATGTTCCCGACACCGGCACCACCGAGAGCGGGCGGCGCGCCTCGGCATCGCGTGCTGCGCGCTCCGCCGCCCGAACTCCCCCCTCGGCGAGTTGTTCGGTCATGCGCTGCGCCAACCGGCCGACGTCGAGATCGGGCAACTGCAACACCTGCGGGGGTGAGGCAACGACCGGGCTCGGCGGCAGGGCGCCGGCGGGAGGTCGATCGATACTCGCGGCGCTGAGCGCCACACTGTCCTGCGACCCGGTGTTCGGAGCCGTCGCTGCCGCGGAAAGAAAGGCACCGACCGCGACCGACGCAGCGATGGCGCGGCCACCCGGCTTCGGCACCCGGCGGCGATGAAGTCCGCGGCGAGTAGTTCGCGACACGGCCTGGACATCGGCGCGGCCCCCGTCGTCGTGCGTCGCCTCGTCCGGACCGGCCACGTGCGCCGCCCACATCGACGCGGTAGTGTCCGCGGCCGCGGTGTCCCAGGCGTCGCTGACCGCGTGAACGGTTTCATCCGGTGCGGGCGTCTGCGCCGAGGGCGTGTGCTCGTCCTCCGGCAGAGTGTCGGAGTACCCGGCATCGGCGGGCGACTCGGTCACGAAACGTGAGGGTGCGAACTCGGCCCGTCGATGACGGGGGCGATCGGTGAGCGCCGTCGGCCTGGTGCCGACGGGCATCGAGATCACGCCGCCGCGCGCCGGCGCTGCGCAGTCGTCGTCGATCGGATCGGGTGTGCGGTGTCGGGCCAAGATCACAATCCTTGGTGGCTACGAGGCCGAGGCCTCGCTCGAGATAACGAAATGGTGACGGTCAGGCCACAGGTTACTACTATCGAGCATAGTTTTTCCATCCCCTTCGACCCGGATTCGCTCATACCGCTGGTCACGGTCCTCGGAGGACATCCCGCGGGCTGCGGCGACCGGGCTGCGGCGACTCTGACCGAGAACGGATTCTTCGGGTATCAGGGGTGATCGCGCCGAGAGGACAGGCCACCGAGCATGGTGTTGTACGCCTCGAGTTCGGTATCACCTTGATCGTCGATTCGGCGGTCTCGTTGTCGTGCCGCGTTCTCGTCGGCCGCCGACCACCGGACCGCGGCGAGAACCGCGGCAGCGAGCAACGGTAACTCGCCGATGCCCCACGCAAGAGTGCCGCCGCGCCGCTGGTCGGCCAGCAGGTCTGCGTTCCAATCCAGACGCAGTCCGCTGTAGAAGCTCGCTCCGAGCGCGGTCTCGAGATCGATCGTCACGACGAGGAAGAATGCGAACCCGGCCAACGCGGTGATACTCGCGAGCAACTTCGTCAGTCCCGCGATCGGTCTCGGTACCGGGTCTTCGCCGACCGTGCCCCAGAACATCACCATCCCGACGGTCAGGAACCAGCCCTTCATCACCATGTGTGCCACATGCGAGTCGGCGACGGTGTCGAACACTCCGCCGGGGTAGATCAGGTAGAAGCTGCTCAGGAACACCGTGGTGCTGACCCACGGGTGGATTGCGATCCGGGCTGCTCGGCTGTGCCATGCAGCCCGGAGCCATTCGCGCGAGCCCGGTGCGTCGGCTGCCGGCGCGGTCGGCAGGACCGAGGCGAACAAGGTGGCCGGTCGGCCGAGGACCAACAGCAGCGGCACGGCGATGGCGACCGCGGTCAGTCCCGCCATGTGCACGCTGAACATCGCCGGGCTGTAGAGCCCGACCCCGGACGAGGTCGCCACGAGCAGCACCGCAGTGCCCATCAACCAGCTCGCGGTCCACCGCCGCCGCCATGGCAGGCCTACCCGCCGACGACGCCGCACGGCCACCAGATACACAACAGCCGCGATCACGGCCGCGGACCCGAACACCAGGTCGAAACGCCACTCGAACGCCAACCGCGCAGCGGTGGGCGGGCCGTCCAACACGTAGCCCAAGGCTTCTTCGTGCGCCTGAGGTAGCGAGGCGTCCTGCGGCGGGGGCGGGGGAGTGCGACCGAGTGCGACCGCCAGGCCCACTGTGGTGACGAGAACGAGGGTCTCGATCATCGACAACGTGATCAGGGATCTGCGGTTCTCGGGATCGTGAGCCAGAGCGCCGACCGTTCGTCGTCGCTGTATCCACCCGAGGGTCCCCACGATCGCCAGGGCTGCGATCTTCGCCAGTATCAGAGCGCCGTACGTCGAATCCCACAGCGACGTCACGGGTACTCGCACGGCAGCGTTGACCACTCCGGAGACCGCCATGATCACGAACGCAACCAGAGCGAGCGTCGAGTAGCGGCGGGTCGCGACGGCAAGGTGTCCACCCCCGCGCAGCGCGTGAGCGAGAAGTGCGAGGAGTCCGCCTACCCACAGTGCGGCGGCGAGGATGTGCAGGATCAACGAGTTCGTCGCGATGTCGTGATTGCCGCCGGTCGAGGAGTGGCCGGTGACCGCGCGCGGGATCAACGCGAGCATCGACAGGGCGAACAAGGCGGGGGTCCATCGATGCCGCAACACCGCCGCGCATGCTGCGGCGGTGATCGCCGCGATCGCGGCGGTGATGGCCCATGCAGTGGAGGCCTCGACATCGCCGATCGCACCGAGGAACTGCACCGGTTGCGCCGCAACGGATCCGACAGGTTGACCCGACGCGTCCGAGAGCGTCAGCGGCACCAACGCCGCTGCGCACACCGCCCACACTGCGGAGGCCTTCGCCGCGGTGCGGACGGCGATGTACCCGTCGATGTCGAGCACACCCGACATTTGGGGAGGAACGAGGAACGCTGCGAGAAGCAACGACCCCACCGCCACGACCGCGGCTACCTCTCCGAGCGCGGTCAGCGCCGGAATACCGTAGGTCGTGATCGGTCCCGGATCGGGAAGCCCGAGCAGAATCAGCGCCTGCGACGTCGACAACGCCGCGAGCGCAGCGGCCACCACTGCCGCGATCGCGGCCCACAGCAGCATCACCTGCGAACCGGAGCGTCGATTCACCGGACCGCGGGTCGAGAGTGCGGCTTCGGTGGCCATGTCGTCGGTGGCCATGACGCGGCACCCCTTACGTGGATGATGTGTGGCGGGAAAACTGTCGGCCGGCAATATCGGCACGGCTGCGCGACCGAGTCGCGCAACCGAGATCGAACTACTACGAATCATAGTTCTGCGCCGACGCAGTGCGGCCGCGCGGGCAGCAGCTTCCAGCGAACACGACACTTGCATATATGCGCATATCGCAATATGTTGTGTTCCTGCTATCGAACCACGCCGAGAAGGGGTACCCACGATGGGACACGGACATGGCCACGGGATAGAGCCGGGATCGCCGGCGAGCGCATCCGGTAAGCACCTCGGGCGACTGTGGATCGCTGTCGGTCTCGGGGCGGTTACGTTGGTGACGCAGGTGGTAGTGGGTCTGTCCACCTCGTCGCTGGCGTTGTTGTCCGATTCCGCACACGTGTTCACCGACGTGTTCGGGGTCTTGATGGCGATCGTGGCGATCACACTCGCACAGCGGCAGTCTCGCAAGACCGGCCGCACGTTCGGACTGTATCGAGCCGAAGTGTTCGCGGCTCTGTTCAATGCAGTGCTGCTCTTCGGTGTCGCTGGGTGGATTCTCTACGAAGCCGCGCAACGCATCACGAACCCACCGGAGGTGCCCGGGATTCCGGTCATGTTGGTGGCACTGCTCGGTCTGGCCATGAACCTGATCGCGTTCCTCCTTCTGCGTAGTGGTGCGAAAGAGAGCCTCAATGTTCGGGGTGCGTATCTGGAGGTGATGGCGGACATGCTCGGCTCGATCGGAGTGCTCGTCAGCGGACTGGTCACCGTCGTGTTCGGGTGGCGGTACGCCGACCCGGTCATCGCGGTCGCCATCGGGTTGTTCGTTTTGCCGCGTGCATTCACTCTGGGGCGTCATGCCGTACGAATTCTGCTGCAACACGCTCCGTCGGGCATCGATGTCGCCGCCGTGGAAAAGGCCCTGACCGGTGTCGACGATGTCGAAGAGGTACACGATCTGCACATCTGGACACTGACGTCGGGGATGGAGGTCGCTTCGGCGCATCTGACGGTCGCCCCGGAGGCCGAGACACCCCGGGTGCTCGCTGCAGCGCAGCAGGTTCTCCGCGACGAGTTCGGTCTCGAGCACGCCACTGTGCAGGTCGAACCCCAGGAAGGCGAAGGCCGTTGCCGAGAGGTCAATTGGTAGGCAGGTCTCTGGTAGGCAGGTCTCGACCCGGTGCGAGATCGGCACGCCGTGCTGTCGTCGACACGGCAGCGATGTACCGGAACCGGCACCAGTCGGGTGGGGGCACAGAGTGGGTCCTCGATTGCCGCACATCGGCCCGGTCGACACCGTTCACCCCGAACCCGTCCACCTCGCATGTTCGGCCGCCCGGTGATGGATCAGTCGACTGTGAGGGTATCTACGGTTCTGGTCACGGCGCGGTTCGGCAGTGGCTCGGTAGCGGGGCTGCGCATGACCGCCCCGTCGGTGATCGAGAAGGCACTGTTGTGGCAGGGGCACTCGATCGTGCCGTTGCGGACTCGGTTCACTGTGCACCCTTGGTGAGAACAGATAGCCGAGAAGGCACGGAAGGTACCGGGTTCCGGTTGGGTGACGACGACCTGCCGGTCGGCGAGCACGATTCCACCGCCGACAGGAACATCGTTCACCGACAAGGTGATGGGACCGTCGGAAGCGGTGTCCTCACCGGACGGGGCTTCGCCGACGCTGCATCCGGCGGCAGCCAGGCACGCTGTAGCGCAGCTCGTAGCGAGAAAAATACGGCGCGGTAGCGCCGGGATGTTGTCGCTCATGCAGCAGGTTCCCCTCGGTGCGCCTCGGTGCGCCTCGGTGAGCGAGAGGCGACGATCGCTTGTCGGTGGTTGTGGTCGACTATGTTTCGAGCCGTTTCGGTGTCGATCACTCTCACTGTTCGAGCGAATCAGCATGATTGTCCTGTCGCGAATGTGTCTGCACTGCAGGGCATTCGATTCGAGCACCGAGGTATCTCATGCAAGTTCACGATTCGGCGCTGTCGGGCACTGCGGGCCGAGGGGTAATCTTTGTGGCCTCTCGCGTGAACAGTGCCGCCCCGATCATCAGCACCACCCCGCAGGTGATGTAGATGTCGGCGAGGTTGAATGTCGGCCACCAACCGGTGTGAAAGTAATCGGTGACCGCGCCGTCGAGGAGCCGGTCGAGGACATTCGAGAGTGCACCGGCGAGGACCAACGACAGCGCTGCCGTGGTGACCGGACCCGCGTGAGGCGCGGTACGCCACCCGTAGATCGCCAACCCGGTGGTGATCGACGCCGTCACGGCGACGACGACCCACACGGGCAGAGAATCACCCAGGCTGAACGCCATTCCGCGATTGAAGGCCAGTCGCAGCTCGAGTATCCGCAGCGGAATCGTCGAGCCGGGCAACGCCGCCTGCGCCCAGTAGTCGACCAGTAGAGCGGCAGCGACCAGAGCCAGGACAAGGGCGGTTGCGGCGGCGCGGAGCCGAGCGGTGGCGATGGGGGAGCGGGTCACTGGTCCTCGTTCTCGGGTGTACACCGTGCGTACGTCCGGGTGCACCGCAGACGGTGCAGGTGACCCCGGATTTGCCAACACTTGAAATACTATGCACCATAGTAGTTGATGAATACCGTCGATTTCTCCGCCACCCGATGCGTCGTGTCGCCGTGAGGGCGGCGGCACCCTCGTCATGAGGGCGATGCCCGATGCCGAACCCGGGCCCGGACCGTCCTGCGTCGACCGAGGTCGAGTGTGGCGGCTGTATCGGACAAGTCGAGGTGAAGGGCCCCGAACCTGGGCACGTCTGACCGCAGCGGCAACTTCGGGGCTGGCGATGTACGCCACGTTCCCGCCCATCGATCTGTGGTTTCTCGCTCCGGTAGCACTTGCAATGCTGCTGTTGGCTGTGCGCGGGCGAGGGGCGCGTGCGGGGGCCGGCTACGGCTTCGTTGCCGGCTCGGCGTTCTTCGTGCCTCTGTTGCCGTGGGTGGGGGAGTACGTCGGGTCGGTGCCGTGGCTGGCGCTGGCTGTCGTTCAGGCCCTCTTCGTGGCGATGTTCGGCGCGGTAGCGGATCGGATGTCGCGACTGCCGTGGGCGCCGGTCTGGGTGGCGAGCGCCTGGGTGGCGATCGAAGCTGCGCGCTCACGTGTCCCGTTCGGCGGATTCCCCTGGGGCCGCATCGCATTCGGTCAATCCGACGGGCCGCTGCTGCCTCTGGCTGCGTTGATCGGCGCGCCGGGGTTGTCGTTCGTCGTGGTGCTGATCGGGTCCGCTCTGGCCGGTGCCATCGCTTCCGATCGGTTCACCCGCAGAACTGCAGCAGCGTCGTGCATGGGTGCGGCCACTGTTGTAGGGGCGCTCACGGTGGTGGCTCCACTGTTCGCTCCGCCGCCGCAGGACACGGTCACCGTCGCCTTGGTGCAAGGCAACGTCCCGCGGCTCGGTCTCGACTTCAACGCCCAACGACGAGCAGTGCTCGACAACCACGTTCAGCGCACCATCGAGCTCGCCGACGACATCGACTCCGGCCGCGTACGCGTACCCGATCTGGTCATCTGGCCGGAGAACTCCTCCGACATCGATCCCCTGCGCAATCCCGATGCCGCGGCGGGTATCGATGCCGCAGCCCGCGCCGTCGGAGTGCCCATTCTCGTCGGCACGGTGCTACGCCAGGGCGACGGCACCACCACGAACACTTCGATCGTGTGGGATCCGGTCACCGGCCCAGGGCAGAGGCACGACAAACGTCGACTGGTGCCGTTCGGGGAGTACCTGCCGATGCGCACGATCGTCACCGCACTCTCTCCCTATGCCGCCCAAGCAGGACGCTTCGTTCCGGGTCAGGGCAACGGCGTCGTCGACCTCGCCGGAGTGCCCGTCGCGGTGGCCACCTGCTACGAGGTCGCCTTCGACGCATTGCTCACCGACTCCGTTCGCGCCGGTGCCCAGCTGATCGCAGTGCCGACCAACAACGCCACCTTCGGTCGGACGAACATGACCTATCAACAACTCGCCATGTCGCGGGTACGGGCGGTCGAACACGGGCGCAGCGTCGTCGTTTCGGCCACCAGCGGCGTCAGCGCCGTCATCGATGCACGCGGGGAGGTCGTCGAGCGCACGGAGCTGTTCACCCCCGCAGCTGTCGTCACCGAGGTGTCACTGAGCACCACGCTCACCCCGGCGACGATCACCGGCAGCGTTCCGGAATGGATTGCCGCTACCGGCGCTGTTGCGGCACTGGCGTTCTCGCTGCTGCGCCGACCACGCTCCACCACACCGAACCCGCAAACTACTATGTCGCGTAGTATTTAGATGGTGGTCGGTGAAGGGTGTGCGGAGATGACGATCGACGAACACCCCAGTGCGCACTCGCCGGGACTGGTGCGCAGAACGGTGGCGATGCTGCGCAACCGGTGGCGACAACTGACGTCGATGCGGACAGCGCTGGTGCTGCTGTTCCTCCTCGCCGCCGCAGCAATCCCCGGCGCATTGCTGCCGCAGCGCAATCTCAATACCCAGGCCGTCGATGCCTACATCGCCGCCCGCCCGGCTCTCGGGCCGGTGATGGACACACTGGAATTGTTCGACGTGTTCGCAAGTTCCTGGTTCACCGCGATCTACGTCCTGCTGTTCGTGTCTCTGATCGGCTGTCTGACTCCCCGGTTGATCGAGCACGGTAAAGCTCTTCGCGCACAACCTGTTCGAGTACCCCGAAATCTCACTCGACTACCGTTGCATCATTCGGGCACCCTCGCCGGCGACCCCGAGAAGGTGATCGCCGACATCGCGCCGCACTTGAAAGGGTGGCGTACCGTCGTGCGGCCCGAGCCCGATGGGGCACTGACCCTCTCGGCCGAGAAGGGCTACACCCGCGAGGCCGGAAACCTGCTCTTCCACTTCTCGCTGATCGGCCTGCTCGCCGCTATCGCCATCGGCAAACTGTTCGGCTACGAAGGCTCGGTCATCGTCATCGCCGACAACGGACCCGGTTTCTGCAACACCTCTCCCGCCGTCTACGACTCCTTCCGCGCCGGCAACAGCACCGACGGCACCGGCCTCGAGCCGTTCTGTATCCGGGTCAAGGACTTCACCGCCGACTACCTCGAGAACGGTCAGGCCGAGATGTTCACCTCGAACATCTCCTACCAGAGCGCCGACGACATCGCCGCCGACACCTGGCGCGACTATCAACTCAAAGTCAACGAACCCCTCCGGCTCGGCGACGAACGCATCTACCTCACCGGACACGGCTACGCCCCCGAATTCACCGTCACCTTCCCCGACGGCCAGACCCGCACCGAAGCCCTGCAGTTCCGCCCCGACGACGCCACCACGTTCCTCAGCAGCGGCGCGCTGCGATTCGACCCACCCGGGGGGACCTACGCCACCGCCGACGAACGCCGCCGAGGGCAGATCGCCATCGAAGGACTCTTCGCGCCCACCGCGCAATTCAACGGAAACCTGCTCTCCTCCCGCTTCCCGGAACTGGTCGATCCCGCTGTGGCAGTGGACATCTACAAAGGCGACACCGGTCTCGACACCGGCATCCCGCAGTCGATCTTCTCCCTGGACCAGGAGATGATCAACCAGGGACGGCTGGTCAAGCAGGACCGAGTCAACCTGCGGCCCGGAGAATCGACAACCCTCACCGACGGCACCGTCGTCCGGTTCGACGGGGCCAAGGAATTCGCGAACCTCCAGGTCGGATACGACCCCGCGCAGCGGTGGGTGCTCGTGTTCGCGGTCACGATGATGACCGGACTACTGATCTCCCTGGTGATCACCCGCCGTCGTGTCTGGTTTCGGATCCACCCTGCCGAACACGGCCGCGCGGGCGTGGACATGGGCGGACTGGCTCGCACCGATCACGCCGGCTGGGGACCCGAATTCGAGACCCTCCGGTCACAGATCTGGCCGCAGGCAACTTCGAGCGACTCCGAGACCCACGACAGAGAAACGGTGTAGCGCCATGCCGATCGACGACACCCTCGCCCGCTGGAGCGACATCAGCTTCGAGACCGCGTTCGTGGTCTATCTCCTCGCCGCGATGGCGTTCCTCGGCCAGCTCGCGACGACCCGTGCGGCGACACTGCACAACACGGAGCGACTGCGCACGCGAATAATCGCCGCGACGTCGACGACACCCGGTCGCATTCCCGACGCACCCCGGCGGGTTCCGTCCGAACGCCTGGGGCGCACAGGCCTCGGGCTGGTGATGGTGGCGCTGACGTTGCATGTCGGGTCGATCGTTCTTCGCGGGATCGCCGCCAGCAGGCCGCCGTGGGGCAACATGTACGAATTCGTCTCGGTCACCTGCGCGGCCGGTGTACTGGCTGCACTGGTGGTGCTGCGCTCCAAGCAACTGCGCACCCTGTGGTTGTTCGTCCTGGTACCGACATTGATCCTCCTGTTCGTCGCCGGCACCGTGCTGTACGCCAACGCAGCACCGGTGGTACCGGCACTGCAGTCGTACTGGCTGCCGGTGCACGTCTCCATCGTCTCGCTCGGCAGCGGGGTGTTCTTGATCTCCGGGGTTGCAAGCGCGCTGTTCCTGATCCGCATGAAGCATCCCGAGGCCTCGGGGAGCAGAATGAGCCGAATCGTCGCCCGTCTGCCCTCCGCGCAGACACTGGACATCGTGGCGTACAAGACCACGATCTTCGCATTTCCACTCTTCGGCGTCGGCGTCATCCTCGGTGCCATTTGGGCCGAAGCCGCATGGGGCCGATTCTGGGGCTGGGACCCGAAAGAAACGGTCTCCTTCATCACCTGGATCGTCTACGCCTCCTACCTACACGCCCGCGCCACCAGCGGATGGCGCAACACCCGCGCAGCATGGATCAACATCGCCGGATTCGTAGCGATGCTGTTCAACCTGTTCATCATCAACATGGTCGTCTCCGGCCTGCACTCCTACGCAGGCCTGAACTGATGACTCCCGCTACGTGCCCTCCAGCGCGTCCGCAAGGTCCTGCGGAATGGGCATCGGCGACATCAGTCCCGCCTCGACCCGGCCGGTGTTACCGGCCGGGTATCGCCCCGACCACGATCCTGGAGCAGCGACCACGATCCGAATCAACTGGCCCCAGGATTCGCGCCGATCATGTTCTACCGCCGCAGCTTTCAACATCGCGGCGTGGTTGCGAGCATGCAACCGTCAACAGGGCTGCGAGAGGATGTGTGCTCGTTCGAGGTGGTACCAGCGCACCTCTGTTGTCGATGCCCGTGCTGCTGCGGTCATGTCGATCCCGTAGAGCCTGCGTGCAGTCCGATCACCGCCCGCAGGTCTCTACCTCTGTCCGCGGAAGAGTTCGCCGTACGCGGGGGTCGATGTGCAGCAGGTACATCCATCCGAGCACACGGAGCTGCCATCGTCTGCTCCGATCGCCGACGGTGACGTTGCGGTGGTGGAGGCCAGTAGGTTCCCAGATGCGAGAGGTGCGGTGTTCCTCGGCGTCGGAGCCGGAGCGCAGCAGGCATCCTCGAAGGCCGCTGCGGGTGCGATCGTGACGTTGAGGGCACCGGACGCCGCGGGCGGGGGCACGAACCCGTCCAACGGTGTGGTGCGGGCAGCGCGAATCGCATTGGCTATGACCAGGACTTCGGCGAGTTCGTGGACGAGCACCACAGTCGCCAAACCGAGGACACCGGTGGCAGCCAGTGGGACGAGCACGCCGATGATGGCGATCGACAAGGCGATGTTCTCGATCATGATGCGCCGGGCGCGTCGAGCGTGGGCCAGCACCTGCGGTAGATGCCGGAGGTCTTCCCCCATGAGGGCAACATCGGCGGTCTCGATGGCAACGTCGGTTCCCATGGCGCCCATGGCGATACCGACATCTGCGGTCGCCAAGGCGGGAGCGTCGTTGATGCCGTCGCCGACCATGGCAATCTTGCGTCCGGCCGCGATGTCGGTCAGCAGGGCCGCTTTGTCCTCGGGCAGTAGTTCGGCGTGGACGGCGGTGATGCCCGCCTGGGTCGCCAGAGCCTGCGCAGTGAGCGCATTGTCGCCGGTGAGCATCGCAGTGTCGATACCGAGCGCGGTGAGTTGGCGGACAGCCTCGGCGGCCTCGGGCCGCAGTTCGTCGCGGACGGCGATCGCAGCGATCAGAACTCCGGCGCGTTCGACGAGAACGACTGTGGCACCGCCGCTCTGCAGACGAGCGACGTCGGCGCGGAACACCTCGGAGCTGGGGTGTGTGTCGAACCAGCTCGGTTTCCCGAGCCTGATCGCGGCACCGTCGAGGGTGCCGGTCAGGCCGTGCCCGGCGATGGCAGTGACATCATCGGCGGCCGCGACGGTCGATACGGAGGCCAGTACGGCGCGGGCGAGTGGATGCTCGCTGCGCGCTTCGAGCGCAGCAGCAACGGCCAGCGCGGCGTCGCGGCTGATTCCCGCAGCGGTGACGACGTCGACGACCTCCGGTCGTCCTGCGGTGAGGGTGCCGGTCTTGTCCAAGGCGACGACGCGAATGCGGCCCAGCTCTTCCACTGCTGCACCGCCTTTGATCAATGCCCCGTTGCGACTCGCAGCCCCGATCGCCGCCACCACCGACAGCGGCACCGAGATGGCCAACGCGCACGGTGATGCCGCGACCAGGACCACCAGTGCGCGTTCGAGCCACAACATGGGGTCACCGAGCACCGCACCGACGCCGGCGACGAGTACGGCGAGAATCATGATCGAGGGCACGAGCGGACGTGCGATACGGTCCGCCAGCCGTTGGCCGGCCCCTTTGCGGTCCTGGGCCTGTTCGACGATGCGGACGATGCGAGCAAGCGAACTCTCCGATGCCGGCGCGGTGACGGTGACCTCGATGGCCCCGCCGCCGTTGATGGCACCGGCATGCACCTCGTCACCGACACCGGCTTCGATGGGCACGGACTCGCCGGTGATCGCAGACACGTCCAGATTCGTCGAACCGCGAGCGATGGTGCCGTCCGTGGCAGCTCGCTCACCCGGCCGCAGCACCATGATGTCCCCGATCACGACATCGTCGGGGGACAGGGCCTGCTCGGTTCCACCGCGCAGGACAGATACCGTCGGCGGCACCAAGGACAGGAGTGCGCGCAGTCCGCGGCGGGTCTTGGTGACCGCGTATTCCTCGAGCCCCTCGGCGACGGAGAACAAGATACCGAGCATCGCGGCCTCGGGGATCTGGCCCAATGCGATGGCACCGAGCAGCGCGATCGTCATCAGCGTGCCGACACCGATGCGTCCGTGTCGCAGATTTCTCACCGTCGCGGGAACGAAGGTGACGGCGGCGATCGCGGCAGCGATCAGAGCGCCGACGGTCGCAACCGCATCGGCACCCGTTCGACCGAGCAACCACGATGCGCCCAGGATGATCGCGGCGGCCGAGGCGAGTTGCAGCTCGCGGACCTGCCACAACCTCGGGAGTGCATCGGTTGGAGCTGGACCTCCCGTGCCCGCACCGTCAGCAGTGGATTCGGTGGTCGGCGCTGCCGGGGTAGGTCCGCAGCACGCGTCAGCCATGATCGACCCCGGTGACTTCAGCGACGATCGAGGTGGTGGGCAGTACCTCGGTCAGTGTCGCGAGCAGTCGGGTGCCGCGGTCGGTGAGCGCATACATGACCAACTTTCCGTCTCTGTTCGATGTGACGGCGTCCGCGGCTTTGAGTTTGCGGAGATGGTGGGAGACCAGCTTCTGGCTCTGTCCCACGATCCACGCGATGTCGCAGCCACACATCTGCCCGCCGGCGTTCAACGCGAGCGCGATGGTCAGTCGGGTGGGGTCGCCGAATGCTCGGGCAGCGTCGGCGACCGGTTCGATATCGCCGAGCGCGGGCAGAGTAGCGCGCACCCTCTCGGCGTGAGGGAGGTCCATACACAACAGATCGCACGAGTCCAGAGGTTCCAAGGCCATGGGCACAATCTAACAATCATGCGATCGTTAGGGAAGGACCATTAGTCAACGTTCGCACGATTGTTAGTGTCATAGCGGGTCGAAACGCCCATATCGGGCCCATTGATCAGTCCGAACGAATCGAGAAGGTAGTTGTATGAGCCGAGCGTTGAAGATTTCCTTGTCCCTGGTGATCGTGTTCGCCGCCGCGTTGGCTGTATTTCTGGTGGTGGATCGATCGGGGTCTCCGGATGCTGCCGCCGCCGAGCAGGCCGCGACCGACCCTGCCTCGATTGCGGTGCGCGAGAACAGTCATCGGTTGAACTCGGTGCCCGACGGCCGGGTCACGTTCGTGGAGTTCCTCGACTTCGAGTGCGAGGCCTGCCGATCGGCCTACCCGGCGATCGAGCAATTGCGTGAAGAGTACGGCGACCGGGTGAGCTTCGTGGCCCGCTACTTTCCGATCGCCTCCCACTTCAATGCCGAACGAGCCGCACGCGCAGTCGAGGCCGCGGCCCAGCAGGGCGGATTCGAGGCGATGTATCAGCGCATGTACGAAACGCAGGCGCAGTGGGGCGAACAGCAGGTTCCGCAGGACGAGTTGTTCCGCAGCTTCGCCGTCGAGCAAGGGCTCGACATGAGCGCCTTCGATGCCGCCTACACCGACCCTGCGACGCTCGCGCGCATCGAGGCCGACGTCGCGGACGGGATCGCGCTCGGCGTGCAGGGCACCCCGACGTTCTTCCTCAACGGCACCAAGATCGAACCCACCACCTACGGAGACCTCGCCGATGCCCTCGACGCTGCACTCGGCTGACCCCGCAGCCGCTCTCACCCGACGCAGCGGACCGTTCGCCCGGGGCCTGCCCTGGCTGCTACTGGTGGGCGGCCTGATCGGCCTGACCGCCGCGTTCGTGCTCACAGTAGAGAAGTTCGCTCTGGCGCTCGATCCCGCCTACGCCCCGACCTGCAGCATCAACCCGGTACTCAACTGCGGATCGGTGATGGACACCCCGCAGGCGTCTGCGTTCGGATTTCCCAATTCCCTTCTCGGGATCGCAGGCTTCGCCGTCGTGGCGGCAGTGGGTGCCGCCCTTCTCGCCGGTGCGGTGTTCGCGCAGTGGTTCTGGGGTGCAATGCAGGTCGGTGTCACTGCTGCCGCAGTCTTCGTGCACTGGCTGATCGCGCAGAGCCTGTACGAGATCGGTGCCCTGTGCCCGTACTGCATGGCGGTGTGGGCGGTCACCGTACCGATCTTCTGGTACGTCACGCTGCGCAACCTCGACCGCGCCAGGTCGAAATCCGCTCTTGGGCAATGGTTTCGGCCATGGCTTGACTCGCTGATTCGCAATCACTCGATTCCACTGACCGTGTGGTTTCTCGTCCTCATCGCCCTGATCGCGCAGCGTTTCTGGTCGTACTGGTCCACGCTCCTATGATCCGCGACGTACCGTTCGCCCCTCTGCCGCTCTCTCGAGAAAGAAGGTCACGGCGATGACGCGCGGCTGGTCGATCGTCATGCTCGTCGTTGTCGTTGCATCGATCGTTGCACTGTGGCCCCGCTCCGGTGGCGTCGAGGGCGGCCCGTCCGAGGCCATCGCCAACAATGTCGCGCCGGTCGGACCCGAACCCACACTGTCCCGCCCGCCGGATGACGCGGCACGAGCAACAGCGCTACCGCTGTGTCCGCCGCCGGTACCGCGCGAAGGCGGTCCGCTGGCAGGAGTGATAGCGCGCTGCATCGGCAGCGCCGACGATGTCGATCTCGCCGACGTTCTCGGAAGCGAGGTGACGCTGATCAACCTGTGGGCATCCTGGTGCGGCCCGTGCCGCACCGAGATGCCCGTACTCGATGCCTACACCGCAGAACCCGACGCGATCCCAGTCATCGGAATCGACGTCGAGGACCGGCCCGCGGACGCGGCCGCGCTGCTCACGCAACTGGGCGTCCGCTATCCGAACTACATCGACGGCGGCAGCGTCCTGGACGCGCTCTCGGCACCGCCGGTCCTTCCCCTGAGCTTTCTCCTCCGCCCGGACGGAACGGTCGAGCGCGTCACCGACCCGACGGTGTTCGAGACGACAGACCAGATCCGCACTGCAGTAAAGGATTTCACCTCATGACACGCTTCCCACCAGTGTGGGTCGGTGCGCGCCGTCAGGGCAGCACGCCCACCGCGGCAATTGGATCGATTCTTGCCCTCGTACTACTGATCTCCGGATGCTCCGACGGCGCACAGGCTGCGCCCCCGGGAGGCAGCTTCGACTTCGTCGCCCCCGGCGGTCGAACCGACATCGTCTACGATCCCCCCGAAACACGCGGAACCATAGGCGAACTCGCCGGCCCCGATCTGATGGAGGAAGGCAAGACGACCGCTCTGTCGGACTACGACGGCAAGGTCGTCGTGATCAATCTCTGGGGCCAGTGGTGCGGCCCCTGCCGCGGCGAAGCCGACGACCTCGAAGAGGTCTACGAGACCACCCGCGAGCGTGGCGTGCAATTCCTCGGCCTCAACGTCAGAGATCCACAGAAGGACAAAGCGCAGGACTTCGTCGTCGACAACGACGTCTCCTACCCCTCGATCTACGACCCCTCGATGCGGACCCTGATCGCCCTCGGCGGAAACTACCCGACCAGCGTGATCCCCTCGACGCTGGTACTCGACCGTTCACACCGCGTGGCCGCGGTCTTCATGCGCGCCCTGCTCACCGACGACCTCCTTCCCGTCGTCGAACGGATAGCCGCGGAATGACGACTCTTCTCGCCCAAGACATCGGGTCGGCCTTCCAGAACGCGGCATCGAGCGGGCCCCTACTGCTCGCGATCGCGGCATGCATGCTCGCCGGGCTGGTCTCGTTCGCCTCCCCGTGCGTGGTGCCGCTGGTGCCGGGATACCTGTCCTACCTGGCAGGAATCGCCGGTGCCGACGCCCAATCAGCCGATACCCGATCGCCCCGCACCTCGACCACCGGCACCTCGACCACCGACACGTCGTCGCCGGAGCTGGCGAATCGCTGGCGTGTGGCCGGCGCAGCGTCGTTGTTCGTCGCCGGATTCACGATCGTCTTCGTCCTCGCCACAGCCTCGATCTTCGGAGTCATCGGCACCTTGCGCATCAACGAGCAAGTACTTCAACGAGTCGGCGGCGTCATCACGATCATCATGGGTGCAGCGTTCATCGGATTGATACCCGTTCTGCAACGCGACACCCGATACGCACCTCAGCAGATCTCGTCCCTCGCCGGAGCGCCGCTGCTCGGCGGTGTGTTCGCGCTCGGCTGGACACCGTGTCTGGGCCCCACCCTCGCCGGCGTTCTGTCTGTCGCGGCAGGAACCGAAGGTGCAACCGCAGCCCGCGGGGTCACTCTCATCGTCGCGTACTGCATGGGACTCGGCCTACCGTTCGTCGTCCTCGCGTTCGGCTCGAGTTCGGCGATGCGAGGTGTGGGGTGGCTTCGAAGGAACTCACAGAAGATCAAGATCGCGGGCGGTGTCATCATGATCGCCGTCGGCATCGCGCTGCTGACCGGAGTGTGGGGGTTGTTCATCGCCTGGATCCGCAACGAATTCGTCAGTGCAGTGGTCCTGCCCATCTGATCGAGATGTCGCCAAACCACCCCGCCGCATTGCATTGTTCGGGTAGCCGAACTATATTTTCAGGGTCCTGACATACTGTTGGTGCCGGAGGGTGTGGTCATGTCTGTGCTGCAGCGCCGATCGTCTCGGCCGCCCTCGAGGTTTCGGTCGGGCCTCGTTCTGCTCGGACCCGCTTTCGTCGCAGCGATCGCCTACGTCGACCCCGGCAACGTCGCCTCCAACGTCAGCGCCGGTGCGCAGTTCGGATACCTGCTGGTCTGGGTGATCGTTGCCGCGAACGTGATGGCCGGTCTCGTCCAGTTCCTCTCCGCCAAACTCGGCATCGTCACCGGAATGACACTGCCCGAAGTAGTCCGCGAGAAGTCGAGCAGGACTGTGCGACTGGCATATTGGGGGCAAGCAGAGGTGGTCGCCATGGCGACCGACCTCGCCGAAATCGTCGGCGGTGCGATCGCCCTCTACCTGCTCTTCGACCTGCCGCTCCTGATCGGCGGCCTCATCACCGGGGCCGTATCGATGATCTTGCTGATGGTCCAGGATCGCCGGGGCCAACGGCCCTTCGAGTTCGTGATTCTCGGGCTACTCGGTGTCATCGCCGTCGGATTTCTTGCCAGCGTCGTCGTGGAACCGCCATCGTTCACCGAGGCCGCCGCCGGTCTCATTCCGCGGTTCGACGGCGCGGAAAGTGTGTTGATCGCCGCCGCGATGCTCGGTGCGACGATCATGCCGCACGCGGTGTACCTGCACTCCGGTCTAGCACGTGACAGGCACGGACACCCCGAGGCAGGGCCCGTCCGTCAGCGGTTGTTGCGGATCACCCGGATCGATGTCGGGTTGGCGATGCTGCTGGCCGGGGCAGTGAACATGTCGATGCTGCTGTTGGCGGCCTCGACGCTGGGGGGCCGCGAGGGCGTCGATTCCATCGACGGAGCTCACGCAGCAGTGGGTGACACTCTGGGGCCGGTGGTAGCACTGCTGTTCGCGGTGGGCCTGCTGGCCTCGGGCCTTGCATCGACATCGGTCGGGGCGTACGCGGGGGCGATGATCATGGACGGGCTACTACGTAAGCGCATTCCGATTCTGGTGCGACGACTGGTGACACTTGTTCCCGCACTGGCAATTCTGGCAGCAGGAGTCGACCCCAGTCGGGCACTGGTCGTCTCGCAGGTCGTGCTGTCGTTCGGTATCCCATTCGCGTTGATTCCCTTGGTGCGGTTCACCTCGGACCGCATCCTGATGGGCGGCGATGTCAATCACCGGATCACGGCATACGCGGCATGGCTCATCGCGGGAATCGTCGTCGCACTCAACATTGCACTGATCTATCTGACCGTGGTCTGACTGCACCAAAACCGGGATCGCATCAGTCCTCGGTGTCGGCAGAGTCACCCTCTACCGACACCTCGCCGCCCTTCAGCAGTCAGCGGGGGAGAGGCCGCGTACCTTTCTTCCACACCAACGGGCCACAGTGCCACTGCGGCAGCGAGAGTCGAGCACTCCTGCCTCAATTTTTGCAGGATTCTGTGGATCTAAGTCACACGCTCTGAGCCCAACGGCGTCCTCGAGCGCTTCGACGGCACCGCACCACCACACCTGCTCTATCTCTGAAGCCAGGACGAAGTACGGCGCGACCCGAAACTGTTGCAACAGAACAGCTCTGTCAGTGCCCAATTGTCATACTCGCCGTCATACGGATAGAACCGTCGGTGGACCACCACTACCCGCCGAAATCGCCGAGCAGGCGGTGCAATCGTCCTCACCGCCCTGCAAACAATCGACCACGCTCGCAGTGAGCCAGCCGATGGGGGTCGATCAAGCGCCGCCGGTAGGCCGGTCCACTGACTCCAATACGTCCGCGAGCATCGGAACGTCCCAGTCGCGATCGTCGAGATCCGCGATAGCCCTCGCCGTCAGATCGTTGAATGCTGTCCCCCTTCCAAGCAATACGGGGAGGGGGTATGGTCCGAGTCGTCGCTAGGTACCCCCTGGGGGTATTATTCAGGATGAAGGAGTACCTCATGATCACCACGAATTACCGAGTCACCGGCATGACCTGCGGACACTGCGAGGCGTCGGTCCGGGAAGAAGTCGGTGCTGTGGCCGGGGTCGACACGGTCGAAGCATCGGCGTCGGCGGGGACGCTGACGGTGACGAGCGCCGACGAGCCCGACCACGCCCAGGTCGTCGCTGCCGTTCGCGATGCCGGCTACACAGCCGAACCGCAACCCGCAGATTCACGCACCGCGTAGCCGCTGAACTCGGCGGAGAGAAGGATTTACCGCGATGAACAACCACACACATGCCGATGTCGGCGTGGCCGAGACAGCGGGCACACAGTCGGGCCACGACCCGTCTGGACACAGCGCAGCCCACACCGGACACGGCGAGCAGACTGAACACGAAGGCCATACCGGGCACGGTGGCCATGCCGGTCACGGCGATCACGTCGGCATGTTCCGTCGCCTGTTCTGGGTCATGCTGGTCCTCGCCGTTCCGGTGATCGTTGCCTCGAACATGTTCGCGATGCTCCTCGGATACTCGCTGCCCGACGCAGCGTGGATCGCCTGGGTCTCCCCGGTGCTGGGCACCGTGATGTATGCCTGGGGCGGTTCCCCGTTCCTCACCGGCGCGGTGAGTGAAATCCGTTCACGTGCACCGGGAATGATGCTGCTCATCGCCCTCGCGATCACCGTCGCATTCGTCGCGTCGATGGGAGCGAGCCTGGGCCTGCTCGATCATCAGCTCGACTTCTGGTGGGAACTGGCGCTGCTGATCGTGATCATGTTGCTCGGGCACTGGATCGAGATGAGATCCCTCGCGCAGACCACCTCCGCTCTGGACTCGTTGGCGGCGTTGCTCCCGGATGTCGCCGAACGCGTCGACGGCGACGATGTGGTGCCGGTGTCCCCGGCCGAGCTGGAGCTCGGTGATGTCGTTGTCGTCCGCCCCGGCGGCCGAGTACCGGCGGACGGCACCATCGTCTCCGGATCGGCGAGCATGGACGAATCGATGATCACCGGCGAATCACGCACCGTCCGCCGCAGCGACGGCGACCACGTCGTCGCCGGCACGGTAGCCACCGACTCCGGTCTGCGCGTCCAGGTCACCGCAGTAGGGGAGGACACCGCCCTCGCCGGCATCGGCCGCCTGGTCGCCGACGCCCAGAACTCGACCTCGCGCGCTCAGCGCATCGCCGACACGGCCGCCGGTTGGCTGTTCTGGTTCGCTCTCGGTGCCGCGATCATCACCGCCGCTGTGTGGACTCTGGTCGGGATGCCCGACGACGCCGTCATCCGCACCATCACCGTGTTGGTCATCGCCTGCCCGCACGCACTCGGACTGGCGATTCCGCTGGTGGTCTCCATCGCCACCGAACGCGCCGCCCGCGGCGGTGTCCTGGTCAAGGACCGGCTCGCACTCGAAACCATGCGCACGGTGGACACCGTGCTCTTCGACAAGACCGGGACCCTCACCAAGGGTGAACCCACCGTCACCGCAATCGAGGTGACAGACGGGCGCACCGCCGACAACGTCCTCGCGCTGGCCGCTGCCGCAGAAGCCGACTCAGAACATCCCCTGGCTCGCGCCATCGTTGCGGCCGCACGCGCGCGGAACCTGACCGTCCCGGCTGCAGCAGACTTCCAGTCGTCTCCCGCCGTCGGGGTCTCTGCGGACGTCGACGGCACCCGCGTGCAGGTCGGCGGGCCCGCGCTGCTCGAGCAGGAGCGCGGATCCGAACTTGCTGTCGCCGACCGGTGGCGGGGCGACGGGGCGATCATCCTGCACGTCCTCGCCGACGGGGCCGTGATCGGTGCCCTCGCGCTCGCCGACGAGATCCGGCCCGAATCCCGCACGGCAGTCGATGCGCTCCACGCTCGGGGTATCGCGGTGGTGATGATCACCGGTGATGCCGATGCCGTCGCGCAGTCCGTCGCGACCGAGCTCGGTGTGGACCGCTACTTCGCGGGGGTGAAACCGGAAGACAAGTCCCACAACGTTGCTGAACTTCAACAGGAAGGGCGCACGGTGGCGATGGTCGGTGACGGAGTCAACGACGCACCGGCTCTGGCGCAGGCCGATGTCGGTATCGCTATCGGCGCGGGTACCGACGTTGCTATCGCGTCGGCCGGAGTGATCCTCGCCAGCGACGACCCGAGGTCGGTGTTGTCGGTGATCGAACTCTCGCGGGCCTCGTACCGGAAGATGAAGCAAAACCTCTGGTGGGCAGCGGGATACAACCTCATCTCAGTTCCGCTCGCGGCAGGAGTGCTCGCGCCGGTCGGGTTCGTGCTGCCCATGTCGATCGGCGCGATCCTGATGTCGCTGTCGACGATCATCGTCGCCGCGAACGCGCAGCTGCTTCGGCGACTCGACCTCACGCCCGACACCATCACCGGAGCGGTGAACGAGGGGAGTTCCAATTCTCCGTCGCAGCGCACACCGTCACTGTGAGAGCTGATCTCGTACCGGAAACGCAGCCCTGACGACTGCGAAGCGCTGATGGCCGCACCCTCTCCGCCGGAGAGGATGCGGCCATCGTTGTGTATAGCGGACCAGGTCAGCCGAGCAGCCGCTGCATGGTCTCGATTTCCTGCTGCTGGGTGGCGACGATGGTGCGGGCCATCTCCAGGGCGTCAGGGTTGGAACCGTCTGCGATTTCGGTGTTCGCCATCTCGATGGCACCGGTGTGGTGGGCGATCATCATCGTCAACCACTGGCGGTCGAATTCGGGTCCCGACGCTGCCATCAACGCGTCCATGTCCTGAGCGGTCATCATGCCGCTGTCGGAGCTGTGGTCCATCCCGCCCATCTGACTCATGTCAGCCGAGGGCGCGGGCTTACCCCACTCGGTGAGCCAGGTGGTCATCTGGTCCATCTCGGGCTGCTGTGCGCCGGCGATCGCCGATGCCAGCGACAGCACGTCCGGGTTGTCGGTGCGGCCGTTCGCCATGTCGGCCATCTCGACTGCTTGGGCGTGGTGCGGATACATCATCTGCGCGAACATCACGTCGGCATCGTTGAACTCTGCGGACGCGCTTGCTTGGGCCGAGGACATCGGTGCGGAGGACATCGAGCCCATGGAGTGCCCGTCCATCGACGACTCGGTCGAGTCGTTGCTACAGCCGACGACGAGGAACGCGCTGGCGGCGGCGGCAGCGAGTGAAGCCATGACTTTGGTACGCATGTGGAATCTCCTTGCAAGAGTGGACAATCAGGGGTGTGTGACGTGTTTCGGTCCGCCGGTCGACGCGCGTCTACCGGGCTCCCTGTCACACTCGCAAGGTCACCGATCTGTCCAACTCCCACAACGTCCACGGCGGTGCACGTTCGAGCGTGGAATCGGTGCATCCGACGGTCCGGTTGAGTAGCGTCGGTACTGGATCGATGGCTGCGCTCAACGCCGGGACCGTCAGCGCGGGCGACGACACCGTCGTGCCCACACAAGGGTGCATCATTTGGTGGGCCGTCGGGCAGTCGTGCTCCCCGGCCATCACCGGAACCGACATAGTTTCGGACATATGAAGCGGCGTCGCCATCGAGGCACGGCCGCCGTTCAACGACATCGAGCCGGTTACGGACATCGACATCGGTGTCACCGAATGCATCAACAGGACACCGAACACCGTCAGTGCAATTAGCA
This sequence comes from Rhodococcus sp. 15-649-2-2, assembly GCF_002258645.1. NCBI lineage: Bacteria > Bacillati > Actinomycetota > Actinomycetes > Mycobacteriales > Nocardiaceae > Rhodococcus > Rhodococcus sp. 15-649-2-2. Next base: position 54,039 of record NZ_NPFM01000039.1, read on the forward strand.
GACCGGTCACCGAGGCCGTGCCCCGTCGACCACGTCTGACTGCCAATTGCATGCCCTTGACGGTAGCAGAGATACCCCCCAGGGGTAATGGCGAACCAGGGGATCGCCCGCCCTCCGCTGTCGGGCAGAGGCCGAATCTCTGGGAAACGCCGCCCCAGTTAAGGAGCTGTGCACTCGACTTCTGAACCAGTGCAGCTCACTTCTGAATCTGACAATCTGTCAGTTTCAGAAGACGGCTGCACTCATTGCAGGCGTTACGAGGGTGAGTGCACGTGTCTTCTGACATTCTGATGTCAAAAGTGCGGTGCACGGTCGCATGTTCGGCTCTCGGTGACAGGGAGGCTTGTGATGGACCCCGACAAGCTCGACGTCGTGGAGACCGGTGTGCTGACAGCGTCGGGGGAGCGGTGGTCCCAGGCCGAGACCCGTTTCGCTGTCCTGGCTCCCTTGCTGGAGATGCATCCGGTGCGTTCGGAAGCGGTCGACGCTGCAGCGCAGCGCTTGGGACTGTCCAGGCGGCAGGTCTACACGTTGGTCGGCAGGCTCAGGAACGGGACGGGGACGGTCACCGATCTTCTGACGAAGGTCTCGTCGGGTGGGCGTGGCCGCAGCCGAGTATCCGCTGAGGTCGAGGAAGTGATCGCCGACCATCTGACTCGATACTTTCTTCACCGTCAGAAGCTCAGTGTCGCTGCGCTGCATAGACGTATCGCATTGGCCTGTCACCGTGCGGGTCTGCCTGTGCCGGCCAGGAACACCGTCACCGCGCGTATCGCCGGCCTCCATCCGGCGTCGGTGGCCAGGTCACGCGGGGGACCCGATGCCGCCCGGCCGCGTCAGTCCGCCGGCGACGTTCCACCGGCGGTTGCGGGGATTCTCGATCAGGTCCAGATCGACCACACCGTCGTCGATGTGATGATCGTCGACGAGTACGAGCGTCAAACGATAGGTCGCCCCTACTTGACGATCGCCATCGATGTCTTCAGCCGTACCGTCCTCGGGTTCGTCGTCACTCTGGAGGCACCGTCAGCCGTATCTGCTGGGTTGTGCCTGGGCCGGGTGTGCAGCGAGAAGCAGACGTGGCTCGAAGCATGCGAGCTGGCCGAACAGGTGCAATGGCCGATGGCAGGCAAGCCGAAGCGGTTATACCTCGACAATGCCGCCGAGTTCAAAAGCGAAGCGTTACGCCGCGGATGCGCCCAGCACGCGATCACCCTCGAATACCGTCCACCGGGCCGGCCGCATTACGGCGGGATCGTCGAACGCATTCTCGGAACGGCGATGACGGCTGTGCACGAGCTACCCGGGACCACTTTTTCGAACCCCGCGGACCGAGGAAATTACGACTCGGACAAGCACGCCGCGTTGACATTGCGCGAGTTGGAGCGCTGGCTGGTTCTGGCGATAGCCTCGTATCACGCGAGCGTGCATTCAGGGATCGGGAACACTCCGGCCGCCGTGTGGGCCGGCGGTGTCGCCGCAGCTGGTCATGCCCATCGTGTGGTGCTCGGCGAGACCGCGTTCCTGGTGGACTTTCTTCCCGTCATCCGGCGACGTCTGACGCGCACGGGCTTCGTTCTCGATCACGTGCACTACTTCTCGAACGCGCTCAAACCGTGGGTTGCGCGGCGAGAGGAGTTGGGGCGGTTCGTGATAAGACGTGACCCACGCGATCTGAGCAGAATCTGGGTCCTCGAACCAGACGGTGCAGGCTATGTCGAGGTGCCGTACCGGACGATGTCACATCCCGCGGTAACACTGTGGGAGCACAGAGCTGCTATCGCCCGTCTCCGCGAACAAGGTCGGTCGAACGTTGATGAGAGCGCACTGTTTTCGATGATCGAGCAGATGCGTGAGGTCACCGACCGCTCGCAGAAAGCCACCCGCAAAGCCCGGCGCAACCGTGCCCGCCGCACGCATCTCACCGGCGCCGCGTCTGCACCGATCCCGGCGATCCACCCGCCGGTGGAGCCTGAAACGGACGGCGGCACCGCAACGCCGGTCTTCAGCGACATCGAGGAATGGTGAGCCGATGACCGCATCGAAAGGAAGCAGCAACGAACCCACCGAGTCGTCCAGCGAGGATTTGGGGCACCTGCGGGAGTCGGTTCGACCGCTCACCGCACTCGACGACGCGGAGCGGATCCGGTTGATCCGGTCGGAGAGATGGACGGGTATCCGCAGGCCCGTACGGTCATCGACCATCTGGAGACGTTGCTGTCGTGGCCGGACCGACAGCGTATGCCGAACCTACTGTTGCTCGGTCCGACGAACAACGGCAAGTCGATGATCATCGAAAAGTTCCGGCGCACTCATCCGCCGATCAGCTTGTCCGACCGCGAGCAGATACCGGTGTTGTGCATGCAGATGCCCCCGGACCCGTCACCCGGCCGGTTCTACCTCGCACTGCTCACAGCGTTGGGAACACCGACCAGGCCCCGCAATCGGGTCCACGAACTCGAACAGCAAGCATTGATGCTGCTCCGCGCCACCGGCGTGAAGATGTTGATCATCGACGAGCTCCACAATGTTCTCGCCGGCCGCGACAACGTCCGCCGCGAATTCTTGAACGTGCTGCGATTCCTGGGCAACGAACTACGCATTCCTCTTGTCGCTGTCGGAACCCGCGACGCCTACCTCGCCATCCGGACCGATCCCCAGCTGGAGAACCGATTCCACCCCATGACTTTGCCGGTCTGTACCAACACTGCCGACACCAGATCACTGCTGGCCAGCTTCACCACGAGCTTCCCCCTCCGTAAACCCTCGCACCTGACATCACCGGAGATGACCGACTACCTCCTCACTCGCTCCGAGGGCACCATCGGTGAACTGACAACGCTGCTCACTGCCGCAGCAGTGACCGCCGTCGACAGCGGAGAGGAAGCGATCACCTCATCGGTGCTCACGCGCACTCTGTACCTCGGTCCCACCGAGCGGCGCCGCCAGTTCGAGCGCCACCTCGCGTGAACGCGCGGCTCGCACCGATGCCCGGTGATGCGTACGTTCGCCCGTGGCCGCTGCATCCGCAGCCACTGCCAGGTGAGGCCCTCTCGTCCTGGGTGGCCCGGATATGCGAGCTGTATCCGCACATCAAGCCTTCTGACCTGCTTGCAGACCTCGATATCGATTGTGCTGTCGAGGATCTCGACCGCTACACACCGGAGCCGATACTTATCGAGCTGGCCGGTCGCGGCGCAGTCCCGGTAGAGAGGGTGCGGATGATGACGTTGGCGGGGTGGACACCGTGGTTGCTCGACAGCACCGACCCCGCCGACTGCGACTTCGACACCTACGTCCACCAGTTCTCGATCCTGCTACCGGCCGACCTCGCGAGGGAGGATCGACGACGTCGCACACCCACGAGCGAGGCATGGTTGCCGTGGGCGAGCACTCCGCGTAGTCGGGCATGCCCGGCATGTGTCGACAGCCTCGAATCCACTGCTGGTATCAACATGGCTCTGCTGCAGCAATATCCGGTGCTGAGCAGCTGCCTCGACCACCGTTGTCGACTCGAACCCTGCTCTGTTTTCCCTGGTCATGCGATCTTCTGGGATCAGGTCCGGTTCGGTTCGGACGAACGGGTCTCGCCCGTTCCGGTTCCCTCGGCGGTCACGGACCTCGATCGGCGCAGCACCGAGGCCCTGACGACGGGATGGGTGGAACTCGGCCCAGGCCGGGTACATGCCGCAGTCTGGTTCCGACTGCTGCGCACCGTCGTCGACGAAGTGTCCTCACCACTGGTTCGCACCGGACGGTGGGCGACGAGACTCGTTGCGATCTGGAAGGCCGCCGGTCGTTCCCGCCCGCTCCGGACCGCGTGGGTTCCGTTCGAGGACCTGCACTGGGACGAGCAGGCGAAAGTCCTCGAGGCCGCAGCGATCGGCATTGCGATGGTCGAGAGCGGTGAGATCGACGCCGGCGGTGCGCACGCATCTCTGCTGAGCCCACGACCGTATGAGCCGGTCGATCCCGGGACAGCTCCGACGCGCTCGTCTTATCCCGCACCCGAGCGCGATTTATGGGCTGACGCGCACGCTGCGGCCGAGGCCGCCATCGCGGCAGCGCGCGTCGATCCCGCATCCGCCAGTTCGTTGTACAACTTCCTGCGCTGGGGGTGCCGCACCGCAGCGGAGCTGGATGAGACGGTGCAACTGTTCCTCGACCACGGGATCCCGCTGCACCATCCGCCGACATAGCTATCGCCCGATGGAGCGGGGTCGTCCGCGGCGCACACGCGGCGACAGCCGAGAAGCCCGTTTTCGCGCCCGGGTCATAGTCACCAACGTTATCTGTGCGGTGACCGACGAGAATTTTCCTTCCCGCACCGTCTTCGTCTAAATCCCTGCTCAGCGCGTTTCAACTCGAAAGAGCTGTCGGGGGTGCTCGCTACAGTCCCTGTCATGGCAGATCGGCAGCTAGGTGAGGTCCTGGACACGGATTCAGTCGTCCCGGTGAGGAGTGCGGAGGTGTTTCCGGACCTGTCGGGCGAGGTCGCCGCTCGGATCGAACGGTCGATGGCGTCGGCACGGTCCGGTGCTACCCGCCGCGCCTACGATTCGGCGTGGCGACGCTTCGAGACCTGGTGCACCGTCGCCGGGCACCACGCGTTGCCGGCGCATCCCGCTACGGTGGCGGCCTATCTCGTTGCGGCTGCCGACACGCTCACCGTCGACGGGACGCGGGCGTATGCGCCGTCGACGTTCGGCAAATGGATCGCGGCGGTCGCGGACCGCCACCGCGCTACCGGCTACGACAACCCGTGCGGGCACGAGATGGTGCGCGCCACTCTCTCGGGTATTCGGCGGGATTACGCGTCTGCGGGGGAGCGGCCCCGTAACCCGCGCGCACCGCTGCTGACCTCCGACATCACTACGATCGTCGATTACGCGCGTCGAGGTGGGGCCGGGTGGGCGTCGGAGGTCCTCGAACGCCGCGACACTGCGCTGCTCCTGATGGGCTACACCGGCGCATTCCGCCGCAGCGAACTCGTAGCGCTCGAATGCCGCGATGTCCACCGCGACCGCCTCGACGGCGCGCACGTACGTATCCGCAAATCGAAGACCGACCAGGACGGCACCGGAACCGTGAAAGCACTCCCGTTCACCGACCGCCACGAGTCATGTCCGGTCTGCGCGTGGGTGCGATGGCTGCAGATCGTCGCAGCGTTCGACACCGGCGGCAGAGTTGCTGTCATCCGAATACTTTCCCGCGCAGTGGAATTCGACTCCCATATCTGCCGCGGCACCCTTCCTGTAGTCGAGAAACGGTCCCCTCTGTTTCGGTCCGTCCGCAAGAACGGCAACCTCTCCGACACAGCCCTGTCCGGAGCCGCGGTGCACGCGGCGATCCGCCGCCGCGCTACTCGAGCTGGATACGGCCCCGACACCGTCGCCCAGCTCGGCGGGCATTCCCTCCGTTCCGGCTTCGTCACGCAGGCCTTCCGCAACGGTGCCGACGCGCATGCGATCATGCGCCAAACCGGGCACACCACACCCGCAATGGTCGAAACATACGCTCACGAGAATGCGCCACTGGTCGGCAACGCCGTCACCGAGCTCGGCCTATGACCAGGCACCCGACCGAACCAGTGAGCGGCGACGGGACGACAGGGGTAGATGCTGACCACGACGACCGCCCTTGTCCGATACGTGCATCGGACATCACGAACACGTCGATACCGAGGCGGGATCGGCACACGTGGTCACTGTTCGAGGACTGGTGCACCGCCCATGGCGAACCCCCATTGGCGGCCTCTCCTGAGTCACTTGCTCGGTTCCTGTATGCGCACCCCGCCGCGCCGACGACCCAACGCCGCCGGATCGCGGTGATCGACTCCGCTCATCATCGGCATCTATTACCTCCTCCAGGGCGCGCTGAGACCGTCCGGGCTGCGCTGGATGGGGCCCGCACGTCGCGCCTGCAGGAGGTGGCAGCCGTGATCGGCGGAATCATCGCCCGACTCCCCGAATACGGTTGGCCGTCAGCGTTGTTCGCGCGCAGAGACGCGCTGATCCTCACGCTCGCTACGACAGGTCTGCCGTACACGCAGATCGCGGCCCTGCGGGCATGCGATGTCACCGCCGATGCGGGTCTCGACGCCCTTCGCATCGAGACAGGCCGCGGCGTTCATACCCTCACCTCCCTCGCGCTGGCGGGGACGGGCATTTCTCCGCGCACGGTGTACCAGCGCTGGTGTGAGGTGCTCGGCCATCAGGCCCGGTATCCGAGCACCCGAATGCTCGCCGACGCTTTCGATGCCGTGGACGGCACCGGGCTCGGCGGATACGACCGGTATTTCGACCCGGCCGGTCAACATCCGCTGTCGACTGCGATCGACCGGTGGGGCCACACCCCGTTGGCTGCGACCCCGCTGACCGCCCGTGCGGTAGCGGGCATCGTGCGAATGCACTGGGACGGAAGGGCACCCACCCACCTGCAGCCCACTGCGCGGTCACAACATCCGGAGCAGATCGCGGCACCGGATCCAGTACCGCGGGTTCTACTCGACCCCGGCTACTACGAACGCGGAACGCTTGCGCGTAGACACGCCCACGGTCTTCTCGACGACGTGGACTCTGTCCTGGCCGATGTCGAAACCCGCGCGGACAGCCTGTTGGAAGCTCTCGTCGACTTTCTCGAATCGGAGACCGCACGCGTGCCGGCCGACACCGTCGAGTGACTAGTGGTTGGTACTCGGGTTTGCACACACTCTTCTTCTCACGGCAGGGAGGCGGTGACGTCTCAGAAATCTCCGAGATGAAGATCGATCAGGCCGCGAACGAACGAGGCATCGATCTCGACCCCGTTCTGCGGGGTCTACGTCGAATCCGGGTCGTCTGAGAGTCGGGGATTTCGGAAATCTTTCGGAGAGCGTCCGGTCCAGCGTTTGAAGGCGTGAGAGAAGTTGGCGAGGTCGCTGTATCCGAGTTCGGTAGCGATCTCGCTGACCGAAACCGATCGGTCGAGGAGCCGTAGCATCGCGCGCTCGTACAGCAGCGAGTGGCGCACCTTGCTATAGGTGGTTCCTTCTTCGGCAAGCCGCCGTTTCAACGTGCTACTCGACATCGACAATGCTTGTGCAACATCATGGTTGGTTCGCTGTCCGAGGTCCTTTTCCAACTGTTGCCTCACCTTCTCGGCGGATGACATGGACCCACTCCGCTGGGCGAGTGTTCGCTGCAGATCAGCGATAGCGAGACGATATGCGAGGGGGTCCGAGAAGCGACAAGCCTTGTTGAGGGTCTCCTCGGGTACGTGGACGAAGGAAATCGGAGCGTCGAAGAACCGGCGATTCGCCCCCGGACCTTCGTCGTGGCTCACCTCGGCCGGCTCCGGCCAGCTCAGATGGAGTGTCACCGGCGATATGTCACCGGCGAGCATGTCCAGCAGTCGTAGTAACGCCGACCCACCGTAGGTGATGACCAAGCAGTCCAGTGCGGAATCGCCTGTGTGCGCAGTGAGCCCGACGATCAGACCGTAGTCGCCGGTGTGGAACTGCGACTTCAACGCCGTGGAGATCAATGGTAGGTATGTCAGGAGATCGACGATCTCGGCGACCGAACCAGCGCTGATCAAAGGTGAACTCAGAGGCCCGAACGATGTCAACTGGGCCTGCTCGGCAAACGCAAATCCGAGTCGAGTGGCCTGGGCGATATCGAGTTCGGGATAGACCTCCCGAAACCACCGTATCGGTGCCTGAACGTCATGCTGAATGAGCGTCGCTTCACTGGTTCCTTCGCGGTGCATGATCACACGAAGCCGCGCGGCGGCGTCAGGGTCGAGTGCGCGGCGTTCGAGCAACTGAACGAACGCAAGCGGTGGCACGCCCTCGTCGCTCAGCTTCACGGTGACCCCTTTGACCCGAATTCACAAGTTTATGACTCCACCGAACATAGCCGTCACCCGCGTTTGCGACGACACTTTCGTCAATCACGCCGGAAAACGAGGAGTTGACATGGCAGCTGTAATTTTCGTCGCCCACGATGGTGAGAAGCACGAGGCGGCTCTGGTCGAAGGTCGCTCGCTGATGCAGATTGCAACCGACAATGCTGTGCCGGGGATCGATGGAGACTGTGGGGGCGAAACGGCCTGTGGCACCTGCCATGTGATCGTCGACCCGCAGTGGTCAGGAGAGGTGGGTCTGTCCGGCGCCGACGAGGAGGAGATGCTGGCGATGAACCCCGAGCGTGAACCCACGTCTCGGTTGTCGTGCCAGATGGTGGCCTCGGAAGCGTGGGATGGCCTGATCGTTCGAACACCTGAATTCCAATTGTGATGTGCGAAAGGCAGGCACGACAGCATGAAAGTTTCTGAGTCGATCGCCGACAAGGTCCAGTCGACCATCCCGATAGGGCTGCAGATCCAGGGCGCTCATTTGTACGACAAGACCCGACGGTGGGTGACTGGCACGAATGGCAAGAAGATCTTCGTCGAAAGTCCCATCCCACCGGTCGAGGATGTCGAGCTCGCCGACATCGACCTCAGTAACCCCTTTCTTTACAGACAAGGGCGGTGGCAGTCGTACTTCGAGCGCGTGCGGAACGAGGCACCGGTGCACTACCAACCCAATAGTCCGTTCGGCCCGTTCTGGTCGGTCACGCGCCATGCCGATATCGTGGCCGTCGACAAGAATCACGCTGTGTTCTCGGCCGAACCGTTCATCGTCATCGGCGTTCCGCCCCGGTTTCTCGATATCGAGATGTTCATCGCGATGGACCCACCACACCACGACAAGCAGCGCGCTGCCGTCCAGGGGGTTGTCGCACCGAAGAACCTCCGGGAGATGGAGGGACTGATCCGATCGCGCGTACGGGAGGTATTGGACGACCTCCCCTTGAACGAGCCGTTCGACTGGGTGCAGAATGTCTCGATCGAGTTGACAGCTCGGATGCTCGCAACTCTTCTGGATTTCCCCTACGAACAACGCCGCAAACTCGTCTACTGGTCCGATTTGGCAACCTCGATGGAGCAAGCCAACGGTGGGCCCTCGGACAACGACGAGGTGTTCGAAGGCATGCGTGACATGGCCCGTGGCCTCAGCGCTCTCTGGCATGACAAAGCAGCCAGGAGGTCTGCAGGGGAAGAGTCCGGTTTCGATCTGATCACCATGTTGCAGAGCAACGAGGACACCAAGGATCTGATCGATCGTCCGATGGAATTTCTGGGCAACCTCGTCCTGCTGATCGTCGGTGGCAACGACACCACGCGAAACTCGATGAGCGGTGGCGTTCTTGCGTTGAACCAATTCCCCGACCAGTTCGAGAAATTGAAGGCCAATCCCGATTTGATCCCCAACATGAACTCGGAAATCATCCGATGGCAAACACCCTTGGCGTACATGCGCCGAATCGCCAAAGCCGACACCGTTCTGAACGGACAATTCATCCGCAAGGGTGACAAATTGGTGATGTGGTATGCCTCGGGTAACCGCGACGAACGCGTTTTCGAGAATCCTGATGATTTCATCATCGATCGTGCCAATGCGCGCAATCACATCGCGTTCGGATTCGGTGTGCACCGGTGTATGGGCAATCGGCTGGCCGAAATGCAGCTGCGGATTCTGTGGGAGGAGTTGCTTCCCCGCTTCGAGAACATCGAGGTCGTCGGCGACCCCGAGTATGTTCAGTCGAATTTCGTGCGGGGCATCAGCAAGATGATGGTGCGCCTGACGCCTACTTCCAGCGTATGACATCGCAACGGGCGATCATCGTCGGCGCAAGCCATGCTGGGGCACAACTGGCAGCTAGTTTGCGCCAAGAAGGTTGGACAGGCGACATCGTCCTCATCGGTAACGAGTCTGCCGCTCCCTATCAACGCCCCCCGCTGTCGAAGGCATACCTGGCGGGCAAATGCGTACTCGACGATATCGCCATTCGCAGCACGGACTTCTACTCCAAGCAAGGTATTCAGCTCCTGAACGCGCAGGTGGAGACCATCGTTCGGTCGGAAGGCAACGTCGTTCTCGACACCGGGGAGAAGCTGGCCTACGACAAGCTCGCGCTGTGCACGGGAGCCCGCCCTCGTCGGCTCACCGTTCCCGGGGCCGATCTCCACGGGGTCTACTACCTGCGCACCGCAGCGGACGTCGAGAGGATACGTATGGCCACCGGCCCTGGCCAGCGGGTGGTGATCGTCGGAGGCGGCTACATCGGACTCGAGACAGCGGCATCGCTGCGCGCACTGGGCGTACAGGTCACAGTCCTCGAGGCAACTGGGCGTGTGCTCGAGCGGGTCACTGCTCCCGAGGTATCGACGTTCTTCGAGCGGATACATCGCGAACAGGGAGTCGACATCAGAACGAACGCGATGGTTCAGGGCCTGTCCGGTGACCGTGAGGTTCGTGAAATCACCTTGGCCAGCGGAGAATCGATCCCCGCAGATCTGGTCATCGTCGGTGTCGGCGTCGAGCCGAACACCGACCTCGCCGCCGATGCGGGTCTTGTCATCGACAACGGCATCGTGATCGACGATCACACTCGGACCAACGACCCCGACATCATGGCGGCGGGGGACTGCGCGAGCCACGACATGGCCCGTTACGGCCGTCGACTACGGTTGGAGTCCGTCTCGAGCGCAGGAGAGCAGGCCAAAGTCGCTGCGTCGACCGCCTGCGGGAAGTCCAGAAAAATCGAAGCGTTGCCGTGGTTCTGGTCGGATCAGTATCACTTCAAGCTGCAGATCGCCGGCCTCAACACTGGATACGACGAAGTGGTTCTCAGCGGTGACCCCACCCGCGACAGTGATTTCAGTTGCTTCTATCTCCAGGCCGGTGAGCTCATTGCCGCCGACTGCATAGGTCGCCCGCGCGAGTTCATGTACAGCAAACGGGTGATCGCCCAGCGACTCCCCGTCCAACGCGAAGACCTGATGCTCGGCGGACTCGCGCGCAACTGACCGATCCTTCGGTCGTTGTGCACACAACAGCAACCGGTTTGCTCAGAGAAGGGAACATCAGCGATGACCATGACAGACCGCCCGCCCGGAGCACATACTACGCAGCCACCACACGCATACCTGGGAGCAACGGACTTCCTCGACATCGAGCACGAATCCGTGCGGGCGTTCACCGCCGCGGCAATCGGAGATGCGAGCAGCGACCGTGACAAGGCCAGACGCCTCTTCGCCGCCGTCCGCGACCGAATCTGGTACGACCCATACACCGTGTCGGACGATCCGGCCCACTATCGAGCGAGCTTCGTCCTCGAGGCCGGGCGCGCTTACTGCGTCCCGAAGGCGGTGCTGTTGACCGCAGTGTGCCGGGCGGCGGGTATCCCAGCACTGCTCGGCTTCGCCGACGTCCGAAATCACCTGCAGACCGAGACGTTGCGCACGCTGATGGGCGGCACCGACCTGTTCGTCTACCACGGCTACAGTCGCCTCTACATCGAGGGCCGGTGGTTGAAGGCCACGCCGGCATTCAATGTCGAGTTGTGCGCTCGTTTCGGCGTGCCGCCAGTGGAATTCGACGGCGATCGCGATGCTCTCATGCATGCCTTCACCGCAGACGGAGCCCAGCACATGGAGTATGTCCGCGAGCGAGGAGTCTTCGACGACCTACCCTTGAACGCGATCTTGACGGTGCTTCGGCACGCCTACGGCCCCACGATCTTCACGGGCGCTCACCCACTCGATGATGTTTTCACCGGCCGCACCCGGCCGGACGAAACTCCCGGGGATCGAAACCTTCCGCGGGAGTCTCGATGAACACAAGCGGTGAGAACATACGCGCCGAACCCCGTATCGCGGCCGACTGCCGATCGGTCGGAGCTCTCTCCGCGAACAATCGCGATCGTGAACACTCGGACCGCCTCGGACACCTTCGAATCGGGTGAGCCGATACCTGCTGGCAGAGCTGTGCCACATGACTGTCTCGTCGCCGCGGCCGTGGTAAGGCCGACACCGGAAGTTGCACCGAACAGACGAGACTCGCTCTGCCGCTGGAATTGCGGCTGCGGGCGATGAACGACCGATCCGAACGCCTCCCCGGGCACGAGACGACGCGCGATACCCATATCCCTCTCCCGTGTGCGCAGCCGCTACCGCGAGAGCGGGCCGACAGGCGTCTACCGATGTCTCTCATCTATGCAAGGAGCGCAGCAGATGACAAACAACGCACCTCACACCCCCGCCAGGACCGTGGCGATCACAGGTGGAGCTCGCGGCATCGGCTATCAGACAGCGAAGGAGTTGATTCGACGAGGCCACCGGGTCGCCATCGGCGACATCGACGAGGCACGTGCGAAGGAGGCCGCCGCCGAACTCGGGGTGAAGGTCGTCACCCGACTCGACGTCACCGAACCTGACTCGTTCACAACGTTTCTGGACCTGGTCGAACGTGAACTCGGACCCCTCGACATCCTGATCAACAACGCGGGCATCATGCCTACCGGCCACGCCCACGAAGAGGACGATGCAGTAACCCGGCGTCAAGTCGAGATCAACGTCCTGGGTGTCATCTTCGGGACCAAACTGGCTCTTCAGCGCATGCTGCCGCGCCGCACCGGACACATCATCAACACTGCGTCATTGGCCGGCGAGCTCGCGGTACCTGGTTTGGCGACCTACTGCGCTACCAAGTTCGCAGTCATCGGATTCACAGAGGCCGCACGACTGGAGTACCGCAAGTCAGGGGTTCGACTGTCCACAGTCCGCCCGACGTTCACCAACACCGAACTCGTCGCCGGAACCGCCGGCGCAAAGGGATTACGCAACGCCGAGCCGGAGGAAATCGCCCGCGCGACAGCAGATCTGATCGAGAATCCACGCCCCTTCGTCCGCGTCACCCGTCTCGCAGGCGCAATGGTCGCGGCGGTGAAATTCGTCCCCCGGCGGCTGGCGACCGGACTGGGTGCGGCCCTGAACACAGATTCGGTGTTCCTCGCGGACGTCGACATGACTGCTCGCCGAACGTATCTCGACAGAATCCAGAACAGCTGAGCATGCCGACACGCGCGCTCGACCAACCACCCGAAAGGCAGCCACAGTGACCCCCACGACTCTGATCGAGAACTATCCCCACCGGATGGGAGGGCACTGCGGGTCAGGTGCAATGCGAGACCTTCTCCAGTGGCACGGTCTGGGATGGGACGGACCACCCGACGAGGGGTTGGTGTTCGCACTGGGTGGTGATCTCGGTTTGTCCTACCTGCGATCGGACGACCTGGTCCCACCGATGTACCTGGTCGGCCGCGGTGCCGACTTCGAGATCGACTTACCGCGCAGGCTCGGCGGACAAGTCGAGGTTCTCACGACCGACGATCCCGGTGAGGGATGGTCATGGGTTCGCGACGACATCGATGCGGGAAGACCCAGTCTGGTCTGGGCCGATATCGCTGAGCTGCCCTACTTACGGGTGAAACTGCAGATGAGTCGCCACGACATCGTGGTGATCGGCTACGACGAGATCGGGGGGACTGCCTCGGTCGTCGACAACGATCGGGCCGACGTGCAGAAGATCCCGCTCGACGCGCTGGCTCGGGCGCGATCTTCCACCTCGTTCCCGCAACCGACACGTCACTGCACGTACCGAATCACGTGGCCGCAGACACTGCCGCCCGTGTCGACTGCCGCGGCCGCGGCCTTCGCCCGATCCGCCGCCAGCATGCACGCCCCATCGACACCGGGAATAGCCGACCACATACCAGCAGCCGGTGCCGACGGTTTGGCCGCGGTCGACCAGCTGGCAACCGACGTCAAGAGCTGGGTCGACCTTCCGCCCGATGACCTCGAGACGCTGCTGTTCAGTCTCGGTATCTTCATCGAAAAGGCCGGAACCGGAGGCGGGCTCTTTCGTCGGCTTCTCGCCGACGGCTGTACCGAGATTGCACGTCTGACCGGTGATCCCGCTACCGCAGACCTCGCGGTGGCCGCCGATCACTGCGCCCAGGCCTGGACCGAAACTGCCCGCGCCGGAACACAACGCGGTCTCGATGTACGAACACGCGCAGCTGCGGTGGCCGTGTCGGCTGCCAGACTGTCGGAACTCGAGCTGATCCTGGTGGAGTCCCTGGAGTCTGCTTCACGCTCGCTGTCCGCCATCACGAGATGATGCCCACCGTCGTTCGATGGCGCGCGGTACACGGGGCGCATCGCACTGTGCTGCAGCTGTCGTCGCCGACACCGTACGCCCTGGCGACCTCACTGATCGGCTTGGAAGAGTCGATGACCTCTCGGCACAGTTCGTCTTTGAACTCGGTGCTGAAAGATCGACGCGATCTGCTCATGCTTGTAGATCCCTATTCCAAGCGGGTCTAGTGTCCGAATCCCTGGGCCGATCAGATCACGACGCCAGCCACTGGGCTGCGGGGTGGATGACCCTCATCTGCAACCTCGCCGACGTTTTCAACGCGCGGTTCACTTCTGACATAGTGCAGTTTATCTATCGAAACTAACAGCGGTGCAGGCCGAGCGCACGATGACGCGACAGACTCGGCACAATTTTTTTTCACGACAGAGAGGTCCGACCATGAAAAGAGTTCCGGACGAGGTCAGCGGGTCGGCCGGCCCGGCTGTCGAGAACTGGGCGCGCTCGTTCTGGAGCACGAGTTTCGACTCGCCTGATCTACCGCCCCACCACCCCGACTGTCTTGGTTGTGGGCCGCAGAACCCGCACGGCCACGCCCTGTCGGTCCAGCGTGACGAGAACGGCGTGGTGGCTCACCATGTGTTCGATCAACGTCATGTCGGGGCACCCGGGATAGCACACGGAGGCGCGGTGGCGACCGTTCTCGACGATCTGTTCGGCTTCCTGCTCTACACAGTGGGTGAGCTCGCCGTGACGCGGCGTCTCGAGCTCGACTACCTGGCGCCGGTTCTGCTCGGCACTCCATACGTATTGCGTGCTGCCGTTCGGTCTCGTGATGGGCGCAAACTGGATCTCACGGCCACGATGGACGATGCGCAGGGCCGCTCGGTAGCCACCGCTACTGCCCTGTTCGTGGTGGTCGAGGTCGAACACTTCATGCAGTCCCAAGCCCGAGCCCAACTCCGGGCCACGGACACGAATCACACCGAAGAATAGACACCCTGGCCGACCTTCACCGACGTCCATCACCCGCGGTGGCTGTCGTACGGCTGCGTCTACCTGGCGCAAAGACGGCGAGGACGAGTGCCCCAGCGGCGGTCAGCGCCGCCAACGACAGTGTCGCCTGACCACTTCCGTGTACGAATGCGGCTCTGGCGAACTCGGCCAGCGGCTGACCAGCTGGTCCTGCGCGGTCGGCGACCTGTAACGCGGCGGCCAGAGAATCGGCCACCGGACCACGGGCAGGCTCGGGTAGCTGGGGCAGAGCCGGCTGAATGTGCTGAACGTAACCGGCCGCGAGCACGCTACCGGCTACCGCAATCCCAATCGCGGCACCGATTTCGCGAGCTGCGTCGTTGACCGCGGCAGCCACCCCGTGCTTGGCCTCAGGAGTGTCCGAGACGATGGCGAAAGTCGCAGGGGCGGTACACAACCCCAAACCCGCACTCATGATGAGCAAGGGCCACAGCAGGTCAGGGTAAGTCGCCGCGACGGTCAGTCTGCTCACCATCACCAGTCCCGCCGCGATGGTGAGCAGACCTACAGTGGTCATCACCCGCAGCCCAACAATGTTCGACAGCCAGGGTGCAATCACCGAGATCACGATGAGCGGCACGACCATAGGGGTCAACGCCAACGCGGCGGTGAGCGGTCCATAACCGAGAATCAACTGCAGATACTGCACCAACAGCAAGAACACCCCGAAGGTCACCAGAAATTGGATACAGACAGACAGCGCGCCGGCACCGAAACCACGGCGGGCGAACAACCGGACATCGAGTAGGGGTGCCGAGGAACGTAGTTCTACGACGACGAACACCGCAACCGCAAACAAGCCCACCGCAGTGCTGATGGCGACGAGCGAATCCGACCAGCCACGGGCCGGAACCTCGATCACAGCGAAGACGATCGCCCCGACCGCGACAACTACGGTCACCGCGCCCACCCAATCGACCGGTGGATGCTCCTGCTGGCGGGACTCCGCGATACTGCATGCCAACCCGGCCAGAACCGCTCCGGCGACGGTCAACCCGACGAACACCGAGGTCCACGACCACTGCTCGAGCAGCACACCAGCCCCGAGGATGCCCAGGACCGCCCCGGATCCAGCAACCCCGGCCCACACACCTACAGCGCGGCCGCGATGCGCCGGTGGAAATCCCGCGGTCAGTATCGACAGCGTCGAGGGCATGACCAGCGCCGCACCCGCCCCAGCCAACGCGCGAGCAGCGATCAGCCACGCCGGGTCGGCGAGAAACAAGGGCAATGCCGACGCGAAAGCGAACAACGCCAACCCCGCCACGAGCACCCCCCGGCGACCGTACCGGTCACCGATCGCACCGGCAGGCAGAACGAAGCACGCCAAAACCAACGTATAACCGTCGACTATCCAGGTCAGTTGGGCTTGCGTCGCCCCTGTCGCGACCGCGATCTGGGGCAACGCTGAATACAATGCTGCCATTGCGGCCACCACCAACGCGACTGCCATGCACGACACAATCAACATCCACCACTGGGCACCGCTCCATCGAGCGACGCTGGCAGAGTCGGATCTACGTTCGTTCAACGGCCAGCCTCCCAGTTCGAGACTGATCGTCTCGGTTCGAGACTATTAGTATCACAACTCTGCGGGTGTGACAGAATGATCAATCGAGGACATGTCTTGTCAGTCAAATGGAGCGGAGCCCGTTCATGGTCGACCCTCTCGTTGCAACCGAGGGCTCGGCCGACCCCCGGCTGGCGCGCTCACGTAACCGGTTACTCGAAGCGGCCGGTCAGCTGCTGTCCACCGGCGGTGTGGAGGCGGTCACCGTGGAGGCGGTCACCCGCATGTCGAAGGTTGCACGTGCCACTCTGTACCGACATTTCGGAAGTACCACTGACCTGCTCGCTGCAACCTTCGAGCGACTATTACCCCCAGTCGACACCGATATCGATACCGGTCCGCTACGTGAACGTCTGATTTCGTTGCTCACCACCCAAGCCGACCTCATCGACCAAGCTCCGGTGCAGATGACCACGCTGGCCTGGCTGGCAATGGGGCCCGTCAACAGCGGCGACGCCAGCCGGCGCGATCTCGATCCTGGCGCGGTGGTCTCGCTTCGGGCCCGTGTCATAGAGCAATACCGCAGGTCCCTGGATCAGATCCTGACGGCGCCTGACGCTCGCGCTGTGCTCGGCGAGATCGACACCACCTTCGCCCTCATTCAGCTCCTCGGACCGATAGTGTTCGCTCGCCTCACAGGACTGCGCCACATCCACGCCGACGACTGCATCCAAATCGTCGACAACTTTCTCGCCGCCCATGCCGCAAGTGTCCGATCGAGCACTTCGCGCGACAACAGCCGTCCATGGCCGGCCGCGGCGCTAGACCCGCAGCTCACCGACGGCCAGTAAAACTTGATGGGAAATTTCACCATCAATGCGCTATCCAGTCAGGGATCGCAGCGCTCACTGGATAAGGCCGGACGTGTGCTCGAGAACTCGGAGTTGCACTGCAGTGCACTTCTGACATCGTGCAGCCGTCTTCTGAAACTGACAGTCACGCCACAGTTCGAGTCCGCGAAATGACTCGATCCTCTCGAGACGACGGCGCTGTTGTGACAGCACTGCGTCGGCGCGGACCTCGACGACTGCCAACACAAGTGCGCGCTTTCCGGCGAAGTGCTGGTAGAGCTGTGACTTCGAGGTTTCGCTCGCGGCCCGGACGTCGGCCAGGGTCGTGGAAGCAACACCGCGCTCGTACATCAACTGATCGGCCGCATCGACGATTCGTGCCTTCGTTGCGGCACCGCGCGTGGTCAAGCGGCGCGGGCGAGAGCCGCTAACGCTGTCGGTCATCTCCCCAGGCTAACTACACCGGTGTCGAGATCAGGGCTTCGCGGCCGGGCCGGGCCGAAAGATGGCCCGCGCCCGACCGGACGACCGCTACGCTCCCGCGCCCGACGAACTCCGATCAGGCAGCACCCAACCATCGCGGGGGAAGTGGCAGGTGTAGCCGTTCGGATATTTCTGCAGGTAATCCTGATGCTCGGGCTCAGCCTCCCAGAAAGGGCCGATCGGCTCGATCGTGGTGACCGCCTTACCTGGCCACAAACCCGACGCGTCCACATCGGCGATCGTGTCGCGGGCGATCCGCTCCTGTTCCGGTGTGACGGGGAAGATCGCGGACCGGTAGCTGGTGCCGCGGTCGCCTCGCTGTCGGTTCAGCGTGGTGGGATCGTGGATCTGGAAGAAGAGCGCCAGGATGTCGCGATAGGTCGTCTCTGAGGGGGCGAACACGATCTCGATGGCTTCGGCGTGGCCCGGGTGGTTGCGATACGTCGGATGCTCGTTATGTCCGCCGGTGTATCCGACGCGGGTCCCGAGTACCCCGGGATGACGGCGGATCAGGTCCTGCATCCCCCAGAAGCACCCGCCGGCCAGGACGGCCGTTTCCGCTGTCGCGCCGCTCGTGATCGTCTCGGTGTTGTTGATCTCGTTGGTCATGAGGCCGCTCCGTTCGAGGAATTTTGGTCGGTGTCGAACAACGTGGCGAAGTCGCCGTACCCTTCTTCGACCAGCCTGGAAGCGGGTACGAAGCGCATTGCGGCCGAGTTCATGCAGTACCTCTGGCCGCCGGGTTTCGGTCCGTCAGGGAACACGTGCCCGAGGTGGCTGTCGGCACCTGCCGAGCGCACCTCTGTGCGGCTCATCCCGTATGTCCGATCCACCTCGGTCGTAACGGCGGCGGCGTCGATGGGGGCGGTGAAACTGGGCCATCCTGTGCCGCTGTCGTATTTGGCGGTGGACGAGAACAGCGGCTGACCCGAGACGATGTCGACGTAGATGCCCGGTTCGTGGTGGTCCCAGTACTCGTTGCGGAACGCCGGCTCGGTCCCGCCCTGCTGCGTCACCCGAAGTTGCATGTCGTTGAGGCGGCTGACCGACTCAGGAGTCTTGCGGTAGTCGTTCGTCATCACGTGGGCTCCTCCTTGCGAATGGCGCGGCGGCCGCGCCATCGTATCGTTTAACGGACCTATGGGTCCAGATATTCCTGGCTATCTGCCGTAAGCTCCAGGCTGGATCGAAAGTGAGAAACCCGTTGGAAAAGCAATATTCGCCGCGAAAGTCCTAGGTTTTCCGATATATTCCAGTCACAAAACTGGACCCCAAAGTCCATATTTGGGTACTTAAACAGGAAGGGGACCGTGAGCTGCGCGAGGACCCGCGCCGAGGGCGTTCGCCGAGGAGCTCAACCGTTCCCCGACACGGCTGTCGGAGCACGACTCCAGACTTCCGGTCCAACTCGACGCTCGGTGATATGAAACAGTTTTCGGTTCCGTTCGCGTAGGCCGCGGTAGTGAATGCCCGAGGAAAGGTGCAGTCGTGGGAGTTATCAACAGTGGTTTCGGAAATCAGCGAAGGTCCACCGACGCTCGACTGCCCCCCGGGCAGACCCTCGCCCACGACTGGCCGGTGCTCTCGATAGAACCGACGCCGGCAATCGACGAGAGCCAATGGAGCTTTACGATCACGACCGAGGACAAAGTCGCACACCGGTGGAACTGGCATGAGCTGCAGAAGGTGGGCGTCGAGAACATCGTCACCGATATTCACTGCGTCACTCACTGGACCAAGCTGGACATGGCCTGGCGGGGTGTTTCGTTGGACCTGTTGTTCGACGATGTCGAGACCAGCTGCGACTACGTGATGGTTCATAGCTCCGGCGGTTACACCACGAACCTGCCGCTCGAAGATCTCCTCGATGGGCAGGCCTGGATAGCCACCGAGGCGGAAGGAGAACCACTCACACCCGAACATGGCGGTCCGGCCCGACTCCTGGTGCCCCACCTCTACTTCTGGAAGAGCGCGAAGTGGGTTCTCGGAATGGAGATGTTGCCCTCGGACGAACCGGGGTTCTGGGAACAGAACGGCTACCACCTTCGGGGCGACCCATGGCGGGAAGAGCGCTACTCGTGACAACCTCGAGCGGCGTCCAGTGGCATCTCGGGCGGGTGATCAGTCGGCGTTTCGAGAATCCATCGGCCGTGCGCCTCGAATTGGATGTGCCGACGTGGCCCGGTAACGACGCCGGAGCTCATGTGGATGTCCGGCTCACGGCACCGGACGGATACCAGGCGTCTCGGTCCTACTCTCTTGCGTCCTCGGGTGAGTCAACTCGCGTGGTTCTGATGGTCCAGGAACTGCCCACGGGCGAGGTGTCACCGTTTCTCGTACGTCACCTCGCGGAGGGTGAGGATGTCGAGGTGCAAGGACCTCTCGGACGCTTTTTCGTCTGGTCCCGCTCCGATACCGACCGCTCTCCTATCCAGCTCATCGCGGGCGGATCCGGAGTCGTGCCGTTGTTCGCGATTGCGTCCGCACGCGAACGCGAGGCGGACAGCTCCGACTGTCGGTTGTTGTACTCGGTCCGCAGTCCGCGAGACGAGATGTTCGCCGACGAGCTCGTAGGGTTGACACGAACTACCGTCGACATCGTGCACACCCGACAGTCCGCACCTGGATTCCAGGAGGGCGGGCGGTTGACCCGGAATACGATCGCCGAGCGGACGTTCGCCGCATCACGGTCTCCGCGCGTATTCGTTTGCGGGCCATCGCCGTTCGTGGAAGCCGTCACCGGGTGGCTTGTCGACCTCGGCCACGATGCAGCGCGGATCCGTACCGAACGATTCGGCGGCAGTTCGTGACTCGAGTCGATGCAAACAGGCACGTCGCCGGGTCGTCGGTATCGGCCTCCTGCCTCAGTTCACCGGAGCGCTGCATTCGCTGCAGACCGTCGGAGAAGTGGCGCTGCCACGCGTCGAAGCCGTCGGCCAGATCCTGCCGGGCCGTCTCCGGAGGGACCGGCGGCTCGTTGGCCATTGATCCGGAAGGGCAACTGTCCGTCTCCTATTTGCAGTCATCACCTTCACAAGTGCGTTCAGGCTCGACCGAAGCATGTAAGGCTCGATCTCGTTCCCATTGTTCGAGGGCGGTGGTGACCGCGGAACCGATCGAGTGCAGGTCGGCCTCGGTGTTCTGTGAAATCACGAAGGTCTCGATGTCTCGCGCGCGGTCACGATCGGACTCGCGGCGTTGAGAAAGCAGGATCAGCGGTCCTTGCAAGGCAGCAATGATCGCCAGAACCGTTCCCAGATAGTCGAGCATGGCTGACGACTCCGGATCGAAGATCGGCCGGATGGCGTTGATCACGAACCACGCAAAGATGGACAGCAACATGATCAGCAGGAAGGGCCAGGATCCGGCGACGCCGGCCACCCACGCCGCAGCCTTGTCTCCGGGGCTGGACCGCGACTCCCTGAACATGCTGAGTTGGTGCCCGCAGTGCGGACACGCGAACATCTCTCGGCCGACGGCATGACCGGAGTGCCCGGACATCTCGTGGCCGTGAATACCGGCAGTCTCAGCGGGGGTGACGGTTTCCGGTGACCGTCGGCCTGTTTCCTCTGGCCGCTCATCGCTCATCGTTGCAGTCCTTCCGGTGCGCTCTCGTCCGCAGTGAACGACTCTTCGACTGCCTGCACGCGGAAGCTACTGTGCCAGCTTTTTGTGGACCGTCAAGTCCAAATTCTGTTATGTTCGGCTTCGTGGCACCAAGTTTCTGTACTGTCTGCATCGCCTCGAAGATCTGCGGGCCGGAAGCCGGTAGGTCACTGCGCGGCGGCGTAACCTCATGACATTGCCCAGCGACCCTTGCCCGCGATCGCACGGTTGCCGCACTGAGCCGGGCAGGAAGCTGGCCTTCGATTCGACCTGTTAGGACGACATGAAGAACCCGGCTACGCCACCTTTTCCTGAGCCTCGACCAGTTGCGGATAGGGGCCCCGACGCCTTGAACGCCCAGATCCTCGGCGTCGAGCACTGGAGCCTTCTCGCCGCTCGGGGGGCACTCTGGCAGGAAATCTTCAGTCGCACGGGAACGTTCCTGGCGATTGTCTCGGCATCCGTCGTTGCCCTTTCGTTGATGGTCCAGGCAACTGGATTCGGGCAGAATTTCAGAGTCATTGCCTCGCTCGTTCTACCGCTGGTTTTGTTAGTTGGGTTGTCGACGTACACGAGGTTGCTAGAAGCTGACCTCGAAGATCTTTGGTTAGTCATTGGTATGAACCGTCTGCGGCACGCGTACCTAGATCTGTTGCCTGGCCTCGAGCCGTACTTCGTCACCGGGTATCACGATGATTGGGCCAGTCTCCTCCAGACATACGGTTTCGGACGGCGCATCGGAGTCCTTCATCTGTTCGGCGGATCCGCCGTCATCGTCGGAGTCGTGAACTCCATGATCAGTGGCGTGATTGCAGTGGTGATTGCGACCATTTGTGGTGCCGCGGATTGGCTGCAGATCGTCACCGGTGTCATGGTCGCCGTCTTTGTTGCGTTTATTCTCATCTCGACATTTGTGAAGAGGCTGCGCCGATTCCGGCGGGAGTTTGTTCCCAGGTTCCCCAAGCCCGCGGCTGACTGATCGGTGAACTTCACCTCGTTTCGTCTGCTGGCATTCAAGCGGGGGTCTGCAGGAGCGGGGCCCGCAAATGACGGCGTATCCGTAGTTGCGAAGGAAGGAAGGCTCGAACATGACAACGCTCGGTGGTGTGCAAGTACAGCCTGTCGATCGACGGTCAGGCCGGATACACCGTCGAGTTCGCGCGGTGATCCTGAAGTAATGATCAGTGTGCAGCGTTGAATGCGTCTTCGATAGCAGCGGGAATGCGGCCGCGATCGCTGATCTCGTAACCGTTGTCTGCGGCCCACTGCCGGACAGCTCTGGTCTGAGCCGGATTACGTGTGGCCCCGCTGTTCGAGGGTGCAGCAGATGGAGCCGTGGAGGTGGGGGAGTGCCGACGCTTACGCCCGCCGACGCGGGTCGCGTGCTCGATGTAGTAGCCGATCTTGCGGTGAAACTCGCTGGCGTTCTTTGCCTTCAGGTCTACGAGGTAGTCGACGCCGTTGACGGAGAATTCGATTGTCTCGCCTGATTCGTCGTCGATGACCGAGCCGTCGATATCGTCGACCAATTGGGTGAATATTTTTTTCGCCACGGTTCTATGCGGCCTCTCTCGAATGGAAACACATTGCTGTCGACTGCCACTCTAACCAGACCGAACCCGCAGGCAGATGCACCAGATGAGGAAATGCGTAATAGGCACTTCCTCCCGTGTCGACCACGCCACCGCTACTCGACCTTATTTCGTCTAGTCGACTTGACTAGAAAATGTCCAATCGACTAGACTAAAGTCATGGTTACCGAGCAGCCCACGCGGAAAGTGGTCAAGGCCCTCAAAGCGGCCGGGTTCACCTCGGTCCGCACGGTCGGATCGCACAGCACGTGGGTCTCGGCCGACGGCGCAGTCAAAGTGACTGTGCCCGATGGGCACCGGACGATCTCGCCCGGTGTCTACCGCAAGATCCTCGCAGCCATGAAGGAGGCACAGCAGTGAGCAAAACTTACACGGTGTCGGTGACCCGAGACGGCAAGTGGTGGATGATCGCCGTCCCCGAACTCGACGCCCTCACTCAAGCCCGTCGCATCGACGATGTCCACACCGCAGCGAAAGAACTCATCGCCCTCGAAACCGGAGTCGCCCTCGCCGATGTCGAGATCGAGCAGCACATCCAGCTCGAACCCGGGGGAGAGGATCTCGCGGTCCACATCGCCGAGATCGCGACACAGCGAGCACGTCTGGCCGAGGACGAAGCCCGCGTCAAAGCCAGCACCGAGGCCTTCGCGAAGAAGCTCGCCACCGCTCAGGTACCCGTCCGAGATATCGGATCGCTTCTCGGCGTGACATTTCAGCGAGCCAGCCAACTCGTCAACAATTGACCTGAGCATCGAATGTTCGGTCCCTCGCAACTGCATCGGTTTCACGGTTGTGAACGACTAGAGTCGGTGCCATGCCAACTCTGCCAGAGGGCCAATCCCTGCTCATCCGTACGTACTTCGGCGATGACGGTGCCTGGGCGCAGGTTGCGCGAGATGCCCAGGCGTCGCACGTGCAAGACAGTGGTTATGAGGCTCAAGCCTTTCTGACGACGGTCGACGACCCGGAGTTTGCCGACATGTCGGTGTCACGCATTGTCGGCTTGGTGGAATCTCCGCCGCCGGACTATCTCTTCGTAGTCGACCAGCGGGCATGTGACGAGCCGGAACATCCAGTGCTCGTTGTGGATACAAGTGCCGATCCGGACGATGAGGCAGCTACTTTTCGGGTTGTACCGAGCAGGCTTGCGGTAATCGAGAACAACTTGTCTATCGCAAATCTGAGCTTCGACGACCTCCGTTCCGGCGCGGACCTGGATGGGGTGTACCGCGGTGCCGGAGCAGTGCAAACTATAGAAAAGCCGCAGGTCCGAAGCGAGGATTTGATCGCCGCAGCAGACAACGCAGACGACTCGCCGACGGTCCAGCAACTGCGAGAGGATCTGAGAAAAAGGTCAGTACCGGTTTGGCCGGCGATGGTCGTCACCGATCTGCGGGACAGGTACGACGCGATTGCAGGAGGGACCTACAACTCGGAACTGACCATCGGATACGACGAGACCCTTCAGGTTCTTGCTCGGGGCGGCTCGGGGTTGGGAATCCACTTCGCGCTCGTCGACAGCTACTGGTCCATCTACCTGGACTCGGACAGTCTGAGCTTGCTGGCCGCCATGAAAGTGATCTATCCGTCGTGACCGCCGCCCGCACGGGATTTTATGAGCGGCCATAAAGACACCAGGGGCGCGCCGGTCCCTGAATCTAGCCAGGGACCGGCTCGCCACGGCGAGCAGGATCAGGAAATGGTGAACTCGCGCGCCTCCGTTACGACGGCTCTGACGACCTGATCTACGACACGGGAACCGCGCCCGGCGCTGCTGCGTCGAACTAGACATGGACCCAGACGAACGCGCCGCCATCATCGACGAGGGCTACGACCCCGACGACCCGGCCGTGCGCGCGGACCTCGATCACGTCAGGCGTCTGCTCGCCGAACATCGCCACCTGACGGCCGACCCCGAACTCTCCCTCGACCACCTCGCGAACGCCGCTAGGGTTCGCGAACCAGGGCCAGCTTCGGGCACACGCAGGTAGTTCGACATCGAACGTATGTTCGCATAGATTGAGGGCACTGATCCGTTCGGCGAAAGGTCGCACTCATGGCCGGTATCGCCGACACGATCCCCGACCTGACCAACCTGGACAAGGCTGCACAGCTCGCCGCTCTTCGCCGCAGCATGGCCGCGATCCCCGGACGCCGCGACCACGCACCAGTCGACTCCGACGACTCGCCCGCATTCGCCCCCTCGCAGCCGAACGCGCAGGCCGCCGCGACCGACGGCGATGAGCGGGCCCTGAGCGGCCCCGTGCGCTCACGAACCCTCAAAACCCTGCCGGTGCCCATGCCGCTGTCGGAACTGCTGCCACGCGGCGCGCTGGCCCGTGGAACGGCCCTGTCGATCACCGGTGCCGGATCGATTCTCGTCGGACTCGTCGCCACCGCCACCGCGGCCGGCCACCACGTCGCCCTGATCGGTCAACCCAAGTTCGGGCTCCTCGCCGTCCACGAACACGGCGGGGACTTGTCGAAGATCGCCCTGATCGACCCCGGTCAAGCAGACCCTCTCGACGCCGCCAATATCTGCATCGATGGGATCGATCTGGTCATCAGCACCGTCCACGGTCGCGACGTACCACCGACCCGCGCACGTGCCCTGCTGGCCCGAAACCGCACTCACGCAGGGGTATTCGCGATCACGGACGGTCGAATGCCTGGTCTCGATCTGACGATTTTCTCTCGGCCGGTCGGCTACGGCGGCATCGAGCAAGGCAGGGGCCGCATCGGCTCGATCACACTCGAGACCACCGTCCACGGACGCGGAATCACCCAGCGCACAGGCCGCTACACCCTCACCGCACCGATGTTCGGCGAACACGGCTTGCGCTGGGCCCCCGCGGTCACCGACGCAGTCGCCGAACATGGGCCGCACCGATTGGCGGTCGCACAATGACCCCCGACCTGTACGAGAACTGGCCCGTGAGCTTCGATCCCCCCACGCGCCGCATCGTCGATCCACCTCGGAGAGTCCTGGTCAACATATTGTAGACGGGGTTTGCCTCTGACCACTGTGCATCCGATTAGTCTCCCGCTGTTTCGGGCCATCACCAACGAGGTTCGATACCTGCCCGAATCAGGCTC
>NZ_NPFM01000006.1:0-72120 GCF_002258645.1 Rhodococcus sp. 15-649-2-2
CGCACATCCTCGAGCAGAAGCGTCTGGGCAAGCTCGTCCGCCCGGCCGCCCTGTACACCGGCCCCGAACCCCGTACCCCCGAGTCCGTCGACGGCTGGGAACTGATCCGGTAGTCGAAGCCGCGGCGGCACCCGACTAGCCTATGGGTGCCATATTCCATCGACGCTAGGACGCGCTACTCCATGGCCGATTTGCCGATCATTCCCGCCGATCTCCTGCCCGCCGACGGACGCTTCGGTTGCGGCCCGTCCAAGGTTCGCCCCGAGCAGCTGCAATCCCTGGTCGACGTCGGCGCGTCCGTGTTCGGCACCAGCCACCGACAGAAGCCCGTCAAGGACGTCGTCGGACGCGTACGCAGTGGCTTGAAGGACCTGTTCTCGCTCCCCGAGGGCTACCAGGTAGTGCTCGGCAACGGTGGCACCACCGCGTTCTGGGACGCCGCTGCGTTCGGCCTCATTCGCGAGAAGTCGCTGCACCTCACCAACGGCGAGTTCAGCTCGAAATTCGCCTCGGTGGCCAAGAACAACCCCTTCATCGGCGATCCCATCGTCGTCAAGGCCGAGCCGGGCAGTGCACCCGAGCCCACCTCCGACCCGTCCGTCGACCTCATCGGTTGGGCACACAACGAGACGTCCACAGGCGTGGCCATCCCGGTCAGCCGTCCGGCCGGCTCCGAGAACGCCCTCATCGCGATCGACGCCACCTCCGGTGCGGGCGGTCTTCCGGTGAACGTCGCCGACTCCGACGTCTACTACTTCGCGCCGCAGAAATGCTTCGCCGCCGACGGTGGACTGTGGGTCGCGCTGATGAGCCCCGCCGCGCTTGCCCGCGTCGACGAGATCGCCTCCAGCGGCCGGTGGGTTCCGGACTTCCTGTCTCTGCCGATCGCCGTCGACAACAGCAGCAAGGACCAGACGTACAACACCCCGGCGGTGGCGACACTGTTGCTGTTCGCCGATCAGATCGAGTGGCTCAATGGCAAGGGCGGCCTGGATTGGGCCACCAAGCGCACCGCCGATTCGTCCTCGCGCCTGTACGACTGGGCCGA
Source organism: Rhodococcus sp. 15-649-2-2 (assembly GCF_002258645.1). Classification (NCBI taxonomy): domain Bacteria; kingdom Bacillati; phylum Actinomycetota; class Actinomycetes; order Mycobacteriales; family Nocardiaceae; genus Rhodococcus; species Rhodococcus sp. 15-649-2-2. Next base: position 1,049 of record NZ_NPFM01000006.1, read on the forward strand.
GAAGAGCGAGTTCGCAACGCCGTTCGTGACGAACCCGAATCACCGCAGCCAGGTTGTCGGAACCATCGACTTCGACGAGAAGGTCGACGCAGCTCAGGTCGCCAAGATCCTGCGCGCCAACGGCGTCGTCGACACCGAGCCGTACCGCAAGCTCGGCCGCAACCAGTTGCGTGTCGGTATGTTCCCGGCCATCGAGCCGGACGACATCACCGCACTGACGAAGAGCATCGACTGGGTCGTCTCCGCGCTGTGAGCTAGTTGCCAGCAAGCTCCCAGCTGGGGTGCTCCCTTCGAGGCCTACACTTGCATTCAAGTACGCAAGCGTAACGACCTCGAAGGGAGCGCTCGTATGTTCAGGCTCCTGGCATTCGCGCTGCGGATTCGCGTGACGCTGGTCTACTGCATCCTCGCGGCGGCAGGCACGGTAGCGCTCGGCCAGATCGGGCCGCACGACCGGTGGCACGTGCTGCATGCGGCGAGTACCAACCTCCACAATCTGACCGACGGCCACCTCGCCACCCTCGTCACGAGCGTCTTCCTCACCGAGGGTCGGGTGAATTGGCTGTGGCTCGCCGGAGTCGCATTCCTGTTCGCCGTCGCCGAATGGATATCCGGTTGGCGACGATTCCTGGTCACGTTCAGCGCCGGCCAAATCGGCGCGACGGCTCTGGTTGCGGTCGGACTGTTCATCGGCATACGCGTCGATTGGTTGGCCGACTCACTGGCAATGGCAGTCGACGTCGGGGTCAGCTACGCAGCTGCAGCGGTGGCCGGATCCATGATTCGTTACCTACCGATGCCGTGGCGGCTGGGCTGGGCCGCGCTCTGGATCGCGGTCGTCGCCGTCAGCGGAATATCGAACCCGTCGTTCACCGCCGTCGGACACGCGGTCGCCCTGAGCATCGGCCTCGGCCTGGGCACGTTGTACTTACAGAGGGACGCATCGATGTTGCGTCACAAGACAATTGACGCAACATCGGCCGATCGAGTGCAGCCGAGCCCGCAGCTGTCTACTCTCTGATGGAGAAACGATCGCCGGCGCAGCGACGCGTGTCGAACACCCACCGAGGACACCCGGTGAACTATGGTCGAATTCGACGGTATCGCGAGCCGGCGCGATGAGGAGGTCACAGTGCGAGACTTACACGTGGTGGGTCTCGAGGCCGACGGAAAGTTCGTCGTGTGCGCAGATCCCAAGACCGGCGACAGATTCCGGCTTCCGGCCGACGACAAACTCCGCGCGGCCTCACGCGGCGACATCGCTCGACTAGGACAGATTGAGATCGAAATGGACAGCTTGCTTCGGCCGAAGGAAATCCAGGCTCGAATTCGAAGTGGAGCGACCATCGAACAGGTCGCCGCCGATTCCGGAATGGCCGTCAGCCGCGTCGAGGTGTTCGCTCACCCCGTTCTGCTCGAACGCTCGCAGGCCGCGTCGATGGCTCAGGCCGGTCATCCGCTGCGCCACGACGGACCCGCCGTCCAGACTCTGCTCGACATCGTCACTCTTGCCTTCCGAGCTCGTGGCCACAATCTCGACGACGCCGAGTGGGACGCGTGGCGCGACGAGGACAACAAGTGGGTCGCACAGCTGAAGTGGCAGGCGGGACGCACCACCAACAAGGCGCACTGGCAGTTCCTGCCCGACGGACACGGCGGCACCATAGCGCCGCTCGACGACACCGCACACGAACTGATCGACCCCGACTTCGGACGCCAGCTACGTGGCCTCGCTCCGGTACGCGCCCTCGCGCCCGCAACGGCAGACGACGAGGCCTCGCAGCAGAGCTTCGACGAGTACTACGGAACCACCTCGGACAGCGAACTCGACGCCGAGACGGTCGAGATCGAGGCCGACGAGACCCCGGCCCCCGAAGTCGATCAGCCGCACGAGCCGGTGGCCAGAGACCCCAAGCCCGCGCCCAAAGCTGCACCCGGTCACGGCGGTAAGGACAAACGCGGCAAGCCGGCCATGCCGTCCTGGGAAGACGTCCTGCTCGGCGTCCGTAGCAGCGGTCACAACTGACTTCGTCGATGCACAACTGACTTCGTCGAATGACCGATTTACCGCTCGGTGACAAATTGCCGACGCTCACGCCGTAGGCTTCCGACGAAGCTTACGGAGAGAGAGGTGCCGGCAGTGGGGGCCAAAGCGTCAACGATCTGGTACGTGGACACACCGGATCCGATTTCTGTCCTCCGAGAGGCGACCACCTCGGACTGGAATGCTGCGACGGCCCTCGTCGGCCGTCTGTACCCCCACCTGACCGCTGTGCCCCTCGCCCAGGGTCCGATATCGACATCGGCGGGTGTGGACGACGATCACGTCTTCATCGGCTGCTATCCGGGCGTGACCGTGGTGTGCGGGTCCAATATTTCGGTCCCGACACCATCGACGCTTCCCGAATCCTTCACTCGCCCCCTGGCATCCGAGCACACCTATCTCGTCGCATCGGATCCCCAGCACGCGTGGGGCGCGTTCGCCTACTGGGAACGCGGTGAATTTCGTCGATCGTTCAGCGCTACTCCGGTGTACATCTACGAGGACGCGGGCCTACCGCTGGTGTGGGAGCGGTCGTTCTGGGCCGGTGAGCATCCGCTGATCTATCCCCCCGGAGTGATGCCGGATCCTCAGTCTCTGCCGTTTCACCCGCAGGAATTCGCCGAGGCCGCCAACGCCCAATGGCTCGGATTCCGCTACACCGGTGCCCCGCACCCCGGTGAATTCGATCCGGCCACACTGCCGGTCTGCGGCTTCACGATGTACGTTCCCGGGCAGGAGCCACCGCCGCCGAACCAGCAGAGCCGAGGCTCGAACGGATCGAGTGGCCAGGCCCCCATGCCGGACGCCTCGGACCAGACGGCACCGCGACCGAAGAAGCGTTGGTTCTCGCGCAAATAGGCGAGTCAGAAGGCCAGGGCCGCGAGTGCCACGAAGCTCAGTAGCGCACCGGCACTCGCACCGTAGACGGCCCAGCGCCAGACCGGGACGGCGAGCCACCGCAGGACCGTCGGGGCTGCGCCTGCCACGACGATGATGTTCAAGCCGATCGCGAGCAGTGGTTGAATTCTGGCCAGTTCCAGGCCGAATACCGTCAGGGCCACTGCCACCAGTGTCGCCGAGATCAGGGCGATCGGAAGACCGGTCCAGCGAACACCCGGGTCGCGGTCGGTCACGTCAGACGCACCCGTTCGTAGAACCCCATTGCCGCAGCCGTCGCGACGTTGAGTGAATCGGTACCCGGTGCCATCGGGATACGAGCCCGAATGTCTGTGGCGCGCATGGCATGTTCGGTCAGACCCGGACCCTCTGCGCCGAGCAGCAACGCGACCTTCTCCCCCGTCATCGCCGTGGCCAGCGATACGGCCTTCGGATTGGGCGTCAGTGAGATCAGCTGAAAACCGTGCGCGCGAACACGATCGAGACCACGCGGCCACTCGGGCACCTTCGCGAACGGCACGCGCAGAACGTGCCCCATCGACACCCGTACCGACCGCCGGTACAGCGGATCGGCGCACGCGGCACCGAACAGCACGGCATCGACGCCGAGGCCGGCCGCATTCCGGAACATCGACCCGAGATTCTCGTGGTCGTTGACGCCCTCGAGAATCGCCACCGTGTTCGCGCCGGCCAGCACCTCGTCCAGTTCGAGGGCCTGCGGCCTGTTCGCCGCCGCCAGCACTCCACGATTGAGATGGAAGCCGACGACCTCGGCCATCACCTCGGCCGACGTCCGATAGAACGGGACATCCGATTCTGCGAGATCGTCGCGCAACGCGTCGAGTCGTCGATCCACGCCGAGCAGGCTGATCATCGGGAAACGCGAGGTCAACAGGCGCTGCGCGACAAGCACCCCCTCGGCGATCACCAAACCCTTGCCCTCGGGCAGATCGGGTCGCCTGTCCGAGGAGTTGAGGTCGCGAAAATCGTCCAGCCGGGGGTCGAAAGGATCGTCGACATCGATTACATGAACCACCCGCTCATCTTGTCACCCGGCCTTTCCGGCAGTCCGTCGGCGAAGGCCTACATCTGTATGGAAAAGTAAAGAGCGATGACTACCGACGAATCGATCACCATCCGCACCGCCTCCGACCACGACTGGGATGCCGTCGCGCTACTCGACGCCCACGCGTTCGGCGAGCACCAGAACGCCGAGGATCTCGCCGAGACGCAGATCCTCACCAAGTCCGAGCACGTGTACCTGGCGTGGGACGGCGAGACCCCAGTGGGTGTCGCCATGCACTTCCCGATGTCGGTGACCGTTCCGGGTGGCGCGCAGGTCGAGGCTTCCGGAGTTTCCTGGGTGTCGGTCGCACCGACGCATCGCCGACGCGGCATCCTGCGATCGATGTTCACCCAGCAGCACCGCGCTCTGAACGACGCGGGTGCGCCGCTGTCTTTGCTGACAGCCAGCGAGGCGACGATCTACGGACGCTTCGGGTACGGGCCGGTGACCGAGGAGATCAGCGTCTCGATCGACCGCCGGTTCGCGCAGTTCCGCAAGGACGCTCCCCCGGCGACGGGTGTGCGGCTGATCGAATCGGCCGAGGCCACCGAGCTGCTCCCGGACATCTACCACCGGTGGCAGCAGCAGACCGCAGGTGCCCAGCCCAAGCCGCCGATCCGCTGGGAGCGCTTCTTCGCCGATCGCGAGAACCGACGCGACGGACTGACCGCACTGTTCTTCATCGTCCATGCCGACGGCTACGTCGCCTACCGCCGCGGACGCAATCCCAGTCGGGTGGTGGTGCAGGAATTCATCGCCGTGACCGACGACGCGTACGCCGCGCTGTGGCAGATCCTGGTGGGGGTCGACCTGGTCGACACCATCGAGGTCAGGCAGGCACGGGACGAAGCACTGCCGTTCCTGCTGACCAACAACCGGCTACCGAAGGTCACGGCTCACCACGACGCTCTGTGGGCCCGCATCATGCACGTCGAGGCAGCGCTCGAGGCGCGCACGTACGCTCTCGACACGTCGCTGATCATCGCCGTGCGAGATCCGTTCCTCGACGCCGGCGGTACCTACTCGTTCACCGTGACCGATGGCAAGGCGACCTGCACCCGGGTGGAATCCGAACCGGACATCGAACTCGACATCGATGTGCTCGCCAGCATCTACTTCGGCACGCACCGGGCCAGGTTGTTCGCCGCGGCCAATCGCCTCACCGCCCGCAACGAGGAATCTCTGCATGCGCTGGATCTGACGTTCGGAACAGCACGCCCGGCCGTCATGGGTTGGGGTTTCTAGACCGTCCCGTTCGGCTTGTCGAGCGCAGTCGCCGAGCCGCCCTTCATCCGGAGGGCGGCGTACAGCGTCACCGCGAGCAACACCGTCATGTAGGCGATGAACTCGGCACTGCCGTGGCCGCTCGTGGCGTGGTAGATCAACGGTGCCGTGCCCCCGAAGAGGGAGTTCGCGACGGCGTAGCCGAAGCCGACGCCCAGCGCTCGGATGTGTGGGGGAAATACTTCCGCCTTGGCGATGCCGTTCACCGACAGGTAGCAGGTGAGCACGAAGAACGAGCACACCAGGATGACGAAGACCGCGGGCGGGGACGTGACCCGGGTGGTGGCCAGCACCAACGCCCCGGTAGCGGGTATCCCCAGCGACCCGAATACGACGAGCAAGGGCTTTCTGCCGATGCGGTCGCTCAGTGCACCGCCGACCGGCTGCAGCACCATGAGCACAACGAAGGCCGCGAGTACGAGGCCGGTCGCGGTGAGCTCTCCCCTGGCCCCGTCCGCGGCGAAGAACGTCTCGCGAACGATCGAGGGAACCGTGACGGTGTAGGTGTAGAACGCCGCGCTTCCTCCCGCGGTCAGCAGGAACACCCACAACAGCGGACGCCAGTGATCGCGAAACAGCGCTCCCATCGTGGCGTCCCGGTCCGCCTGCGGTGCCGTCGGTTCTCGCGGGGCGCGATCGAGTCCGCGCGCCCACCACAGAGACGCCAGGCCGGCCGCGCCTCCCGCGGCGAACGCGAGGCGAAAGCCCCACTCGGAGATTGCCGCACGGTCGGTGCTCGCGAGCAGCACGAGTAGGCACGTCTGCGCGAGCACGAGGCCGCCGACGATGGTCGCGGCCTGGAACGAGGCGAAGAACCCGCGATGACCTCGGGTGCCCGACTCGGAGAGCAACACCGTCGCCGCCGCGTACTCGCCACCGGTTGCGATGCCCTGGACGATGCTCACGACCGCGAGGATCACCGCTGCCCAGGCACCGATGTCGTGGATCGTGGGAGTGACCGCCAGAGCAACCGATCCGGCCGACATGAGCGTGACCGCCGCGACGAGCGCGAACTGTCGGCCTCGAACGTCCGCGAGCCTGCCGAACAGCCACGAGCCGAGCGGGCGCACGACGAAGGTCAGTGCGAAGAGTCCGTAGACGTACACGAGTGAGTTCGTCGAGGCCGGATCGAAGAATTCGGTCCGAAAGTACGGCGCGAACGTCGCGTAGAGGTACAGGTTGAACCACTGCACGAGGTTGGGCACCGAGCCCACCAGAATGACGCGCATCTGTGTACGACGGCCGGGTCCAACTGCCGGCCTCGCCGGGTCGGTGCGATTCACGAGCTGAAAGTACCCGAACAGGTGCGTTCCCGCAGGTGAGCCGCTTATCCCGCCAAACCGTGGGTGAATGCGAAGTGCACGGCCTGAGCCCGGTCACGTAGTTGTGCCTTGGCGAACAGATGATTGATATGTGTTTTGACCGTCGCCTCGCTGACGAACATCTGCTGAGCGATCTCCCGATTCGAGAGGCCGGCGGCGATCGCGCGTAGGACGTCCAGCTCGCGTGGCGTCAACCCGGCCGGGATCTGCTGCGTGCGAGGCGCTTCGACGGCTCCGAGCAATCGTGCCTGGACCTCCGGGTTCAGCACCGCCTGCCCCGCTGCTGCCGCTCGCAATGCCGCCGCGATCTCGACCCGTCCGGCGTCCTTGGTGAGATATCCGCGTGCGCCAGCGCCGAGTGCATCGAGTATCGAGCGTTCGTCCGAGAAGGTCGTCAACACCACCACGGGCAAGTCGGGGAAGCGCCCCTTCAGGATTCGCGTGGCTTCGATTCCGTCGGTTCCCGGCATCCGCAGATCCATCAGCACCACGTCGAGGGGATCGTCGCTCATCGCCGCGGTCACCTCGGTGACCGCGCTCGCTCCGTCGGCAGCGGTCGCAACCACGGTGATGTCCTCGATGAGGTCCAACATCGTGGCCAGCGCCTCACGCACCGACGCCTGATCGTCGGCGATCACTATCCGAATGCTCATGCTCTCGTTTCCGTATCCGGTTCTGCGCGGTTGTGCAGAGGAACCCGGGCACGCACGATCCAACCGCGCCCGTCGGGACCGGCAGTGACCGACCCGCCGACGAGCGCGGCGCGCTCGCGCATACCGACAAGCCCCATTCCTGTGCTCTCGACCGGGTCCGGTGGCGACAGGGCTGGTCCGTTGGCCACGGAGAGTTCGACCGATCCGGCATCGAACCGAAGCACTACATCGACAGCAGCCCCGGGGGCGTGGTTGCGTGCGTTGGTCATCGCCTCCTGCGCGCACCGAACCATGAACTGGGCCTGCGGAGTATCGAGATCGCACGCCGTGCCGTCGACACGGAAGCTCGCGTCCTCGCCCACGAGAGCGGCCAACGTCGGCACGAGGGGCAGCGCATCCTGACGCAAAGTCTGTACGGCACGGCGGGTCTCGGTGAGTCCTTCCCGAACGAGACTCTGCGCCTTGCCCACTGCCGCTCTGGCCTCCTCGGCGCGGCCGGCGTCGAGCAACGCGTCGGCGACTTCGAGTTGCATGTTGACCCCGGACAGCGAGTGCGCGAGTACGTCGTGAATGTCGCGGGCGATGCGGGCACGCTCGGCCAGGGCATGCTCGCGGAGTTCGGCATCGGTGGCGCGGCGCGCATTACGCAGTGCGTCCAGCCGACTGCGCCGTGAGTACCCGATCAGCACCGGCCAACCCGCGAACAGCCCTGTAGCCCATGGCCATCCGTCGACACCATTGTGCTCGGCGATCCACAGCGCGGTTGCGCACGCCACGCTGAGCGCGATCGCGAACGGGAACGAGATCGACGGCTTGAATCGCCACCCCGCATGTCCCGCGAACAGAAACGGGAACAGCGTTGCCGCAGTGGTGCCCCCGAGGGGAAGCATCGCTGCAGACGCGACCAGCGCGACACCCGCACCGACCAGAGACGAACGCGGACCCACGAACCGCCGCGGAATCGCCGATGCCATCAGCACGGCACTGTTGACGACGAGCAGCGCGAGCAGAATCGGATTGCTCAGGTCCGAGGTGGCAAAGGCCGCGACGATCACGATGGCCGCAACATACGGCCGGCTCGACAGCCTGAGGCTGTCGAGCGTGGGCAACCGTACGTCGGGGTTGGGTGCCGATGTCACCGAATCTTCGTTCCTCCGCCGCGAACCCGATTGTGCATGTCGGACAGCGTAGGCGAGATCGTGTGGTGACCGGACTTGTCGGCGCGCCAGACGATGGTGGCGTCGGAGTGCATGGCGCGGTAGAGAACGGCGATCGACTCGGCGAGGAATCCGATGCCCACGGCCAGCATCGTGGCCTGACCGGCGACGGACGCCGCGGTCGGATCGATGGCGCTCTCCACCGGAATCAGCAGCACGCGGACGGCGATGGCGGCGATCCACAGGCCGATCGACGCGACCGAGTACCGCATCCAGGCCGTCCCGTCCCGCTCGGAGATTCTGACGGTGTAGCCGCGGATCACGCCGAAGCCCACGCCGACGATGCAGCCGAGGAGCAGGAACCCGATGGCCGTGGCCGACAGGTCCGTCGAGTTCAGTGATGCCAACCCGACGAGCGCCAGAATCGCCGGCAGCACCAGCATGCGCCGGGCTTCCATGAGCTGGCCGGTCATGCGCCGCACCAGCAGGTATCCGACCAGGAGGACTACGAGAGCAATCGTTGCAATGTTCATGGCAGTAACGCTACGAAGATCGCGGTGCTGGCGAATCGACCCACGGGTGGAGATCGGGTGGAGAACGACAGTCATGACTTTTGTCATGGCTGGACCGTGACGGTGTCACTTCAGGTCATGATGCGCTGCACTGTTTTCGGTGGTTCGGGCGCAGCAGACTCGTAGTCATGAAGCAACCAGACGAAGGAAATCTGTTCACCGATCTGATGGAGCTCGGACCGGCTCCGACCATGGCGCGTGAGATCGTCGTCATCGTCATCAGCCTTGCCATTGTCGCCGTGCTGTTCGCGGTCGTCGGTAGGTCGCTTCCGGCGTTCGTCGCACTCGGCGTCATCGTCGCCTTCATGGGCGTCCGGTTCGTCATCGGACTGCGCCAGTGGGGAAAGCAATCATGACCATCATCGACGTCGACGGCATGACGCGTCGCTACGGCTCGGGCAAGAACGCATACGAGGCCGTCCAGGCTCTCGATCTGCATATCGCCGAAGGTGAGCTGTTCGGACTACTGGGCACCAACGGTGCCGGCAAGACCTCGACTCTCGAAGTGATTCAGGGTCTTTCGCGGCCCAGCAAGGGCACGGTACGGATCATGGGAATGGACCCTGTGGCCGATCGCCGTAAGGTGCGGCCGGCTCTGGGCATCATGTTGCAGAAGGGTGGCCTGCCACAGGATCTGACGACCGCCGAGAGTCTGCGAATGTGGGCCGGCACCTGCAGCGATCCGTTGCCGGTGACCGAGGTACTCGGTCGCGTCGACCTAGCCGATCGCGCCGATACTCGGGTGAAGTTTCTCTCCGGCGGCGAGCAGCGCAGGCTGGACCTCGCCTGCGCGATCATCAGCCGTCCGCGCATCCTGTTCCTGGACGAGCCCACCACCGGTCTCGATCCCGAAAGTCGCCGCAACACATGGCGGTTGATTCAGGAGCTGAAGAACTCCGGCGTGACGATCATGTTGACGACGCACTACCTGGACGAGGCCGAGTCGCTGTGCGATCGACTCGCGATCATGCACCGCGGCAGGGTTGTTCGCAGTGGCACCGTGGACGAGGTGGTCGCCGACCATCCGGCGAAGATCGAACTGAAGGCCCCGGGCACGGCACTGCCGTCGCTGCCGGGCACGTCGATGGACGTCTCGGGTGACACGATCTCGATCCAGACGTCCTCGGTTCAGGAGACGCTGACCGATCTGCTGCTGTGGGCCCGCACCAGAGGGGTGACGCTCCACGGCCTGGACGCCCGAGCGGCATCACTCGAGACCGTATTCCTTTCCATCGCAGATGAATTCGACAAGCCGGACTTCACAGACCAGAAGGTGATGAGCGCATGAACACGATGACCGCCCTGTCGCGAGCAGAGTTCACGCTGCTCGGACGCAACCGAGTACTGCTGTTCAACGCGGTCGTCATGCCGTTGATCTTCCCCGTCGTGCTGCTGATCGTCGGCAGCCGGGGCGACGACGGACTGACCGACACCGGCGTCGGAGCGGCGCTCGAGATCTTCGCCCTGTTCCTGTTGGTGTTCATGGTCTACTACAACATGCTCTCGATCTACGCCACACGTCGAGACGAGTTGGTGCTCAAGCGACTTCGTACCGGGGAGAGCTCGGACGTTCAGATCCTTCTCGGACCGGCGATACCCTCGCTGATTCTCACCGTCGCACTCGGTCTGATCGTCGGTGCCGTTGTGGTGGCCTTCGGCGGCCCGGTTCCCGCCAATGCTTTGCTCGTCGCCGTTGCCCTTCTCGGCGGTGCCGCATTGTTCGCCGCTCTGGCATTGATCACGTCTGCCTTCACCCGCAACGCCGAAGCGGCGCAGATCACCAGCCTGCCGGTCATCCTGATCGCCATGGCCGGTTCGTCCCTGCTGCGCGACGTACTTCCGGATTCGCTGAGCAAGGTCATCGAACTGACTCCGATGGCGGCCGTGTCGGACCTGTTGAATCTGGGCTGGTTCGGTACCACCACGCCCGGCGACACGTCGATCGGATTCGCCGGCACCTTCGGCGAGGCCGTTATGCCTCTCGCGGTGATGCTCGCCTGGATCGTCGGGAGCGTCCTGATCGCCCGTACGCACTTCCGCTGGGAACCGCGGTCCTAGATCGCACCTGTCGCCGTCCGTCTGCAAGGCTGGAGATCATGAAGCTGTACGAGTACCTCAATCCACTGCACGGCTGGAACGACAGCAGTGCAGTGGACAAGGTACGCGTCTACACCCGCCAGTCCTTCCTGCTCATCACCGTCGGTGTTGCCGGCGGCGCGATGCTGACAACGCTTCAGTACGACGATTATCTATCGACGGCGGCGGCAGCAGTGTGTGCCGCCGCCGCTTTCGTAGTTGTGCAGCGCACCCCCGCACTCGGCGGCGAGTCGACGGCCAACCCACGAATCCCGTTGGCGATCATGGCCGTCGCCGCTGTAGTGCTGGTTGCCGGAGGGACCACGAGCAACGCACTGTGGGCCGCCGTACTCGTCACCACTGCGGTCGCGACCCTGATTCCGTTGCGATGGTCCCTGGCCGCGGCCGTGGCCGCCGCTGCGCTTGCTGCGGCTCTGGGAACCCCGGCAGTGGAAACTCTGATACTCGGCATCTTCATCGCCTTCATGGCGTTCACCGTGCAACTGTCGGCGTGGTTGCTGCGCATCGTCACCGAACTCGACGCCACCCGCGACGCCGCCGCCGCCCTCTCGGTGGCCGAGGAGCGTTTGCGATTCTCGCGAGATCTGCACGACGTCGTCGGACGCGCACTCTCGGCCATAGCCGTCAAGAGCGAACTCGCCGCGACGCTGGCTCGTCGGGGGGACGACCGAGCGGCCGGCCAGATGGACGAGGTTCGCGTTCTGGCCCAGGAATCCATGGCCGACGCCAGAAAGCTGGTCCGGGGCTACCGATCGGTCGATGTGGCGTCGGAACTCGACGGAGCTCGATCACTGCTGTCCGCGGCAGGCATCTCCACCGAACTGGTCGACGAGACCTCGGTCCTGTCCGAGCGTGCGGCCGAGGCGGCCGCCTGGGTGGTCCGCGAGGGAGTGACGAACATTTTGCGACATTCCGCGGCCACCTACTGCCGGATCGAGCTGACCGACAACAGCATTCGACTGATAAACGATCATCCGCAACCATCGACCGGTCGCGACGACGGCACCGGCCTGAGCGGACTGCGCGAAAGGTTGGTCGCAGTCGGAGGCACCGTGACCGCGGAACAGACCAGCGACGACTTCACCCTCACGGCGATTTTGCCGACATCAACCCAGAACCCGAGGACCACACCATGATCCGAGTCCTGTTGGCCGACGACGAGAATCTGATTCGATCGGCGTTGGCGACCATGCTCGATCTGGAGGACGATATCGAGATCGTCGGTCAAGCCGACTCCGGCGAGATGGCACTGACCGTGGCGGCCACCCACACACCCGACGTGGCGGTGCTGGACTTGCAGATGGGCGGGATCGACGGCATCGAGACGGCCCAGAAGATTGCCGAGACACTGCCCGCCTGCGCGTCGATCATCGTCACCAGTCACGGTCGGCCGGGCTACCTGAAGAAGGCGCTCGAAGCAGGCGTGCGGGGGTTCCTGCCGAAGACCACCTCGGCCGCCACCCTGGCCGAGGTGGTGCGCACCGTGCACGGCGGCGGGCGCTACGTCGATCCGACACTCGCCGCAGAAGCCATCGGGGCCGGGGACTCACCGCTCACACCGCGTGAGGCCGATGTGCTCGAGTTCGCCGCCGACGGCGCGTCGATCGCGGAGATCGCACAGCGCGCGCATCTGTCGCCGGGGACCACTCGTAACTACCTGTCCGCGGCGGCCGCGAAACTCGGGGCGGCGAACCGGCACGAGGCCTGCGCACTGGCCCGACGCCACGGGTGGATCTGACGAGCGTCAGACCTTGCTTCCGACGGCCACCGTGTCGAGAGTGGGCAGCCGGTGACCGTCTGCAGGCGGCACCACGGTGATCCGCAAGTTGTTGTGCCGCAGTAGATACACGGCTGCGAAGAGACCCGTCGCCAGTGAGATGACGCCGCCGAACACGAGCGGTGCGCGAGGGTCGAGGACGTCGGCGAGCCAGCCGAGCACCGGGCTGCCCAGCGGGGTTCCACCCAGGAAGCACAGCATGTAGATGCCCATCACGCGCCCGCGCATGTCGGACGGTACCGACATCTGCAGAATGTTCATCGCCGACGTCGTGAACGTCAGCGTCAACGCGCCGGTGGGCACCAACAGAATGGCCACCAGAACGTAATTGGGCATCAACCCCACGAGCAGTTCGAACAGCCCGAACGCGATGACGGCACCGATGAAGAGCCGCAATCGCGGAGCCGTGGCGCGCCGGGCCGCCAGGGTCGCTCCCGCCAACGTGCCGACCGCGAGGGTGGTCGAGAGCAATCCGTATGCGTCGGCTCCGCTGCCGAACGTGTTGCGCGCCAACACCGACAGACTCAGGGGAAAGTTGAGTCCGAACGTCGAGACCATGAACACCGTCGCCAGCAGCACGCGAAGGTCTCCCCGTCCCCAGACGTACCGGAAGCCTTCACGCACCTGCCCTTTGGCTCGCGGGGCCGGTTCGACACGGAAGAGCTGGCCGACGTTCATCGCCACCAGGGCACCGAACACCGCGGCGAACGACACCGCGTTGATGAGAAACACCCAGCCGGTACCGACGAGGGTGATGAGAACTCCGGACACCGCAGGCCCGACGATCCGCGCCATGTTGAACGTCATCGAGTTCAACGCGATCGCGTTGGAGAGAGTTTCCTTGCCGACCATCTCGATGGTGAACGACTGCCGCACCGGCGCGTCGATGGCGGACGAGCAGCCGAGGATGAAGGCAATGACGTAGACGTGCCACAGCTCGACCATGTTGCCGACGTCGAGCACGCCGAGCACCAGACCACAGACTGCGGCGAACACCTGGGTGATCATGAGGAGCTTGCGCTTGTCGTACCGGTCTGCCAGTACCCCACCCCAGACCGAGAGAAACAGCGTCGGCCCGAATTGCAGGGCCATGACGATGCCGACGGCGAAGCCGTTGCCGCCGGACAGCGTCAGCACGAGCCAGTCCTGGGCAACCCGCTGCATCCACGTTCCCACCAGCGAGACGATCTGCCCCGACGCCCACAATCGGTAGTTGCGAGTCTTCAGAGCAGCGAACATCGACGAACCGGATGTAGAGGAAGCAGGGGCCACCATTCAGATAATAAACCTAGGTAACTACTCGGAGTCGCTCACCAGGGCACCGATGATGTTCACCGCGTCACGCAGGATGTCGAGTTGCTCGGCTGTGAGGCCCGCGAGCTGGGCGGTCATCCACGCTTCGCGCGCGCTCGCCTCGTCGGCAATGAGCTCTTGACCGGCAGGCGAGAGCGAGACGATCACCTGGCGCCCGTCGGTGGGGTGCGGAGTGCGCACCACGAGGCCGAGTTCGGCCAACGACGCGATCACTCGCGTCATCGACGGCGGCTGCACCCTCTCCCGCGCAGCCAACGCACCGGGCGTCATGTCGCCCTCCCGGCTCAGCGTGGCCAGAGCCGACAGCTGCGTCAGTGATACTTGCGAGTCCACTCGCCTACCTCGAAGGTGGCGAGTCAGCCTCACCACCGCAAGCGACAGATCGCTTGCCAATTCCCGGTTGTCTTTAACTACGTTTCCCGACGTCACAGCGCAGAGAATACGCCCTGGTACCGACCGCGCGTCATGTAACCGCCTCGGTGATGGGTCCCACCGCGAAATATGCAACAAACAGCAGTGCAACAATCCACAACAGGGGATGTACCGACTTGGCACGGCCGGATCCGACCGCGAGTACCACCCAGGTGATGAAACCGACGCCGATCCCGTTCGCGATCGAGTAGGTGAACGGCATCACCACGATGGTCAGGAAGGCGGGCAGCGCGTAATCGAAGCGTCGGAAGTCGATGTCGAGTACCTGCCCGATCATCAGCGCACCCACCACGACCAGCGCCGGAGCGGCCGCTTCGATCGGGACGACGGCCGTGAGCGGAGTGAAGAACATGGCCAGCAAGAACAGTAATCCGGTGACCACGTTGGCCAGCCCCGTGCGGGCACCCTCGGCGATTCCGGACGCAGATTCCACGAACACGGTGTTCGACGACGCCGACGCACCGCCACCGACGATCGCGCCGGCACCCTCGACCACCAGAGCCTTACCGATGTTCGGCAGTTTCCCGTCCTTGTCCAGATTCGCTTCCTTGCCCAAGCCGGTCATCGTGCCCATCGCGTCGAAGAAGTTGGCGAGCACGAGCGTGAACACCAGCAGGCTTGCCGCCAGCACGCCGATGCGTGTGAACGCTCCGAAGAGATCGACGTTGCCGACGAGCGACAGATCGGGAGACTGCACCAACTGGCTCGGCAACTGCGGCACCGACAGATTCCACCCCTTGGGGTCGACGCCGTTGGAGGGTCCCACATCGGTGACGGCCTCGACGATCGCCGCGAAGATCGTCGTGACGACGATGCCGATCAGCAGTCCGCCGCGGACCTTGCGCACCACCAGTACACCCATCAGCAGCAGCCCGAACACGAAGATGACCGTCGGCCACGACGCGATCGACCCGTCGATGCCGAGCCCGACGGGAACCGTCGTACCTGCGGCGTCGGGGATACGGCGCACGAAGCCGGAGTCGACCAGCCCGATGAACGCGATGAACGCGCCGATACCGGCGGCGATCGCTGCCTTCAGCTCCGCCGGGATCGCGTTGAAGACCGCCGTGCGGAACCCGGTGACAGCCAGCAACACGATGATGATGCCGTCGATGACCACCAGCCCCATCGCCTCGGGCCACGTCACCTGAGGTGCGATGGTCACGGCAAGCAACGTGTTGATGCCCAGGCCTGCCGCGATACCGAAGGGGTAGTTCGCGATGATGCCGAAGGCGATGCTCATGAACCCGGCCACCAGCGCTGTCACAGCGGCAACCTGGGCCACCGGCAGAATGTTGCCGAGCACGTCGGTCTTGGCCGCTGCGTCGTCGGCGGAGAAGCTGCCGAGAATGAGCGGATTGAGGACGACGATATAGGCCATGGCCACGAAGGTGACCACGCCTCCCCGTACCTCGGACCCCACCGTCGAGCCGCGCTCGGTGATCTTGAAGTAGTTGTCGAGTAGCCGCGACGACAATTGCATGAGCGAACGATAAAGCACACTGCGAGACTTGGGGAAATATGGTGGCGTAGCGTGATTTTGTGGCCGACCTCCCCCAGATCCCGCGCAGCCTCACCGATCCGGTTCCGGTGTTGGCGATCGGCATACTCGGCTGGATCGTCGCGCTGGTCGTGTTCACCGCCACCGGAGACCGCACCGGCGATGCGCTCGCCACGTGCTGGTCCGGCATTGCGGTCGGTGCCGTAGGGTTCGGAATCTTCCTGATGCAGAGAGCCGCGTCACGTCGTGGGAGCAAAACCGCCCAGCGCGGCCTCGATTGAGACCAGCATCACGTTAGCCCGATCACCACACCGCCCCTGACGTGGGCAAACTAACCCCTCAGCCGGTTGAGTAACACAAAGTTAACGTGGACCATGGGTTATGTCAGTTAAACAACCTCTTGATCCACGAAAGCCAGGCCATGAAGCTCGTCTCTCAGTACCGCAACCGTCGCAACCACGTCCGCTCGCTCCGCGCCCTCTACGCACGCGCCAATGCTGTCTCCAGCCCGGCCATGCGCGACGAGCTGCTCGTCATCGCCCAGCGCTCTGATTTCTCGCGCTGATCAGCCTGACGGCATAGATCCATCCCAGCCCCCACAGGGCACCGAACACCCAGCCGGCCAGCACGTCCGTGGTCCAATGCGCACCCAGATAGATCCGAGAGAACCCGATCAGCAGGGACGCGACCACCGGTAGCGCACGCAGTACCGGCCGATGCAGCCACGGATGCGGCGATCGCATCATCACCGCGATCGCCACCGTGGCAAGCAACATCGACATCATCGCGTGGCCCGACGGAAACGAATGGCTCGCAATATCCACCAGCCGCTCCGGCATCGGTGGGCGCTCCCTCGCGAACGCGAATTTGAGCGCATTCATCAGACCCCAGCCGGTGAGCATCGACCCCGCGACGACCACGGCATCCGATTTGCGTCCGACGCGAAGCACCGCAACGACGACCACCGCGGACAACAGAAACATCGACACCGTGTTGCCGAGTGTGGTGATGATCCAGAACATTGTGGTGAGCCAGTCGACTCGATGCCCGACCATCCAGTCCAGCACTGTCGCGTCAAAGCCCACGAGGTCGCTCCCAACTCGCCGCACAATGGACGGTTCCGTCTGCGGTAACCCATAACGGCACGGCGTGGTCACCACTGACGTCCCCGGTCGATCGGACCACCAGTTCCCGGTGCACCACCACCCCTCCTGATGGCAGCGGCAATCCCATTACTGCACAGGCCAATACCGCTCCTGGTTCGCGGTCCCAGGCGCTGACACGTCCGACTCCGAGCACTTCTCCGCTGATCGCCTCCGACGCAGGCCTGATGTCGAGAACGTCCGCCAGAGCGGCCGCGGTAGAGATGTCCGAGAGAACTGCAACCTCCGGCGGTACGACGCTTGCCAGCCACGGCGTGTCGATCACCAACGCGTCCGACGCGTCGATGACTGCTCCGCCGAGAGTGCGAACTCGATCCGGTGGATCGATGTCGGCGACGTCGATGCGCCCGTCGACAACTGCGGTCGCGATCAGCGTGTGAGTACGTGCGATCACCGCGGGACTCGGATGCCTCTGCGGATCCGAGAGAGCCTGCAGCAGTACACGAGCTGTCTCGACGCTCTCGCACTTCGGCGCGGCGAGCACCGCCTCCAACTCGTCGGCGCGCGGGTGATCCAGCGGATCGAGCAGGCCTGCGAAAGTCTCGTCGGACGGCGCACGGAACGCACTCAGGGGCACCCTCTGCATTCGCGCATGACGCCTGAGCCACCACGCGGTGTAGCCGTCCCGATCGGTCAGAGCCGCACGGGTACTCGGATCGTCGAGCAGAACGGTCAACGCCTCGGACCATGCGTCCGAACGAACGAGATCGAGATCTCGGACTGCGAGCAGCGTGTCCGGTTCCGCGGACAGGCCGGACCACCACGCCGACTCGTCGTCGAGGTCGTGATCGGGCCCCGTCGGCAGCTCGTCGCGTACCACCGAGAAACCCCACCCGACGCCCACCGCGCGCAGCGCCCGTTCACCGAACCTCGTCACCACCGCAGGCGCGAGTACGCCGAACGGTGAATCCTGCACCAGCAGCTTCGCCAACGGCGCTCCGGGAAGCAACAATTCGTCGGCACTGCGCAGCTCGCCGTGCTCGTCTTCGAGTGGCAGGCCGCCGATCCAGCCGGGCAATTCACCCGCCTCTGCGGCCAGGGCGAGAACGGCATTCACCAGAGTCTCGACGTCGTCGTGGCTGTCCCAGTCGAGATCGTCGAGTGCCGCCTCGAGGGCCGGGTCCGTCAGCAATTCGAATGCAGTTGCCGCGCGGGCACCGAGCCGCGTCAGCAGCGGACTCACTGCACCCGGATGCACCAGACGCACCCACGTCACCGCTGCCGAGGCGTCGGAGCCGATCACCGTTGTTCGTGCACCGGTCACCGTGCGGCCATCTGCCAGCGGAACAGGCAGGGCAGCAAGCTCTTCCGCAGCAACACCGTCGACGACGAGGGGCGTCAACGCGTCGTACAACTGCTGCCACCACTGCGGCTCGCGATCCAGGCCACCGAGCATCTCCGCCAGCCCGGCCAATCCGATCCGGTGCACCCCCACTGCCGAGAGCGCCGACGCGTGGCGCGCTCCCGACAGCGTCGCGTCGACCAGATCGGGTACGACGTCGATCAGCACCGAGGCGAGTTCCTCGGAGGCGTCCGCGACGACATTCGACCGCTCGGGTACGAGGTCGCGTCCGTGCGCACCGGGAAGCCATGGCGCACTGGACAATCGGCGGAAGATCAGCTCTCGCAACTGCCCATCGACCTCGCTTCGAGCGAATCCGACCTCGGGCACGAACGTCACCCGCGACGGCGCAGGCAGTGACGCTACGAATTCTGCGTACCCGCGTGCCACCGCATCGAACGAGGCACCCGGCAGCACGCGCCGCCGGTCCGGCTGCATCGGCACATCGGCAATCACCAACGCGGGCAACGACAACAGCTCGTCCGATCGGGTGGGAGCCCGCAACACGTCGGGTGACGCAGGAACCGGTAGACCGTCGACCACCGGAGCCAGCCAGCGCGCGGCAGGGGTGGTGAACTGTCGCCATGTTCGTGATCCGATCGCGATGTCGGCACTCTGGGCATCGAGTGTCGTTCTGACACAGTCGATCACAACGCCCTCGATCTCGATCGAGTCCAGCGCTTCGAGTTCGAGAAGCAAATCCACGGCCTCGTCCGAACATCCGGACGCAAAGGAGTCCGCGTCCGCATCCGTTCGCGGCGTCAACACGATCTCCGTGTCGAACCCCGCAGCGGGCGGTTCCGCCACCGGCCACGCCAACCTCAATACCGGCACGCCCGCCTCGGGCATGGCCATCCCGCGCTCGCGCAGCGCAGCCGAGGTGCGCCGCGCACTGAACAGCACCCCGCCGCCCAGCGATCGCACCTCGATCTCGTCGGACACCGATCGCACCGCGGTGAAACCGACTCCGAACTGCCCGACGCCTCCATCTGCAGCGGACTTGGCCGACGCTCTCAGGGCCGTCAGTGCATGTACACCGGAAACATCGAGCGCAGCACCGGTATTGGCGATGTGAATGGAACCGGCGTCATCGGTCCAGACAGCCAACCGTCCCGAAACACCCGCCCGCGACGCCGCGTCCGCGGCGTTCTGCGCGAGCTCGGTCAACAGCCGATCGCGGTAGCCTCCGCGCGCCAGATCCGACTCGGACGCCGAATCCTCACGAAGTCGCGTGGGCGACGAACCCCAGGCCGCGAGAATCGACTCGCGCAGCGACCCGGTATCGAACGGGTCGATCAGCTCGGCGATACCGAATCCTCTTCGTGCTCAGTCTCATCGGCCACCTCGGGTTCCACAGACTCGGTAGATACCGGAGCCGTTTCACCGGCCGGTACGTCTGCTTCCTGAACTGCCTCCACCTGCACGGCCTCGGCCTCGGCCTCGGCCGACGTTTCTGTTCCCTCGGTCGATCCGTCGGACCCGTCCACACTGTCGGTGGTCTCGCCCGTGGAAGCGGTCTCGTCCGACGCAGTCGCCTCGACCGGAGTACTTGTCTCGGCCGGAGGCGTCGGCGCTACGGTGACGTCGAGAGCCGCGTCGTCGTACGGCTCGAATTGCGGTGATCCTGCTCCGGTGGGCAGTTCGGTATCGGAATGCGCTCCGCAGCCGTACTCCGCATGCACCACGCGCCCGTCGGCGGCGAATTCGTTGCCGCACACACCGAATGCGGCAGACAACGATCCGGCGATGGGTAGGTAGAAGCCACACAGCCCACAGGTCGACGGCGCGGCCTTGGCCATCTCGGCATCGGGACCGAAATCGCCGTCGTGCCAGCGTTGGGCGGCGTCGAGACGTCCTTCGAGGCTGGTGACCTTCGTTCTACCGAGACCGATCTCGCCGGCAACGTCGTCGATGGCGGGATCACCGGAGCTGACGTAACCCGGCACGAGTCGTGGGTCGTCCTGCCGTGGAGACAGCAGATCGCCAGGTCCCAGATCGCCGGGACGGATACGTTCGTCCCAGGGCACCCAGGACGGTGCCACCAGAGCGTCGGGGCCCGGCAGCAGAACCAACTCGCTGACCGTGGCGCGGTCGGCGTCCTCCGGGGCCGCGACCACGACGGCCCACTGCCACCCTCGGTAGCCCTCGAGATCGCTGGCGAACCGGTGAGTGGCCGCGCTGGCGTCCTCGACGGTGACCCCGAGATACTCGCCGACACCTCCCTCTCCCAGGTCGAGCAGAGCCTGCCGCGCGAGGTCCACGGCATCGGTCAAGACGGGGCGGATGGAATCGAGCTCTGGAGAAGATACGAAACTCACACATTCAGTTTGCCGCATCGACTCGGTGACGCCCAGTTCGGGCTGCCATCATGGATGCAATGACCGTCCGCGCTCGTACCTTCGCCGCCGTCCTGATCTCTGCACTCGCGGTCACCGCCTGCTCGTCGCCATCGGGATCGACGACCGCAGCTCCGACGACCTCGGACTCGGTGCAGACCCTGACTGCAGACGTCGTGCGCGAATACGACCGCGGCGACGACGCGTTCACTCAAGGATTCGAAATCGACGGTGACGTGCTCTACGAGGGCACCGGGCTGGAAGGCTCGTCGTTCGTCAGGCGCACCTCACTCGAGAACATGACCGAGCTGGAGCGGGTCGATCTGCCGTCCGACCTGTTCGGCGAAGGGATCACCGTCGACGGGGACACCCTGTGGCAGATCACCTGGCAAGACGGAGTCGCCATCGCCCGCGACCGGGACACCCTGACCGAGCAGCGTCGAGTGAACTACGACGGCGAAGGCTGGGGACTCTGCACCGAAGGTCGAGGAAAACCGGACGACCGCCTCGTCATGAGCGACGGCACATCCACCCTGACCTTCCGCGACCCCACCTCTTTCGACGCCGTCGACACGGTGGACGTCACACTCGACGGCAATCCGGTGGAACGGCTCAACGAGCTCGAATGTGCCGAGGACGGCTCGATCTACGCCAATGTGTGGCAGACATTCGACATCATGCGCATCGACCCCGAGACCGGCAAAGTGACGGCCGTCATCGACGGCACACCGCTGTGGAATTCGATGTCCGACTCCGATCGAGGCGGAGCCGACGTCTTCAACGGCATTGCACAGATTCCGGGTACCGACCGATTCCTCGTGACCGGAAAATTCTGGCCCAAGATCTTCGAGGTGCGATTCACCGATACCGCGCCCGTAGGACAGAATTGACCCCGTGACCGATCCCCGTCTCCCCCACACCCCACCGGGTGCGGACGACCCCGAACAGAACGGCGTGTCCGGTCACTCCGCAGGCTCCGCTCCTGATCACTCGGATCATCCGGGTCTGGCCAACTACCCGCCCGCACCTGCTCACTCCGCCCATGTTCCGAGTCGCCGCGAACCGTTGCCGCCGCTGCATCCGCCGCGAACCGAGAAGATCACCGCTCCGCGTGGCCGGACCGGCGCTCGCAAGCCTCCACCCATGCCGAAGAAGCTGACCGTCACTCGCGTCGCCGCCATGCGCGGCCGCGAGCTCACCGGCAAGGGCATCGCGTCGTTCCAGCGAGCTGCCAAAGCCGACGGTGCGGACAAGTCCGGGCTGACGGCACTGACCTACGCGACCATGGCCAACTTCGCGTCGGACGCGGCGTTGGCGATCGCCTTGGCCAACACACTGTTCTTCTCTGCGGCCACCGGTGAGGACAAGACCAAGGTCGCGCTCTATCTCGTCATCACCATCGCGCCGTTCGCGCTGATCGCACCGTTGATCGGACCGCTGCTGGACCGCCTTCAACACGGTCGACGCATCGCGCTGGCCACATCGTTCGGGTTGCGCACCGTGCTGGCGGTAGTGCTGGTGTTCAACTTCGACAGTTGGGTGCTGTACCCCGCTGCCCTGGGGATGCTCGTACTCAGCAAGTCCTTTGCAGTCCTCAAGAGTGCGGTCACACCGAGGGTGCTACCGCCGGAGATCGACCTCGTCCGCGTCAATTCCCGGCTCACCGTCTTCGGTCTGCTCGGTGGCACCATCGCGGCAGGGGCCGTCGCCGGCGGCATCGCCTTCTTCGCAGGCTCACCCGGCGCGCTGTGGTTCGTCGCCGCGATCACCGTGCTCGGCGGCTACCTCAGCATGCAGATCCCGTCCTGGGTGGAGATCACCGAGGGTGAAGTGCCGGCCACCCTGAGCTACCACGCCGACCAGCACAACGGCAGCGACTTCGCCGGGAGCAGTGCCCCGACAGAAAATCTGCGCCGCACGCCGCCGAGCAAAGCGAAGAACCGTAGACAGCCCCTGGGACGTGCCGTCATCGTGGGACTGTGGGGAAACGGCACCATCCGCATCCTCACCGGCTTCCTGACGCTCTACATCGCGTTCGTTGCCAAATCCCGCACCGAACAC
Organism: Rhodococcus sp. 15-649-2-2; assembly: GCF_002258645.1. Classification (NCBI taxonomy): domain Bacteria; kingdom Bacillati; phylum Actinomycetota; class Actinomycetes; order Mycobacteriales; family Nocardiaceae; genus Rhodococcus; species Rhodococcus sp. 15-649-2-2. Next base: position 24,067 of record NZ_NPFM01000006.1, read on the forward strand.
GAGCCGCTGCAGCAGGCCGCGATGCTCGGACTCGTCGGAGCCGCCGCCGGTCTCGGCAACTTCGCGGGTAACGCGCTCGGTGCCAGGATCAAGCTCGGCCGGCCGTCGTTGGTGGTCCTACGGTGCACCATCGCGGTGACGGTAGTGGCAGTCGTCGCTGCGATCACCGACAGCCTGCTCACCGCAGCCGTGGCAGCGCTGGTGGCGTCGAGTGCCAGCGCGCTGGCCAAGGTCTCCCTCGACGCGTCGCTGCAGGCCGATCTGCCGCCGGAATCGATCGCGTCGGGATTCGGCCGATCGGAAACCGTCATGCAGTTGTGCTGGGTTCTGGGCGGCACGCTCGGGGTGCTGCTCCCCACCGAATACTGGCTCGGTTTCACCGTCGTGTCGGTGTTGCTTACGATCGGCCTCGTGCAGACCTTCCTCACCTACCGCGGCAGATCGCTCCTACCCGGCTTCGGCGGCAACCGCCCCGATCACGTCGAACAAGAAATGTCCGACGGCTCCTTCGGCGAAAACGTGACCAAGTGAATCTCGCTCCCCGCACCAAGAAGATCGCGGCGATCACCGTCGCCGGTCTCGTCGTCATCGCCGTCGCGTTCGTCGCGGTGCTCGCCCTGCTGATCGGGAGAGCACCGGAGAAGGAACCGACCGTCACCGCGTACGCCAACGGCCGCGCCGTCGTGGTGGAGCCGTATCTGTACTGCGCTGTCAGCGACCCACTGTGCACCAACGTCGGTGAGACCACCGAGGTCCAGGTCGGCAACGCCAGGACGGTGCAGCTCTCGCTACCCGCCCCCATCTACTCAGCCCCGTGGGTGCTCGCCGTGGTCTACGGCGACGACAGTGGCGACGTGGTGGAGAACACCGAGTTCAACGAGCCGGACACCAAGCTGAGCGTCACGGTTCCCACGAAGGACGACAGCAACCGGACGCTGCTCGGCATCGAGGTGCGCTTGCCCACCGGCATCATCGACACCGATACCAATCAGGAAGGGTTCGTCAGCCACGCCATCTGGTCGATCGGCACCCGCCCGTAGTTTCGGTGGATGTCAGCTGTCGAGCTCACGGGCGACGGCCCGAACGACCTCGGAGATTCGCTGCGCGATCTTGCGATCCGGGTACTTCCCCTTACGAAGTTCGGGCTGCACCGTCGCCTCGAGCAGTGTGATCATGTCCTCGACCATCCCGTGCAGCTCGTCGGGTGTGTGCTTGCGCTCGACGGGCTCACGGCGCGTGCTGCCGGTGTTCTGCCGCACCGACGGTGCAGGCTCGAGCACCTTCAAGCTCAGCGCCTGTGGTCCGCGACGGCCCGCGGCCATTCCGAACTCGACGCGCTGACCGGCTTTGAGGCCCTCGACGCCCTCCGGCAACGCCGAAGAACGCACGTAGACGTCCTCGCCTTCCTCCTGAGAGAGGAATCCGAATCCCTTGTCGACGTCGTACCACTTCACCTTGCCGGTCGGCACTGAGCTCACCCGTTCATCTGTTGCTGTCGGTCGTTTCGTTGTCCGCCGGCCCGATGTTCGGACCTGCGGTCTGCACAAATTTCGCGCCCCACGAAAACGTAGGACGCGAATACACCAGTCTAGCGCGGTGAGTACCGATGAAGCATTCGAGTTCTTCGCACCCCGCACTTCGCACTACCGTGGTGCACGTGGACACACCGACCCGTAAGAGCAGCACCGTTCTGCTGCGCATCGCGCTCGCACTGTTCGCGATAGGCCTCGTCGCCATCGTCGCGATCCTGCTGTTTCCGATCTTCTCCGACTCCAAGCCCCCGCTGAGCCTGTATCTGACGGCCATGTTCTCGGCACCGGCCGGGTTCGTGCTGGCTTTGGTGTACGCGCTGGCGTCCGGACGGCGGGCTCGGTAGATCATGCGATTGATCCTGAACATCATCTGGCTGGTCTTCGGTGGGCTGTGGCTGGCCATCGGTTACTTCTTCGCCGGCCTTCTGCTGTGCATCCTGATCGTGACCATCCCGTTCGGCATCGCGTCGTTCCGTATCGGTGTGTACGCACTGTGGCCGTTCGGGTCGACGATCGTCGACAAGCCAGGGTCCGGGTCCGGCGCGCTCGTCGGGAACGTGCTCTGGTTGATCCTCGCCGGCTGGTGGTTGGCGCTCACTCATGTGGTCACCGCTGTCGCAATGGCGATCACCATCATCGGCATTCCACTCGCGATCGCGAACCTGAAGTTGATCCCCGTATCTCTGATGCCCCTCGGCAAAGACATCGTTGCCGTTCGGTGACTTTCCGGACGACTCTCGCTGCCTGTGACTTCCATCACATAACGCTGAGGTAACAGGCCGGCAACGGACCGGGGTTCACTGCCCGCAACGCCCACTAGCTGGGCGGACGCGAGAGGCCCGAAAGAGGTACGAAATGTGCTCGAGACGACGCCGCGAAATCGACAGTTACCAAATAGTGACGTAAGCCGGGAATTTCAGTACGGTCAGCAGCGGCCGGAAAGTTCGGCCGAACTCCGGTCCGCAGCGCCAAACCTCGTCCCGCGGATACCGGAACACCCTCGACGATCACCCAGGGGACGAGGACGGGGGACCCACGTCCTCCACGGACAACCGGGAAGTTGTCGCAACTCACGAAGTTGCACCGACTTCCCTTGGGGTGAAGCCCAATTGCCCATTCGAGACGAATGAGCGAAAAGGCCGGGCTACCTCTCAGCCCGAACCCGACAGCTGACCTCGCAGGCGCGTGTGGAGAGGATTTCAACTCGTATGAGCGGACGTCATCGCAAGCCGAGCACCACTGGCAAGACCGTCGCGAAGGTTGCTGTCACCGGAGCCATCATGGGCACCGCGGGCATCGCCTTCACCGGCACCGCGAACGCGGCACCGGATTCCGACTGGGATCGCCTTGCACAGTGTGAAGCCGGCGGCAACTGGGGCATCAACACCGGCAACGGCTTCCAGGGCGGGTTGCAGTTCTCCCCCAGCACCTGGAACGCACACGGCGGCCAGCAGTACGCAGCCACGGCCAACCAGGCCAGCCGCGAAGAGCAGATCGCAGTCGCCGAGAAGGTCCTCGACTCGCAGGGCTGGGGCGCATGGCCGTCCTGCTCCTCGAGCCTCGGCCTGAGCAGCGCGCCGACCGAGCGCAGCGTTCCGGTCACCCCCAAGGCACCGGAAGTTCCCGCACTTCCCGATCTGTCGTCCATCCCGGCAGTCGACAGCTCGGCCGAGGTCGTCAACGGCATCGTCACCGCCGTCCAGAACCTCACCAACGATCCGGCGATCGCCTCGTTCGTCCAGAACGCAGCGCAGGGCATTCAGCTCGATCCGCAGGTCGTGAACTTCTACCAGGCCAACAAGGCATTCCTGCCCCAGTAAGCGCCCGCGACGGTTCGCATCTCGTACGAAAAAAGCCCCCGACATCGTCGGGGGCTTTTTCGGTACTGCGTGGCCTTTGCTAGCGGTTGACCACGGTCACCGGATGCGCGTACGGCAGGTCTTCGACGGGCAGCGGGAACTCCGTGTCCTCGCCGAAGGGCGACAAGCCACCCGATCGAGCGGACGAGAGTTCGGTCACCGCGTGGTCACCGCGAGCGGTGTCCGGCCAGCCTGGATCGACATAGGGCTTCTTCGACTTGTTCACCATGCGCCTATTTTGACACCTGCACTGCGGCGAGCACCAGCCCAGGTCTCTAATCTGATAGACGATGACCGACACGACTGTGCCTCGACACACCGACACGCCCCCCGATCTACCGCAGTGGATCGCAGCTCGCTCCGACGCCGAGCTGATCAAGGCCATGTCGCTGCGTCCGGATCTGACCGCTCCGCCGCCCGCCTCCCTGGCCGTACTCGCCGGACGGGCCGAGCAGCGACGGTCGATTCTGCACACCGCGGACACCCTCGACACACTCGCCTTGACCGTCCTCGAGATCCTCGCCATCGAGGAGGCCTACGAACGGCCGGTCACTCGCACCGCACTACTGGCCGTCGTGGCGAAACGGGCACCGGCCAAGAGCGTCGACAAGGCGCTGGCCCAGCTCCGCGAGCGGTTGCTGGTGTGGGGCGACGCGTCCGGCCTCCGGATCAGCGCGACCGCCGCGGACGCCGTGCCGTGGCGCATCGGACGCGCGCTCGATCCGGTCGACAATCTCACCGAGTCGCACATCACCGCAGCTCTCGCCGAACTCGGCGAGGGGGAACGCAATCTGCTCGACACCCTCGCCAGATCGTCCCCGACCGGCCGCACCCGAGACGCGGCACCGGGCACTCCGCCCGACCGGCCGGTCCAGAAGCTGCTCGCCGCCGGCCTGCTGATCTGGCTGGACGAGCAAACCGTCGAACTGCCCGTCCAGGTGGGGCAGATTCTGCGCGGCGAGCCGATGTCCGATCCACGGTCGCTCGCCGAGCCGAAGCTCGCCACCACGACACAGTCGCTCACCGACGTCGATGCCGCTGCCGCAGGCGAGGCCCTCGAATTGGGTAGGCACTGCGTCCTGATCATCGAAGCCCTCTCCGCGTCGCCTGCTCCTGCTCTCAAGGCAGGCGGACTCGGCGTGCGCGAGCTCCGCAAGATCACCAAGGCGACCGGCCTCGACGACGACCGAGTCAGCATCCTCATCGAACTGCTGGCGGCAGCGCATCTGATCTCCAGCGGAACACCGGACCCGGTTCCCGCATCCGACACCGGCGACGACTACTGGGCTCCCACACCGGCGGTCGATGCCTGGCTCACCGCTGCCCCGGCGGCCCGCTGGCACACGCTCGCCTCCGCCTGGCTCGAGGTGCCGCGGGCGCCGTGGGTCATCGGTATGCGCGACCCCAACGACAAGCCCATCGCCGCCCTGTCCGAGGAAGTTCGCTCTCCGGCAGCACCGCGGGATCGACGGATGATCCTGGAACTGCTCACCGAACTCGGCAGCGGACACTCGGCCCAGCCGGCGGATCTCGCCCGGATCCTGGCGTGGCGTCGTCCCCGATGGTCCGGACGCTTCGGCGTCACACCCGTCGGACACGTCATCGCCGAAGCAACCGCGCTGGGAATCGTCGGCCGCGGAGCGATGTCGACCCCGGGACGATCGCTGCTGCACGACGGCAACGCCGAGGCCGACATGCGCGCGGCCCTGCCCGAGCCCATCGACTACGTCCTGGTGCAGGCAGACCTCACGCTGGTGGCACCCGGTCCGCTCGAGCCGGACCTGCACGATCGGATCGAACTGGTCGCCGACGTCGAATCCGCAGGCGCAGCGACGATGTACCGGATCAGCGACACGAGCCTGCGACGCGCCCTCGATGTGGGACTGAGCGCGTCCGAGCTGCACGCGTTGTTCGCGACCCACTCACGCACACCGGTGCCGCAGGCCTTGACCTATCTCATCGACGACGTGGCGCGTCGACACGGTCGGCTGCGGGCAGGCGTCGCCGCGTCGTTCGTCCGATGCGAAGATCCGGCGTTGCTGGCGGAGGTGATGGCGTCCCCGGCGGCGGAATCGCTGGCCCTTCGAGCCCTCGCCCCGACCGTCGCGATCTCGCAGGCCCCGCTCGCCGAGGTGCTCACGGTGCTGGCCGGGGCCGGTTTCGCGCCTGCAGGTGAGGACTCGTCCGGAACCATCGTCGATCTGCGCGCCCGCGGGTCGCGGGTATCGGCGCGGCGGCCACGCCAGACGTTCCGAACTCCGGCTGTTCCCACCGAGGAACAGCTGGGTTCGTTGGTGCGTGGGATGCGCGCGGCCGACCGGGCGGCAGGCAACGGCGGTACGGTGGTGCGCGCCGACGGGTCTCGCGCCAGCAGCACCGCGACGATGACGCTGTTGCAGACCGCAGCCAAGGTCAAACGCAGCGTCAGCATCGGCTACGTCGATGCACAGGGTGTCGCGACCCACCGGATCGTCGATCCGATCAGCATCGGCGGCGGCCAACTCGACGCCTTCGATCCCGCTACCGGAGGGGTTCGCCGCTTCACCCTGCATCGCATAACGTCGGTCGCTCTGGTCGAGTAGTTCGACGCTCACGTGCACGCGCGCCCCTACCTGTGGACAATGGAGAAGTTGCGCTCTTTCGGGCGCGGCGGAAGTCTCTAGGAGGAACCGTGACCGACGGCCCGCTGATCGTTCAGTCCGACAAAACGCTGTTGCTCGAGATCGATCACGAACTCGCGGGTGCAGCGCGGGCGGCCATCGCACCGTTCGCGGAGCTCGAACGTGCCCCCGAGCACGTGCACACCTATCGCATCACCCCGCTGGCCCTGTGGAACGCGCGCGCTGCGGGCCACGACGCCGAGCAGGTGGTCGACGCGCTGGTGAACTTCTCGCGTTACGCGGTGCCGCAGCCGCTGCTGGTCGACATCGTCGACACCATGGCACGCTACGGCCGACTGCAGTTGGTCAAGAGCCCGATCCACGGCCTGGCCCTGATCAGTCTCGACCGCGCTGTGCTCACAGAAGTGATGCGCCACAAGAAGATTGCGCCGATGCTCGGTGCCATGGTGGACGAGGACACCGTCATCGTCCATCCCAGCGAGCGCGGCCACCTCAAGCAGATGCTGCTCAAGATCGGCTGGCCTGCCGAGGACCTCGCCGGATACGTGGACGGCGAAGCTCACCCCATCGAACTCGACACCGAGGGCGGCAACTGGACGCTGCGCGACTACCAGGAGATGGCGGCGGATTCGTTCTGGGCCGGAGGCTCGGGCGTCGTCGTACTGCCGTGTGGCGCGGGCAAGACGATGGTCGGCGCAGCGGCGATGGCACGAGCCAAGGCCACCACACTGATTCTGGTCACCAACACCGTCGCCGGTCGGCAGTGGAAGCGCGAGCTGATCGCGCGCACCTCGCTCACCGAGGAGGAGATCGGCGAGTATTCGGGAGAGCGCAAAGAGATTCGCCCTGTGACAATCGCCACGTACCAGGTGATCACGCGTCGCACCAAGGGTGAATACAAGCACCTGGAACTGTTCGATTCCCGCGACTGGGGTCTGGTGATCTACGACGAGGTCCACCTGCTCCCCGCCCCGGTGTTTCGCATGACGGCAGATCTGCAGTCGCGTCGACGTCTCGGTCTTACTGCAACGCTCGTCCGCGAGGACGGTCGCGAGGGTGACGTCTTCTCGCTCATCGGCCCGAAGCGATACGACGCGCCGTGGAAGGACATCGAGGCGCAGGGGTGGATCGCACCGGCGGAGTGCATCGAGGTTCGCGTCACTCTCACCGATGCCGAGCGCATGTCGTATGCCGTGGCCGAACCCGAAGAGCGCTACAAGCTGTGCTCGACGGCTCATACCAAGATCGCCGTCGTGAAGTCGATCCTCGCCAAACACCAGGACGCTCCGACGCTGGTGATCGGCGCGTACCTCGACCAGTTGAACGAGCTCGGTGAGGCCCTGAACGCTCCGGTCATTCAGGGTTCGACCAAGAACAAGGAACGTGAAGTGCTGTTCGACGCGTTCCGCAAGGGCGAGATTCAGACGCTCGTGGTGAGCAAGGTGGCGAACTTCTCGATCGATCTACCCGAAGCATCTGTCGCAGTACAGGTTTCGGGCACATTCGGATCGAGACAGGAGGAGGCGCAGCGACTGGGCCGACTGCTCCGACCCAAGCACGACGGCGGTCAGGCCCATTTCTACTCGGTGGTGTCGCGCGACACTCTCGACGCCGAGTACGCCGCGCACCGTCAGCGTTTCCTGGCCGAGCAGGGGTACGCGTACCGCATCACCGACGCGGACGACTTGCTCGGTCCGGCGATCTGACGCTTCTGTCGGCATGGGCGGCGTGCTAGGAATAGTTGTGTGCGCCGATTCCAGTTCCCAGTAGACGTAGCCCACGCGAAGTCGGTGAACGAGACGTTCACCGAGCTTCGCCGGCTGCGCGCCTCGGCGGCGCTCACTGCCGTTATCCTTACTGCCCTGGGGGTGTGGTTCATCTGGATCGCAACCCCGTGGTCGTACATCCTCGGTGCCGTGTTCTGCATCGGCGCGGCCACCTCACTGTGGGTGATGCTGTGGGCACCGCGCAAGATGGGGTCCATCGAATCGCAATATGCTGCAGGCGATCTGGTTCCTGCGATGGTGGCCGAGAAACTACCTGACGGAGCGCTGTTGCTGGCCTTGGTCGACATCGCGAAGCCGGGTGTCGAAGATCCGCACTACGTGTTGATCACCCGGGTCGTGCGAGCCCTGCCCGGCCACGCGATGGAGCGGGGAGCGAAGGTGCCCTCGGTGTCGGTTCTCGCCGACCGCGGCGCGAACACGGGCGGGCGAACGTGGCAGTTGGTCTCGGCGATGCCCATCGCCTGGGGCACTCCCGATACCACGGTTCTCGCGCGCGCAACCGACGAGATCCCCGAGGGCGAGTGGGCGCTGTTGCACGCGAACATCGGCTTGTCCGAGAAGGTACGCAAGGCAAAGAACCAACAGTTGCTCATCGACCCGGCAGATCTTCCCGACGACCTGAGACGAGCTACGGGAGAGCCGGGATGACCTCGCGCTCGAAGAGTTCGATTCCGGAGCGATCGTAGGCAGCTTCCGGGAAGTAGAAGATTCCGTACGTCATCCCCTGCTCCTGCAGCGCCGTCAGATTGTCGACGATCTGTTCTGGGGTTCCGACGGCCGGCATGCCGCGGAACGCCGTCAGGGCTCCTTCGGCTTTGTCCGCACCCACGTAATCGGTGAGCCGACTCTCCAGGGCGCGTAGCTTGTCTTCCACTTCCGACTCGGTCGCCGCGATGACGACGTTGTAGTTCGCCGAGCGGACGATGGCATCGAAGTCGGTACCCACGGTGGAGCAATGCTCGCGCAGCAGAGCCGATTTGGCGGCGAATCCGGTGGGGGTTCCATCGAAGTTGGTGTAGTTGGCGTACTTCGCGGCGATCTTCAGAGTGACCTTCTCGCCCCCGCCCGCGATCCACAGCGGGATTCCACCCTCCTGCAGCGGCAGCGGCCGCACCACGGCACCGTCGATCTGGTAGTGCTTTCCGTCGAGGAACACCTCGCCGGTCGTCCATGCCTGCTTGAAGATCTGCACGCCCTCGTCGAGCCGACCCAATCGTTCACCCGGAGAGGGAAACCCGTAGCCGTAGGCGCGGAACTCGTGCTCGTGCCAGCCGCCGCCGATGCCCATCTCGACGCGTCCGCCGGAAATGATGTCCACCGTGGCAGCAACTTTGGCGAGGTAGGCCGGGTTGCGGTACGACATCGCAGTGCACATCTGCCCCAGCCTGATCCGGGAGGTGCTCGCAGCCAGTGCGGACATCAGCGACCATGCCTCGTGGGTCGCCTCGTCGGTTGCGGTGGGAACTGTGTGGAAGTGGTCGTACACCCACAGGGACTCCCAAGGACCGGCCTCGGCGGCGAGCGCGTGGTCACGCAGCACATTCCAGTGCCGGGCGGGGTCGATACCGACCAGATCCAGGCGCCACCCCTGTGGAACGAACAATCCGAATCGCATGACAGGCACAGTACAGACGCAGGACGAAAGACCGGTTCCGGCCGGTGAACTACGCTGGACGAATGTCCGAGATGCCGCCCTCGCGCACCGTGGCGCGCCTGCGCCCGTTCGCATCGACGATATTCGCCGAAATGACCGCTCTCGCGGTGGCCAAGAATGCCGTCAACCTCGGTCAGGGCTTTCCCGATACCGACGGGCCGCCTGCCATGCTCGAGGCCGCACGTGAGGCCATCGCGAACGGACTCAATCAGTACTCCCCCGGCCCCGGTATGCCGGTGCTACGCAGCGCCGTCGCCGCCGACCGGGAACGGCGATTCGGGCTGCACTACGACCCCGACTCGCAGGTACTGATCACCGTCGGTGCCACCGAGGCGATCTCGGCATCACTGCTCGGCCTGATCGAGCCGGGCGACGAGGTGCTGCTGATCGAGCCGCTCTACGACTCCTACGCGGCCGCCATTGCCCTTGCCGGAGCGACCCGTACCGCCGTGCCGCTGGTTCCCGACGGCAACGGGTGGACGGTCGACACCGAGGCCCTCGATCGTGCCGTCGGTCCCCGAACACGCATGCTCATCGTCAACTCCCCGCACAACCCCACCGGTACCGTCTTCGACCGCGCCACCATGATCCGCATCGCCGAGATCGCCGTCGAACACGACCTGCTCGTCCTCACCGACGAGGTCTACGAGCACCTGACGTTCGACGGCACAGTACACACGCCGATCGCGACACTGCCGGGGATGTTCGAGCGCACCGTCACCGTCTCGAGTGCGGCGAAAACCTTCAACGCAACGGGGTGGAAGACGGGCTGGGCGCTGGGCCCGGCCCACTTGATCGATGCCGTGCGCGCCGCCAAACAATTCATGAGCTTCGTCGGCGGTACCCCTTTCCAACCTGCCGTCGCCTATGCCCTCGAGCACGAGCAGCCGTGGATCGCCTCGATGCGCGACGGCCTGCAGCGCAAGCGGGACACGCTCTCGGCTGCACTCGACGCCGCAGGCGCGGACGTGAAGTACAGCGCGGGAACATATTTCGTGTGCGCCGACGTCGCGCCCATCGGGCGTGGGGACGCGTACGAATTCTGCCGCTCCCTGCCGGATCTGGTGGGCGTCGCAGCGGTTCCGGTCACGGCCTTCGTGGACGAACCAGCTCCCTGGAAGTCCCTGGTACGCTTCGCTTTCTGCAAGCAGGACGAGGTACTCGCCGACGCAGCCGAGAGGTTACGGAGATTGTGACTCCGCAACCGACGATCCCGGCGTATTTCGTCCGACAGGCCGTCGACCTCGCGACGAGCGGCGGGATGGACTTGACCTACCCGTTGTCGATGGCCGGGATCGGGCCCACCATTCTCGGGAACCCGGCGGAACGGCTGACCACCCGCCAAGTCACGGCCTTCACCCAGGCGGTCTGGGCGATGACCGGCGACGAGTTGTTCGGCCTTGCCGCAGTACCTGTGCGGCGCGGCAGCTTTCGCGTGATCTGTCAGACCCTGATTCATTCGGAGAACCTCTGGGCGGCTCTGATCAGGATGTCCGAGACCATGCGGGTGCTGATTCCGGTTCGCCCCATGACGTTGGACCGCACCGAGGACTCCACGGTGTTGACGGTGCACGTCACGCCCACGACTCATCTGAGCCCGGAAGCCAACGCCCTCGCCGAACGCTTGCTCACCGACTTCCTGTTGATTCTGCTGCACCGCTTCGCGGCGTGGCTCATCGGCAACCGCGTCAAACTGCTGTCGGTGCAACTGCCGTACCCGCTTCCCGGGCCCGAGGCCGGCAAAATGTACGACTCCATCTTCGGGACGCATGTCGAGTTCGGAACCGACCGTGCCACACTGGAATTCGACAGCGCGGTGATGCGAGCACCGATAGTGCAGACCGAGGAGACCCTCGCCGAGTATCTGGCCGAGTCACCCAATCTGCTGTTCTCGTCCCGAGACTACGACAGCACCGCGTCGAGCCAGGTTCGCCGAGCGCTCGAAACCGGGTTCAAAGGCGGCGCACCGGGAACCGAGGACATCGCGGCGATGCTCAACATCAGCCCTCCGCACCTTCGACGTGTGCTTCGGCAGGAGGGCACCTCGATCAACCAACTGCGCGAAGAAGTGCTGCGCGATGCAGCGATTTCCGGGTTGAGCCGCGGGGACAGTGTCGACGACATCTCGGCTCGCCTGGGCTTTTCCGAGCCCAGCGCGTTCCGCCGTGCTTTCAAGCGCTGGACCGGTCAGACCCCCGGCTCGTACCGTCTCAGTTGACGCAGAACTCGTTGCCCTCGGGGTCGGTCATGGTGATCCAGACGCTGGGACCCTGATTTCCCCGATGAAGTACCGCCGCACCCCGCGCTTCGAGTTCCGTCACCACCGACTCACGCTCGTCACCGACGCGGATGTCGAGGTGCAACCGATTCTTCACCGATTTCGGCTCGGCTACCGACTGGAACAGCACCCGCGGGGAGCCGGGCGAGTCGGGATCGACGATTCCCGCGCCCGCCTGCCACACCAGAACGCCCTCGAAGGTGGTCGTGTCCTCCTCGCGAGCATGACCCGCAGCGACCATCTCGCGAATGAAGTCCTCGTTGCTGGGTTCGGACTGCCAACCCAGCGTCTGTGCCCACCATTTCGCCAGCGCATGAGGGTTGGCACTGTCCACGACGACCTGAAATCGATAGCCCATGCGACGAAGATACCGCCGCACAGTGTAAATGGGAACACCTGTTCGATACAGTCGATGCATGTCGCTCGCGATGCAAGGCTCGTTGTTCGGTGACGACGACGGTGGCGTCGGGTCGCTGCAGTCCGTCACCCGACGAGAGCTGACGCTCGGTGCCTGGATCGACGTGCGCCCGGGATGGTTGTCCGATACCCGTCTCTTCGACTCGCTGGTGACCGACGTCGATTGGCGCGCCGAACGCAGGCAGATGTACGACCGTGTAGTCGATGTGCCACGCCTGGTCCGCTTCTACGCCGAACACGAGCGTTGGCCGCACACGGCACTGTACGAGGCGCGTGACGCGCTCGACGACCACTACCGCGCCGAACTCGGTGAGTCGTTCGCCACCGCAGGGCTGTGCTACTACCGCAACGGCTCCGACAGCGTCGCCTGGCACGGCGACAACATCGGCCGCAGCGCGACCGAGGACACCATGGTGGCGATCGTCTCACTCGGCGCGACAAGACAACTCATGCTTCGGCCCCGCGGCGGCGGTACGTCGCTCAAGTTCACGCTCGGGCACGGCGATCTGGTGGTGATGGGAGGCTCGTGTCAGCGCACGTGGGAGCATGCGATTCCCAAGTCCACCCGCGCGATCGGCCCACGCATCAGCGTGCAGTTCCGACCGCGCGGGGTTCGTTGACGCGCTGGGTTTTTCAATGCGCAGGGTTCGATGCCCGACGCTTGTCGACCGCCGCGGCCAGCACGTTCAATTGTGTTGCCGTGGTGTCCCAGTCGAGGCAGGCGTCGGTGATCGACTGCCCGTACACCAGGTCGTCGCGGTGGCCGAGTTCGAGATCCTGACGCCCCGCCACCAGGAAGCTTTCGAGCATGAGCCCGACGATGCCGTGTTCGCCTGCTGCGACTCGGCCGGCCACGTCGGTGACCACGTCGACCTGCTTGTTGTGGTCCTTGCGGCTGTTGCCGTGACTGGCGTCGATGACGACGCGCTCCGGCAGACCCGACTTACGCAGGCGCGCCACGGTATCTGCGACCGATTCGGCATCGTAGTTCGGTCCGTCGACGCCCCCGCGGAGAATGACGTGGCAGTCCGGGTTTCCGACGGTCCGAACGAGCGCTGCCTGGCCGTCCAGATCGGTTCCGGGGAAGACATGGCTCGCCGCGGCGGCGCGGGTGCCGTCGACCGCCACCTGGACGTCGCCCTCGGTGGAGTTCTTGATCCCCACCGGCATCGACAGCGCACTGCACAGCTGGCGGTGAACCTGGCTCGCAGCGGTCCGTGCACCGATCGCGCCGTAGCTCACCAGATCTGCGATGTACTGCGGAGTGATCGGGTCGAGGAACTCGCATCCGACAGGCAGGCCGAGCGCCGAAATATCGAGCAGCAGTTGGCGTCCCACCCGTAGTCCGGAATTGATGTCGAAGCTGCCGTCGAGGTGCGGATCGTTGATCAGTCCTTTCCATCCCAGCGTCGTCCGGGGCTTCTCGAAGTAGACCCGCATGACGATGTGCAGTCGATCGCCCAGTTCGGCTGCCGTGGCAGCGAGGCGCCGCGCGTAATCGAGGGCAGCATCGGTGTCGTGCACCGAACACGGGCCGACGACGACGATCAGTCGATCGTCGCGGCCGTCGAGAATGTCGACCACGCCGGAGCGTCCGGAGCGGACCGTCGCGGAGATCGCGTCGTCCACGGCATGTTCGCGGCGCAACACCGACGGCGCAACCAGCGGACTGATACTGATCGTCCGTTGATCATCGAGTGACGGGGTGTCCAGAGAGAGCGTCATGAGAGGGTTTCCTGTTCCCAGGCCGACTCAGCATGCTCCACGCGCACTTCGAGCCGGTCTGTATCCGGCTCGTGGGGTGGAGGTCAGCGCATGGCGTCGCTGGCTGACCCACCCGGGGCCGGCCTGCTAAACCAGAAATACGTGCGCTGCATGGAGAGCACCGTAACAGACGCGCCGACGATGCATCTATGCTCGTCCCTGCAGTCGGTTCGCCAGGTGGTCATGAGGAGCCCCGAAGTTCACCACGGCGCCGAAGCGATGCGCGGAAGTTCCGGCGCGTCGTGAGAGGGAACCCGGTGAGAATCCGGGACTGTCCCGCAGCGGTATGCAGGAACGACCGCCGTCAACAGCACTGAAGAGGCCTCTTCGGGAAGCGACGGCCAGTAGGAGTGGGCTCTTCGTCCACGTGCCCGCGAGTCCGAATACCTGCCGTCTGTGCTGTGCACGCCGTGCGCAGCGGTTCACCGCCTCGTGGAATGGGCGCGTAACCCTGGTACGGCTGCTCGTGGGGCTCTCCGGGATGCGCGCGCCCGAGAAGGCGGTGCGCCATCGATGCAGCAGTCACCTGGAGAACTACCGTGAGTATCGAATTCACCGCCACCGTGCTCGGTTCGGCCCGTATCGGACCGAACCGAGAACTGAAGAAAGCTGTCGAATCCTACTGGGCCGGAACGCTCGACGCACCCGCACTCGAATCCGTTGCGCGGACATTGCGCGAGAACACCTGGCGAGAACTCGTCGCCGCCGGACTCGATTCCGTTCCGGTGAACACCTTTTCGTACTACGACCACGTGCTCGACACCGCGGTCATGCTCGGTGCACTACCCGAGCGGGTTCGGAGCATCGACAGCGAGCTGGACCGCTGTTTCGCCGCCGCCCGAGGCAACGAGACCGTCGCACCACTCGAGATGACCAAGTGGTTCGACACCAACTACCACTACCTCGTGCCCGAAATCTCCCCCGCGACAACCTTTTCCCTGCACCCCGAGAAGGTGCTCGCCGAGCTCGAAGAAGCTCGCGCGCTCGATGTCCCGGCTCGACCGGTCGTCCTAGGACCGGTGACGTTCCTGTTGCTGTCGAAGGCAGTCGGCAGCAGCGCCCCGCTACTGGACCGCCTCGACGAGATTCTGCCGCTGTACGCGGAGCTGCTGACCAACCTCGCCGATGCCGGGGCGGAGTGGGTCCAGCTCGACGAACCTGCGCTCGTGGCCGATCGCACCCAGAGCGAGATCGACTGTGCGAAGAAGGCTTACGACTACCTGAGCGCGGTGTCGACGAGGCCTGCCATATTGCTGGCGTCGTACTTCGGTGACCTCGGTGCCGTACTGCCCGTGCTCGCGTCGACCGGCATCGAGGGATTGTCGATCGATCTGACGGTGCCGGGCACCGTGGAGCACGTTGCCGTGGTACCTGCGCTCGCGAGCAAGCACATAGTCGCGGGCGTCGTGGACGGGCGCAACATCTGGCGGTCGGATCTCGACAAGGCGCTGGCAACCTTGGCGAGCCTGTTGGGTAGTGCCGGCACGCTTGCGGTGTCGAGTTCGTGCTCGCTGCTGCATGTTCCGTACACCCTCGACGGAGAAACCGACATCGTCGATCCGCTCCGATCCTGGTTGGCCTTCGGTGCCGAGAAGGTTGCCGAGGTGTCCGTCCTCGCCCGGGCACTACGACATGGGACCGCATCGGTGTCGTCCGAGCTCGAGCAGGCCAGGACTGCTTTCGAGACTCGTCGCACCGACCCTCGTCTGCACGACGCGGCCGTTCGGGCACGTCTCGAAGCGGGAATTACCGTCGACCGCACCCCGGCCGAGGAACGCCGCCGGGCTCAGGCTGTGCGACTGGACTTGCCGTCGTTGCCGACGACCACCATCGGTTCGTATCCGCAGACCACACAGATTCGACTCGCTCGGGCAGCCCTGCGCACCGGTGAGATCGACGACGCCGAATACGTGTCCCGGATGCAATCCGAGATCGCCGATGTCGTTGCACTGCAAGAGAACATCGGCCTCGACGTGCTGGTCCACGGCGAACCCGAGAGAAACGACATGGTGCAGTACTTCGCCGAGCAGCTCAGTGGCTTCGCGGCCACGTCGAACGGCTGGGTCCAGTCGTACGGATCTCGATGCGTCCGACCGCCGATTCTGTACGGCGACGTCTCGCGTCCGAAACCGATGACCGTGCACTGGTCCGAGTATGCGCAGTCGCTCACCGACAAGCCGGTCAAAGGCATGCTCACCGGCCCGGTGACGATTCTCGCGTGGTCGTTCGTCCGAGACGACATACCGTTGGCCGAATCCGCAGCCCAGATCGCCCTGGCGATTCGCGACGAGACGATCGATCTGGAGGGAGCGGGGATTCGCATCGTCCAGGTGGACGAACCTGCCCTTCGTGAGCTTCTCCCGCTGCGCTCGAAAGATACAACGGCGTACCTGGAGTGGGCCGTGCGATCGTTCAAGATCTCGACATCCGGGGTGTCCGACGACACTCAGATTCACACGCATCTGTGCTACTCGGAGTTCGGTGAGATCATCGACGCGATCGTCGACCTGGACGCCGACGTGACGTCGATCGAGGCGGCCCGCTCGCACATGGAGGTACTCGACGACCTGAACTCCGTCGGATTCGACCTCGGTGTCGGCCCCGGCGTCTACGACATCCATTCACCGCGGGTGCCGAGCGTCGACGAGATCACCGAATCGCTACGGGCGGCATTGAAAGCCGTTCCAGCCGAACGACTCTGGGTCAATCCCGACTGCGGACTCAAGACCCGTGGCCTGGCCGAGGTGGAGCGGTCGTTGAGAAACATGGTGCAGGCGGCGGCCGCGCTGCGCTGACCCCAGGTGAGCGGAACTTCGACCCCTGCTACGAAGTTCCGCTCACCTCGGTCGCGAGGTACAGGCTAGGCTTACCTGCCTACGCCCGTCCTGTGAAAGAGAACGAAGTGAAACGTCTACTCCTGGCCACCACGATCGCCGCAGTCACCGCGCTGACCACTGTCGCCTGCGGCGGCACCGCCGAGCAGACAGCCTCGCCCTCCACCAGCGCAGAATCTGCCACCGTCGACGCCGTGACGGACGCACCGGGACCGACAGGCATCCCCGACGGTATGGGTTCGGGAGCGGCCGACGGAGTGTTCCCACGCACCGTCGGCCACTTCGGCGGCTCCACCGAGATCCCTGCCGAACCGAAGAAGGTCGTCGTCATTGCCACCGGTCAGCTCGACGCAGCCCTCACACTGGGCGTCGTACCGACCGGAGTCGCGTACGGCGACGGAGCCGAACTGGTGCCCGATTACATCAGCTTCTCGTTCCCCCAGTACGCGGACCGGATGACGCAATTCGTGAATGTGGGTAACCGACAGGACGTCGACATCGAGGCCATCGCCGCCATCGAACCCGACCTCATCCTGGCGAACAAGACCGGCTCCGAGGACATCTACCCGACGCTCTCGACCATCGCGCCGACCGTGCTCACCGAAGGCACCGGAGTGAACTGGAAGCAGGACTTCCTACTGCTGGCCGACGCGTTGGGCCGAACCGAGCAGGCGCAGACCTTCATCGACACCTTCACCTCCGACGCTGCAGCACTGGGTAACTCGGTTGCCGGCACCAGCGGCACCCCTACGGTCTCCTTCGTCCGCTTCACCGCGGATCGAGCGCGAGTGTTCGGCGTCCCCTCGTTCGCCGGTTACATCGCCTGGGACGCCGGTCTGGCACGGCCGGAAAGTCAGCAGTTCGACAAGACCTCGCAGGACTTCAGCGAGGAGGAAATTCAGCTCGCGAACGCCGACTGGGTGTTCGTATCGAGCCAGGACGCGGGAGCCGATTCGAGCGCCGCGTCGTACACCACCAACCCGCTCTGGACCGGCATGAGCGCAGCCACCGAGAACCACATCGTGCGCGTCGACGACGACCCGTGGTACCTCAATGCAGGCCCGACTGCGGCAACGATCGTGCTCGACGGCCTGAAGAGCGCCCTGCAGGGCTGACCCCCATGTGCATGGAACTTCGTAGCCCACTACGAAGTTCCATGCACCTCGGCGAGATAGGTTGCGCACAACTTAACCGTGCACTACTGTTCTTCCCGTGACCAACGAACTCGCACTCGACCGTCAGGTGTGCTTCGCGCTGTACTCCGCATCGCGGGCTACGACCGCGGTGTATCGCCCGATGCTCGACGAGCTCGGCGTCACGTATCCGCAGTACCTCGTGCTGCTGGTGCTGTGGGAGAAGGACGGGCGCGGCGTCAAGGAGATCTGCGCCGAACTCGACCTGGACACCGGCACTCTCTCACCGATGCTCAAGCGACTCGAAGGCCTCGGTTTCATCGAGCGTCGACGCCTGAGCACCGACGAACGCCGCGTCGAGATCCACCTCACCGAGACCGGAAGCGCCATGCGCGCAAAGGCACTCGACATCCCACGCAAGCTGGCCGAGAAGACCGGCATGGGAATCGACGATCTCGTCAGACTCAAAGAAGCGCTCGACGCATTGACGAGCGCTCTGCATCACCCCGATTCGAGCCCGACAGAAGGAGAATCATGAAGACCATCTACACCGCCGAAGCCCTCGCGACCGGAGAGGGCCGCAATGGTCACGCCCGCACCTCCGACGGACGTCTCGATCTCGACCTCGCCATCCCGGAGGCCATGGGCGGCAGCGGCAACGGCACCAACCCCGAGCAGCTCTTCGCCGCCGGCTATGCCGCGTGCTTCCATTCCGCACTGCAGATGGTGGCGCGCCAGGACAAGGCCGACGTCACCGATTCGGCCGTCGGCGCTCGTGTCGACATCGGCCCCAACGACGCAGGCGGCTTCCAGCTCGCCGTCACCCTCGAGGTGACGCTGCCGAACCTGAGCCGCGACGACGCGCAGGCCCTGGCCGACAAGGCCCATCAGGTGTGCCCGTACTCCAACGCCACCCGCGGCAACATCGACGTCACCGTCACAGTCACCGAAGACGAGTAAGAGGAAACACCATGAAGGCACACGAAATTCACCTCGCGTCCCGCCCACAAGGCTGGCCGACCGAAGACAACTTTCGCGCGGAGGTCGTCGATCTCCCCGAGCTCGCGGACGGGCAGATCCTCGTCCGCAACATCGTGATGTCGGTCGATCCGTACATGCGTGGTCGGATGAACGACGTGAAGTCCTACGTCCCGCCGTTCCAGATCGACGCCCCGCTCGACGGCGGTGCCGTCGGCGAGATCGTCGAGTCCAAGGCCGAGGGCTTCGCGGTGGGCGACGCGGTTCTGCACGGCAAGGGCTGGCGCGATCTCGCCATCGTCCCGGGAAAGGGAGCGAGCAAGGTCGACCTCTCGGCCGCGAAAGCATCCGCCTACCTGAGTGCACTGGGAATGACCGGAACGACGGCATACGCCGGGCTGACCGAGGTCGCCTCGTTCAAGGAGGGTGACGTCGTCTTCGTCTCCGGCGCTGCCGGAGCAGTCGGGTCACTCGTCGGCCAGATCGCCAAGGCGCTCGGCGCTTCCCGCGTCATCGGCAGTGCCGGATCTCCCGCCAAGGTCGCCCGCCTGCTCGAGCTCGGTTTCGACGCAGCATTCGATTACCACGACGGCCCGGTTGCCGAACAGCTCCGCACGGCGGCACCGGACGGCATCGATGTGTACTTCGACAACGTCGGCGGCGAGCACCTCGAAGCCGCCATCGGTTCGATGAACAAGTACGGCCGAATTGCCATGTGCGGAGCCATCGCTCAGTACAACTCCACCGAGCCGACTCCCGCTCCGCGCAACCTCGCGCTGGCGATCGGCAAGGAGCTGACGCTCAAGGGCTTCATCGTCGGCTCCTACGCGCACGTCACCGAGGAGTTCCGCACGAAGATGACCGAGTGGCTGGGCAGCGGTGCCATCGAATTCGACGAGACGGTCGTCGACGGTCTCGACAACGCTCCCTCGGCGTTCATCGGTCTGATGAAGGGCGAGAACACCGGCAAGATGGTCGTCACCATCTAGGTCGGACCCGAACGGTTCCACCGCAGACCACACCCCGGCCGGAATTTCCGGCCGGGGTGTTTCCATGTCGACCGATTACAGTCGTGACCATGCCCGCCGCTCCCCTGCCGTTGCGCGACGGCCTCGACCCCACTCGGGTCCGGATGCCCGAGATCGCAACCGGGGCCACCGTGCTGGAGTACCTGTGTGCACGGTTTCCGCAGGACGCGGCGAGGCTGACCGAGAAGGTGGCGGGCGGCGAAATCGTCGACGCGGCAGGCATACCCATCGATTCGGCGACGGTCGCGAGGCCACGTGCGGACATCTACCTCTACCGCGACCCGCCGGTGGAGCCGACGGTTCCGTTCTCCCTCGACGTCCTCCATCGCGACGAGAATCTACTGGTGGTCGACAAGCCGCATTTTCTGGCCACCACTCCGCGCGGCGCATACGTCGCTCGCTCGGCCCTCGTTCTGCTCCGACGCCGATTCGACCTGCCCGAGCTGAGCCCGGCGCACCGTCTGGACAGGCTCACCGCGGGGGTTCTGGTGTTCACCGTGCGGCAGCAGGCTCGCCGGCCGTACCAGGAGCTGTTCGCTCAACGCACCATCACCAAGCAGTACGAGGCGATCGCCCCACTCGCTCACGAACTCCGGTTCCCGTTGACGGTGCGCAGTCGAATCGTCAAGGAGCGCGGCGTTCTTCAGGCCGTGGAGGTACCGGGCGAACCCAATGCCGAGACACTCGTGGACCTGATCGACACCGTCGGGTCCTATGGCCTGTATCGACTGCACCCCCGTACCGGGAAGACGCATCAACTTCGGGTTCATCTGTGCTCGTTGGGTATTCCGATCGTCGGCGACAACTTCTATCCCTCGTTCCGTGAGGTCGCCGGCGACGACTACTCCGATCCGCTCCGGCTGCTGGCCCGTTCGATCGAATTCGTCGATCCCCTCACTGGTCTGATCCGACGGTTCGAGAGCAATCGGAGTCTCGATCCTCCTGCAGCACAACCGAGTTCTCCATGATCTCGGTGGTGCGCACCGTGATGCGATGCGAGATGACCGCGAGCGCGAACAGTCCGATCGCCACGTTCCCCAGCGCGGTGAAACCCTCCTGAGCAAAATCCACCAACGCGTTGAGCAAGGTGAAGATCAACGCCGACACGCGGAGGGTGCGCAGCGGCCAGAGCTGACCGTCCTTCCGCAACCGCAGCATCGCCGGGAGCGCCGAGGCGAACGTGATGCACGCACTGACGAACAGGATCCCGCTGGCGATGCCCATTCCGTCGACGTCGATCGTCAGGTCTCGGCGATCGATGTGCAGGTCTCCGAGAACGAGTTCGACGATCCCGAACACGACGCCTGCACCGGAGATCAGAACCAGCCCCCAGCCGACGACGGGAACCCACCGGGCACTGGTGAAGAACGCCGGGATCAGCCGGGGAACGAACTGACGCAAGGAATGGGTGCGTGACGTCGACCGACCACAGGTGCCGAGCACCATCCTGATGCCGGCCACGGTGTCCGGATCGGCTCCCTCCGCCTCGGCCCGCACGAGCATCCGCAGCGCCCAGTCGCGGCGGTGATCGGGGAGTCCGTGCCCGACGCCATCGGCGGCGATCGCTGCCGCGTTGGCCAGCGACTCGCCCCGGGAGGGCCGACGGAACTCGCGGACGATCCTGCTGAACACCAACAGCAGGACCACCAGGACGTACATGATTTCCGAGGACGGGCCGTAGAAGTAGTCGTTGTCCTTGGTGACGAACTTGCCCACCTCGTCGAGAAACAACCCGAACCCGACACCGCCGAGCAGCACGGTGAACACTCGAACGCCGAACCCGATGAACATCCAGCCGACCAGCAGAGCCAACATCATCGCCGCGCCGCCGTACAGGGCATGCGCGATGTGCAGCGACTTGCCACCGACCTGGGGGTAATGGGTCGCCTCCAGGTACGCCCTGGTGATCAGAATGGTCGCAATGGCCACGACCATGAAGGCCTCGGACGCGGGGCTACCGTAGGCGTCACGAATCACGCCCCTACGTCGTACGCGCCCAGCACGAGCGGTCATGAAGCGAGTATGTGCCGTCCGCCGCCGTCCACGGGCAGTTTTCGACGGTCCACCCCTGTAAGACTTGACAAATTCGTTTGCTGAAACTGCAATACAGGGATGAAGGAAGCAGCGGCAAGCCTCGACGAGGTCATCGCGGGCCTCGGTCCCCGCCTCAAACGCATCAGGATGGAGAAGAACACCACCCTGGCGTCACTGTCCGAGACCACGGGAATCTCGATCAGCACGCTCTCACGTCTCGAATCCGGCGACCGCAAACCGAGCCTGGAACTCCTGTGGCCGATAGCCCGGGCCCATCAGATGGCGCTCGACGATCTGGTGACTGCGCCGCCTGTCGCCGACCCTCGGGTGCGTACGACGGCCACCGTTCGCGAACACGTGACAATTCTTCCCCTGACTCTGCGCCCGGGCGGACTGCAGGCCTACAAACTTCTGGTCCGACCCGAGGACTCCGAGCCTCGCCCCAGAACGCACGAGGGGTACGAGTGGCTCTACGTGCTCGACGGCACCCTGCGGCTGATTCTCGGCGAGCACGATCTGACGATGAAACCCGGTGAGGCAGCAGAATTCGACACCCGGGTACCGCACTGGTTCGGTGCCGTCGGGAACCGGCCGGTGGAGCTGCTGAGCCTGTTCGGACCCCAGGGCGAGCGGATGCACGTGCGGGCGAAACCGACGGTATGAAATGTCATGTCGGTGTGAGACAGTGAAGCCCGCTCGACGCCAGGATCCGCTTCGGTCATCCGCACCGACCACACCATCTCGAGGAAAAAGATGACCGACAGACTTCCCGAATCGCCTGCATCTCGCACCCACGTGGACATCGCAACCGGAGTGCTCATCGGGATCCACGGTGGATCCGTTGCCGACGCCATCGACGAGCTGTTCACGACCGCGAGAAATCACCGGGTCAGTCTGTTCGAGCTCTCCCGCACGCTCATCACCGTCGCCGAGGGCCGCGATATCGAGCGATCCTCGACCACCGATGCTGTGTACGCGGTGTGGGGCTCGGCCCTCGGCCGACGCGGTGCCGAGGCTACGTTCGGCTCGGTCACCGATTCTGCGGCGGTCTGACCCACGCAGACCGGTTAACCGCGCACAGCCGGGTCGGTGCGCAGTTCCGGAAACCGGGCCGTCATCGCATCGATATGGCGATACATCTCGTAGAGCTCGGCCCGGAGCGTCGACGCCTCGGACTCGAACGCTCGGGCTCGGGATTCTGCGCGGTCCGCGCGAGCTCGAAATGCCTTGGACTGTGCGCTTTCGATGGACGCCGAGCACGTCTGAATGTGTTCGGCCAATCCTCGGGCGAAGACCCTCGCCTGTTCGAGGTTGACGGCATAGTTGTCGTCTCGCGGAGCCGGTGACGGCGCGCCGTTCGCTGTGCCCATGAAAACTCGTCACCCTCGATCGTCGGCCGGAATTTCTTTCGCGACTCTACGCCCGGCGTCGGATACTTCGTCCGTGAACCGGCATCAGCCGAAGACGAGCGCCAGGACCACCGATGCCGAGGTGGCAGCAATGGCGATGACGATGGTCGCCGCGATCGCGCGCTGCCGCACCGTTCGGTAACTCGACCCTGCGCGGTCGTACTCCGCGTCGTCCTGATCGCCGTCCGATCCGTAGAAGTCGTCGGAGTTCAGCCCGTCTTCGTCGAAGTAGACGACGTCACGCGGCGGCACCCAGCGCTGACCGTTGGCTTCGACAGCGGCCTCGAGTCGTTCGAGGCGGACCCGAGCCCGGCCCGGATACCAGTCCGAGGGCGCGTGGATGGGAAGGGCCTCGGCCAGGGCCAACGGTGACCGGTACTGCCTCTGCAGTGCGGCGAATGCAGCCGACGCCGTTGGATCGTCGTCGGATTTGTCGGTGAGGAACCATGCTGCGCCTGCGGCCGCGCGGTCGCCGAGCACAAGATGGGTGTACGCGAGCAGTTCTAGAATGCCCGGCGAGGCCGGGTTCCGATGCAGGGCGCGAACGAGCCGATCCCGAGCACCGATGGTGTCTCCACGCGCCAGATCCTCTTGCGCTCGATCGATCACGTCCACGCGTCGACCATATCGCTCGACGAGTGCTGTCGTCTCGGCACGGAGGCGTCGTGACCACGAAAAAGCCCCTCCCCGATGACGGAAGGGGCTTTCATCGTGCATGTCGATCCAAAACCGTGGTGGCCAGGGCCGGGATCGAACCGGCGACCTTCCGCTTTTCAGGCGGACGCTCGTACCAACTGAGCTACCTGGCCGGGCGGCACCGGTAAAACAATGCCATCGCAATGTCGGTGGTTTCGCACCGAAGTTGCGACCCTGACGGGACTCGAACCCGCGACCTCCGCCGTGACAGGGCGGCGCGCTAACCAACTGCGCCACAGGGCCTTGCTGTTGTTGCCGCGCTATTTCTAGCGCAGTAACTCTCCGAACTGCAAATCCGCACCTCGTGAAGAGCGAGACGAAGACTGCTGTACTGCCGACCGGGTTGTCAAACCGATCTCTTCCTACGTACCCCCTACGGGATTCGAACCCGCGCTACCGCCTTGAAAGGGCGGCGTCCTAGGCCGCTAGACGAAGGGGGCCCGCCGAACTGCTTCGACGTTACCCTCAACGGCGTTCCGTTGGGAGCTGGGATAGCTTAGGACACTTTCGCTGTAAATCTCAAACCGGCAGGTCAGAGGTGGTTTTCGCGCAGTTTTCGCCGTAGTGCTCCCACCCGTGCAGTTTGAATTCCGCGAGCCAACGCTCGGACGCCATGGCCAGGAGAACGACCTCGACGGACTCCTCGAACCGCTCGCGCAGATCCGCGTTGTCGGCCACCAGATCGGACATGTAGCGCTGGCCTGCCATCGACGCAGCGAGCACGCGGACGAACTTGGCCGCGTCGAACTCCGGCTTGAGGTCCCCCATCGCCAGAGCACGCTCGGCCTGCTTGTGACCTTGCGCTCCCCATACTCGACCGCCGCCGGAATGCACCTCGGCGTAGAACTCGGGCTCGACTATCAGCCGGAATTCGGCACGCACGATCACGTCGTTCTGGAAGTTCTGCGCTATGTCGTCCACGATGCCCCGGATGACATAGAAGGGGTGTGCGGTGGTGTCGGCCCACTTCTCCGTTATCGCCACATACCGATCCAACCCGGCCGCGAGCACCGCTCTGGCCAGATCCTCCTTGGATTGGAAATGGAAATACATCGCACCCTTGGTGGCGTTCGAGCCTTCCAAGATGGTGTTGACGGATGCTGCTGCGTATCCACGCTTGGCGAATTCCGCCGCCGCCGCCTCTACGATGGCCGCCCGGGTCCGCCGTGCGCGCTCCTGTTGTGCCATTTACTTCGTGCCTCCGAGCCCAAGCGCCCTGCGTATCCACAGGTAGTACAGATAGAGAGTACTTCACCCGAACGACACACGAGTCGACTCACCAGCGGTTCGGTTCGACGGGCACCGCCGACAGAAAATTTGATTAGGCAACCAAAACAAGCCTGATGGTATGGTCTGCGCGGCTCGAGTGCGCTGCAGGGGGTGCGCACTCGAGCCGCTTCACTACCGGGGTACCACCCATCGACAACCACCTGTCCTCATCACACCTCCACCGCGCCGCACCTCTACCGCGACCACCCGTGCCGTCACCGGATCCGAGGCCGAAAGCGCGCGCATCGCCCGATCGACACCTAGAGAACGAAACCGTCGACGCGTTGCCCGACAGTCTCGGGCACCTGCCTCGCTTTCAGTTGAAAGCCGAATTATATTTGCCCATAACAAGTCTCGAGATCAATTGGTTCGCCAATCTCGTTAGCGTGTCAAATCTATTGCACACCAGCGCCTTACGCACACAAGTTTGCCGACTACGGTCAAATGTCAAGTTGGATAATCGATATCGAAGAGACCAGCAGATAACGTTTTCGACACTTTCGCCATATCGCACATCCCTCGCGATCGCATCGGCTTACTGTGAGCTGCATCACACATCCGGCTCTGCCTATCGGAAACGAGTGCACGCCATGAGGGGATCGGTCCGAATATTTCGTTCCATGACAACACTTTTCGCCGTCTCGCTTCTGCTGATCCCGACAACCAGCACGGCGATCGCAGACCCCTTCGGCAACTTCGTGGCCCCCGTTCCCGACTCTGCCCTCTACTTGCCCACCCCGCTCGGCGAGCCCTGGTTCGATCCGCCCGCCGGCTACGAACAGCAACCACCCGGGTCCGTCCTGGCAACCCGACCCGTCACCGTCGGGCCGCTGTTCACCCCCGTCAGGTCGACGCAAATCCTGTTCCGCACCAACGATTCCAAGGATCGGCCGGTCACGGGTGTCACCACGATCATCGTGCCCTCGGCACCGTGGACGGGACCAGGTAGCCGGCCGGTAGTGGCGTACAACATGGCCATCGACTCACTCGGAAACACCTGCGCTCCGTCGTGGACCCTCCCTCGCGGAATCGCGCCGGAGATCGTTCCGGTGCAGTCGTTCCTGGCGAAGAACTACGCCGTCGTCGTCACCGATCATCAGGGGCCGCGGCAAGGATATGCGGCGGGACCGATGGCGGGCCACGCCATCCTGGACGCCCTCCGCGCGATGGTGAAACTGCCCGAGCTGGGCTTGCCCGCAGAGTCTCCGATCGCCGCGACGGGATATTCCGGGGGTGCCATCGCCTCCGGATGGGCCGCGCAGCTGGCTCCCACCTACGCCCCGGACGTGAATCTCGTCGGCGTGGCGTTCGGCGGTGCACCCACCGATTACCGCATTCTGTTGCACTCGCTCAACGGAACGGTGGGGTCGACACTGTTCCTGTCGGCCACGCTCGGAGTCGCCCGAGAGTATCCCGAGATGTTCTCGTTGATGAACGCCAACGGTCTGCGCCTGGCCACCATCGCCAAGGACATGTGCATCTATCTCACCGCCCCGGGAGGCCTGGTGGCTCCCATTCCAGCACAAGCTCTTTCGGACATTCCGGACGTGGATCGGACGCCGATCGCCGAGCAGATCATCGCGTCGACACGCATGGGTGGAGACAGGACACCGACCGTCCCCGTCTTCATCTATCACGGGCAGCAAGAGTTCTGGATACCCGCGAAAGGGGCCGAGAACCTGTACGACGAGTGGTGCGCCAACGGCGCGAGCGTCCGATTGGAGGAATACGTCGGCGAGCATCTCGTCGTCGCGGTGACCGGAATACCCGGTGCGTTCGCCTGGATCGACGACCGTCTGGCCGGCATTCCTGCGCCGAGCGGGTGCAGCAGCTTCGGACGCTGACCCATCGGTAGCAGTGTCGGGGGTACATGCCGTCGGCGCTGCGCGGCCCGTTACACTTTCGAGCCGCGCCCCTATAGCTCAGTTGGTAGAGCTACGGACTTTTAATCCGCAGGTCGTAGGTTCGAGTCCTACTGGGGGCACCAGCACCGTCCGGATCGGACGGTTGGTCACTGCCGTACATCAGCCATTGCTGATCTACGCCCGTGGCCAGAGCCCATGCGAGCAGTACTGGCCGTCGTGGCTCACGTACGCCGTTTTCGTAGCCTGTGATGGATCGCCGGCCCAAGTCGATGGCCTCGGCCAGCTCCGTTTGGCTCAGCCCTGCGTGCGTACGCGCCTTCACCAGTCGGTCCGCGAGATTCCAAGTCGGGACCACCCCACTGATAACTGCTCTAGTCATGTGCGCAACCTTACGCGCTAGGTACGACAAGTGGCAATGCGACACGTTGCGCACCGTTCTTGCGCTGATTGCTCAAATGCGCAATGCTGTGCGGCATGCCAACTGATGCCTATCTGAGCACCGCAGAAGTGGCGACCCGTCTTGGGAAGTCGGTCGCAACTGTGAATCGCTACGTCCAGCGGGGTGTACTCGCTCCGGTTGTGCAGGGACCAGGCGAGCGAGGTGCTCGTTTATACGACCCTGCTGACGTCGCCGCTCTGATGCCGGCGGTGTCGCGATGACCGATCACCTGATGGCCGGCCGGTACGTGACGCCGACTGCCCGCCCGCAGTGGCCCACCGGCGCGCAGTTGCGCGAGTTGGCCCGTAAGGCGTTCCTGTGGTGGTTGCTGCCGTCGTGTGGCTTCGCGTGCATCCTGCTCGCTCTGTTGGCTGGCTACGTCCTGGCGGGCGGTCAGGGATGAGTGAGATCGTGCCGGCCGAGGACATCGAGAAGATCGTCGGCGCTCCCCGTGCCCGCAATCTGCACTTTGGTCGTGCCGTATCGGAAGACCAGCGCGTCTACATTCTGCATTCGCACCAGTGCATCGAGAGCGGCCGCGATGTCCGTGAGTGCCCCTTCTCCGTGGCGATGGATAACGGCATCGACGTCGAGTATTGGTGGCTCGGCTGCGAGGACAGCGCCGTCGTGCTCGGTGTCCGTGGTCCGCATCTGGTGCCGATCCGCAAGGTGAGCGATCAGCGGCCCCTTCCCGGTGGCTGGCTGCTGTGATGGCGAACAGGTGGCCTGTCGTCTCGATGGCGGCAGTAGACGCGGCTCGTGGCCTGGGGTTGACACGAGCCGAAGCTGAGGGGCTGGCGAAGCTGGCTCTGTCAGTTGGTGAGACCGATGGCGCGTCGCCCGAGCAGAAGCTCAGGGCGACGCGCCGTTGGTCGTTCTGGACGACGATGGCCGGCGAACTGTGAGAAGCCACCCCGCAGATCCCGACGACCGGGCCGCGCTCCGCACGCTTGCACTGACGGCTCACGAATGCCAGGTGCTCGCTGCTGCCGCCTACAGGCGCGCCGAGTTGGCCTACGTGGAGTCGGACACGATCGAGCAGGCCCACCAGCTCGACCGTGCGCACTACTGGCAGACAGCGGCTGGAGACAAGCCATGAGCGAGCACGGCACGGTCTCGATGTACACCAATCGTGCTTGCCGCTGTGTCGAGTGCAAGGCGGCGAACGCTGCTGTCCAGGCTGCATTCCGCTCTGCACGGCGTGCGGAGCGCATCGACGTGGCCGGCGTGCTCGTTCATCCCACAGCGCGCCACGGCACCACCACTGCCTACAACGCGTACGGCTGCCGGTGCGCAGCATGCAAGACCAGTCATAACACTGCTCGTTGGGCAGTGGCTCGATGATCGACCACGGAGACCGTTTGCAGCGTGTCGTGTGCGACGTGTGCGAGCGCCCGTTCAACCCGAAGCGAATCATTCCCGTACCGCACGTGTGCCGTGACTGCCGCGATGCGATGAACAGGCTTGCGTATCCCTCTCAGTTGGACGGTGATGCCGCAGCGCCATAAATCCCCATAAACGGCTGTACGTCGCTATCTGGTGAGTCCGACGTTAACCGACCGCTCTAGTCATGTGGACCCTTACGAAGCTCGGCAGAACTAGCTGCTGGGACCTGCCCGCAACTGATCATTGCGACGTGGGTAATACCTGAAAGGCCTTGCGTCCCAGTGGACGTGAGGCTAGAGGCGTTGGCGCGGACAAACGGGGTTCGGAAATTTGGGAGGTGGCTTGGGAGGTCCCCAAGCAAGGCCCCCATTCCGTCTTCGGTTGGGTGACCCACTCGGAACCATAGGAAGGAGCAATAGGTGAGCACGATCGTTGTACGTCTCTACAGTTCGTCGCCCTCGATAGTGAAGGCAGTCGAATCCGTATGTGCGGAACATGACTTCGATTTCGAGCACAGCACCGGACCACGCCCCGAGACTGCATCGTTCGTTGTATCGACCGCTGCTCACAACCGAGACACCGTGCTGTTCGCCAACATGTACAACTCACCGATTCGTCGGTGCGAACCGATCACTCTGCCCGAGGCCGGCCTGTATCTGGCGGCGGCGGCTCGATACTCACGCGGCCTGACTCTCGTTGGGTCCGATCACATTCGGCACGCGGTGCCGGT
The DNA here is from genome assembly GCF_002258645.1 of Rhodococcus sp. 15-649-2-2. Taxonomy (NCBI): domain Bacteria; kingdom Bacillati; phylum Actinomycetota; class Actinomycetes; order Mycobacteriales; family Nocardiaceae; genus Rhodococcus; species Rhodococcus sp. 15-649-2-2. Next base: position 53,780 of record NZ_NPFM01000006.1, read on the forward strand.
ACCTGAAGGGATGTTGTTCTGATGGACGCTGACATGTCCGCGCTGTTGCAGGCGGCGACGTATCAAGTGGCCGATCTCGTTGGCCCCGTCACTGTGCTGGAGGGTGCCGGCCAGCACCTGCTGTCTCGGCTGACCGAGACCGACCCTCATCGTTGGGCGGTGACGGCGGCGCTCGGTTCGATTGTGGCGGCGCGCAAGTCACTCGAGCAAGCGGCCGAGGCGCTGATGGATGTCCGCACGCACGCAGGTGCTGACATGCTCGCAGTCGAGGTCGACGGCGGCGCGCTCGTGAACGGCAACGAACAGTGCCCCTCGAGGTATGTCGTGCCGGGCGACACGGAGCACGATCAGCCCACCCGTTGTCGGCTCGATGCCGGCCACCCGGTCGATGGTGGCCTGCCCGGCAAGCTGAATATCCCGTGTTGGCATACCGACTGGGCAGTTGACTGGAGCGATTCAATGGCGGTGGGTAGCTGATGGCGGGCCAGTTGGTGCCGCTCGATGGCCTGCCGGGTCGGTTCGCGTCGGTGTCTTATGACGTGGAGCGGAAGATGATCGTGGTCCAGGTCGACGATGCCGAGGGCAACGTTATGGGTTCGATGTCGTGGGGCTACACCGAGCCGGAGATCATCGAAGAGCCGGCCGCTGTCGAGCCTGAGCAATGAGCCTGTGCCGAGGGCGTGCTGATGAGTACGAGTACGCGAATGTAGCTGGCGGGCAGTGGCGTACGAAGCGGGCGGCTGCTGAGCAGCTGTGTGCTGGATGCCCGTCCCTGTCTCGTTGCGCTCAGCGTGCGTTGCAGCATCACGCTCTCGGCATGGTGTGGGCCGGTGTTCCCATCCCCCCTGACCACGACAACAAGAACACTCACGAGGCGCGTCGCCTCCTGATCGAGGTGGCTCTGTATGGCAAGCGATAGGCGTCCTCCGATACCGGACGACATGGCCAAGGCGGTGCGTGCGCGTGACGGCTATGTGTGCCGTAAGTGCGGTAGCGATGACCGCTGCGAGATAGACCACGTCGTGCCCTGGCACATCGTGAAGGTGCACGAGCTGGACAACCTCCAGCTGCTCTGCCTGCCGTGCAACCGCAGCAAGGGCGGCAAGGTGGAGGCCGATGGCCGGCGCACGTGGTTCGATCCTGAGTTCTTCGGCGTAGGAGCGTGATTGATGAGAAAGTTCTGCTCTCACTGGACGTATAAGTGCACACGGTGCGGTGCTGAGTGCAGCGGCCCTGAGCCGGCGGTGGTGCTGTTCATGGAGCAACACCAAGAGATCTGCTGCGATCAGTGCACGCAGCTGGACGCTAAGACCGTGGAGTGGGGCCTGCCAGCGCTAGAGCCGTGGCAGCTGCTCGTCCTGCACCGTGCGCTTAAGCATGGTGTGCAGTGAGCTGTCCCCAACGCTGCTGTGCTGCTTGTCGTGTGCCACCTGTGCGCTTGGCTATGTCAGCCCAGCTGTACCCATCATCACGTACTGCTGTGACTGCCTGTGCTATCTGCCCATCCAGCTCTGAGCGCAGTGCTATCAGGTGTGGCAGTGCCTCTATGTCGGTGCCTGCCCTGCGCCCTGCTGCCCTCACGATGCGACGTACGAAGGCTATGTACTCGGCTGTGTCCATCGGTTGCTTCACGTGTCAAGGATGCATTGACGTAGTCGACAAGTCAATGCATTGCGGTGCATACTCATGCATGCATAATCATCCAGTGTCATGCATGGTGGGTGGTGGCAACCGGCTCCCCGTTTTTGTAACGGGGACGGTGGACACCGAGGGGCTTCCCGCTCTTACACCCCCGAGGGCTGCCAGAGGTCTAGTTCCACGGAGTGGGACGAAAACGATGCATGATTATGCATCGCGGTATGGATGGTGGATGCATGCTCGTAGGATTTTATGCATGGCCGGATGGAGGTCGTTGTGGGTTTCGTGACGAACGAGTCGTACGAGGGATCGATCGAGTCGTTCCTGTCTGTCAACGAGTGGGTGAGCGATTCGGAGGCACCGTATCTGGCGTCACTGTTCCACATTGCACGGCTCCTGGATCTGAAAGTGAGGGCGGGGCAGGCTCTTCCGGCCGGCCTCACGATGGAATTTCGGATGCTGTTCTCGGAGTTGCGCAAGTGTAAACCACCGCAGGAGCAGTCGGACGACGACGGCTTCGACGATGAGATCGACGCTATCTGATGGACGGCGCTCTGCCGACTATCGTTCTGCCCGAGGAGTATCGGGAGAACTGGACTGACGAAGTCCCTCCGTGGCTGCCTCGCATCTATACACAGCCGATCGAGTGCCCCGACTACGCCGAGGCCGACAAGCTGATCCGGCTCTCGGAGAAAGTGTTTCGGTTCGCAGCCGGCGACGAGCTGCGCCTGGACATGTGGCAGAAGTGGCTCATTCGGGAGATCCTGCAGAAGTATCCCGAGGACTATCACGACCAGGCGCTCGCCGGCCAGCTCGTCTACCAGCAGGTCGTCGTCTCGATGGGCCGGCAGAACGGCAAGACCGTGCTCGGTGCCGTCATGGCGCTGTACGGTCTGATCCTCATGGTGCCACGTGCGCCCGAGGTGATCTCGATCGCGGCCGTCGTGGACCAGGCGAAGAACCTCTACGCGAAGGTCCGTTACTGCGTAGACAACGTGCCGCTGCTCAAACGCCGGTTCAAGACCACCGACCGTAGCGGTATCAAGTCGCGGAACCTGCGAAGGCCGGCGACCTACGTCGTGAAAGCGGCCGGCGACGGCGATGGATTGCAGGGCTTCTCCGGCTGCCTGATGCTGCTCGATGAGCTACACCTGCTCAAGCCCGAGGCGTGGGACGCGCTCACTCTGGGCGCATCGGCACAGCCGAAGGCCCTCGTGGCCGGCTTCACCACCGCCGGCGACGACAACTCGGTGCTGCTCAAGCTGCTCTATCGCATCGGCCGCTCCGCCGCTGCGAAGGAGGAGGGCCACGATCCGAGGTTCGGATTCTTCCTGTGGGAGGCAGATCCGAACCTCGCACTCTACGATCCGCAGGCCCTCGTGCAGGCGAACCCGGCGATCGCATCCGGCCGGCTCAGCCTCGCAGACGAAGTGCGGCGCGGAAAGAACATGCTGGAGTCCTCGTTCCGGCGCTACCGTCGCAACGAGTTCGTGTCCGTCGAGAGCATCTGGATGCCGATGCCGGCATGGCTGGCCGGCTACTACGGACCCATCCCAGCGCCGGCCCGCAAGCAACCGCTCATCATCTCGTTCGCCCGCTCTCGGCGCACCTGGAACTACGTCTCGATCGTCGCATCCACCAAGTACGACGGCGTCGTGTACACCCAACTCATCGCGACGATCACGTTCGGCAACGACGAGCTGCTGCTGAAAAAGCTTGTGCAGCTGAGCCGTACGGTGCGCGTGGAGAAGTTCGTGACCGACGCCGAGACGATGAAGCCGACGATCCTGGCGCTCGACAAGACGCACCACCTGCCGGCCGAGTACATGACCCGAGGGAACATCGCGAACGCCACATCGGCGGTGCACTCGATGATCAAGGATGGCCGCGCGAAGCACGCCGGCCAGAAGGAACTCGCGACCCAGCTGACGAAGACCGTGACCGTCAACGCCGGCCAAGGTGTGCTGATCGACATGAACAAATCTCTGGGCGACATCGACGCGATGTATGCCACGGTCATGGGCGTTTTCATGGCCGAGCAGCAGCAGCCGTTCGTGTCGCAGCTGAGAATCTTTTCGAAAACCACCGCATGAGAATCACACGGATGGGATTAGCGTTCCCCAGCAATGAACGCAATCGGCAGGTTCTTCGGCTTCGGCACCGACGTGGAGACACGCAACGGGTCCGTCGGCTCGGCTGGCGGCAACTCGCCGCTACCGGCCGTAATCCCGCCTCCCCGAATGGATCTCGGCGTCACCTGGCAAGAAGCGCTCAAGGTCTCGGCGTTCTCCCGCTCGATGGACCAGACCAACACGATGATGTCTTCGATGCAGGCCACCGTCCGCGATGCCCGCAAGCAGTTGATCCCGTTCGACGACCGCGCGTTCCCGTCGATCGTGACGCAGCCGAACCTCGATATGGACTGGGAAGAGTTCGTACAGTCGACGGTCAACGACCTGTTCCTGCACGGCGAATACATCTGGAAGCGCGTCGGAGATCCACAGACGGTCAACCTGATTCCGATCTCGCCCCGGGAGATGACCATCGTTCGCGAGCGCCTACCTGATGGCACCTGGGGCCGAACGAAGTACGGGCACTTGGGTCGTGAGATACCCCGTGGCCGAATCGTCCACAAGAAGCACACCGCCGTCACCGGGGAGCCACGCGGCATCGGCCCACGCCAGCTCGCACAGACCGAGCTACGCGCCGCCCTCACACTGGCCGAGTTTCAACGCGAGTGGTTCGACTCCGCCGTAATCCCATCCGGCATTCTCACCACCGACCAGCACATGTCGAACGTCGAGCAGGACGAGATGCAGGAGCGGTGGAACGAGTTCCTGCGATCGCACCGCGGGCAGGCAGTCGTCATGGCAGCCGGTCTGAGCTACGAGGCGATCCACCTCAAGCCCGTCGATGCACAGATGCTCGAGGTGCAGGACGCCATCGACCGCAAGATCGTACGCATCTGCGGCACACCGGCTTTCGACCTTCTCGTTCCTGGCGGCACCGAATCTCGGACCTACCAGAACCTCGAACAGTCCACCCTGCAGTACCTCACCACCACCCTGGCGAAGTACATGAACGCAGTCGAGCGCGGTCTCACCGATGTCATTCCGCGCGGCAACAAGGTCGAGCTGGACGAGTCCGGCCTACTGCGCATGGACAGCAAGACACGCGCCGAGGTCGACACCGCCAACGTCACGAACGGCACCCGCACCATCAACGAGCTACGCGCCCGCGACGGCTACGCCCCGCTCCCCGATGGTGATAAGAAGCCGGCCCCGAAGGTGATCCCGTCCGAGCGCGTCGACCAGCCGAAGGAGATCGAGGCATGATCCACGTCGTCACCGGACCACCATGCGGCGGCAAGTCCACGTTCGTGGCAGCGAACGCGGCAGACGGCGACGCCATCGTGGACTTCGACCGGCTCGCAAAGGCATTCGGGTCCACGGCTCACCACGACGCACCCGGCCCGCTACGTCGCGTCGTGCAAGCCGCCCGGCACGCTGCCATCTCTCAGATACTCATGGGCCGCGTCGAGAACGCGTGGATCATCGACACCGATCCACGGCCGTCGATGCTGGCCGACTACCGCAGAGCCGGCGCTCAGTTCCACATCATCGATCCCGGCCTCGCCGTATGCCTCGAACGGGCCGTCAGCGACGAGCGACCCGAATGGACACCCGACCAGATACGACGCTGGTTCCGACTGAACAAGAGGATGCGATGAGCCACATAGAAACCCGCACCGCCGCAACGGATACCGAGATCGAGATCCGCAGCGCACCGGTCAACGTCGTGGACGAGATGACGCGCATCATCTCCGGTATCGCCGTCCCCTACGGCCAGACGACCGAGATCCGCACCAAGAACGGCAGCTACCTCGAATCGTTCGCCCTGGGGGTATTCGAGGACGACGTGCCGGCCTCCGTCCACGCCAACCACAGCTGGAAGACACGCGGCGATCTCCCGATCGGCAACGTCATCTCCGGCAAGAACCGGCCCGAGGGCTACTACGTCGAGTGCCGCATCGCCAACACCACACGCGGTGACGAAGTGCTCGAACTCGCCCGCGACGGCGTACTCAAATACTTCTCGGTGGGCTTCCGTCCCGGCACCCACGAGACGCGAGACGGCGTGCTCGTCCGCACCGCAGCGACACTCGGCGAAGTGTCCATCACAGAAATCCCCGCCTACAAAGGCGCGGTCATCGATAGCGTGAGAAACGCTGACACAGAACAGGAATCACGTATGGACCCCGAAGAGCTCGCACGCCTCATCGCCGCCGGCATCAAGGACGACCCCGAGGTCGTCCAGCTCCGCACCGACAACGCCGAGATGGTTCGTCGGATCGGAGTACTCGAAGATCCCGCTACCACCCAGACGCGCGGCCGGCGCGAGTTCAAGGTTCGCACCGGTGGCGAACTGCTCAAGGCCATGCTCGCCGGCGACATGGACGCCGTCACCGAGATCCGCACCGTCAACGACGAGCTGGAGTCGCTGCGCATCGAGACCCGCGCCTACGAGGGTCAGGTCATGGCAGACGGCGTCGTGCAGCCGGCGTGGCTGGAGAAGCAGCTACGGCTCACCAACCGCAGCCGGCCGATCTCCACCATGTTCTCCCGCGAATCGCTGCCACCGGACGGCAACAGCTTCGAGTACGCCAAGGTGATCTCCGAGAGCGGCGCGATCACCGTTCAGGCCGCAGAGGGCGACGATCTCGGCTACCTCGAGATCAAGCTCGGCACCGGGTCCGGCACCGTCCGCACGGTCGGCGGCTACACCAGCTTCAGCCGGCAGGCGATCGAGCGCTCGAAGGTGCCGATCCTCGACACCGGCCTGCGGTGGATGGGCATCCAGTATGCCGAGGCGTACGAGAACTACGTCCAGGCGTTCATGCTTGCACTGCCCAAGGGCGGCAACGAGGGCATCAACAACATCGTCGTGCAGGCGAAGCCGGCCACCGCCGCCGAGTGGATCTCCGTCGTCCTGGACGCCAAGCACTCGATCATCCAGAACGCGAAGGGACTGCGCGCCGACCTCATCGTGTGCAGCTTCGACGTGTACAAGGACATCGCACTGCTCGAAGACGCCACCGGCCGGCCGATCTTCAACGTCAACGGCGACGGCCAGAACACCTGGGGCAGCGCCAACGTCAGCCAGACCGACGACGTCGAGATCGGCTTCACGATGGCCGGCCTCCCCGGCGTCGTCGGAGACCGCCTGCCGGCCGGCACATTCCGCGTCACCTCGCGTGAAGCCATCACGTCGATGGAATCGGCCGGCGCGCCGTTCTCGCTCCAGGACGAGAACATCATCAACCTGACCAAGGACTTCTCGGTGTACGGCTACCAGGGCATCTACTCCGAGCAGCCGAAGGGCATGACGGCCATCACGTTCCCGGTCGAGCCGTAGTCGTGACAGCGCCCGAGCAGGACTCTTCGACGGTGGTCTACCCCACCGTCGAAGAGTTCCGCGAGTTCGTCAAAGCCGATGCGTCCGAGGACGACAAGCTGAAAGACGACCTCGACATCGCCATCGAGACGATCGACGAGTTCTGCGCGAAGCCGGTCAAACCCATCCCGCCGGCCACCCGCAAGCGGTGGTACCTGCTTGTGGCCGCTGAGATGTTCGACACCTCGAACGGACCGAGCACCAGCATCGACTCGTTCGGCAACGCGCGACAGACTCGATCGTCACGCGACCCGATGCACGTGATCATCCGTCAAGTCCGCAGATACGTGCCGGCGTTCTGATGGACATCACACAAGCGCAGACCGCCATCATCGACACCCTCACAGCTGCCGGCGTCAGCAAGGTCGTCGGTTGGGAAGTGAAAGACCCGGCCCCGCCCGTCGTCGTCGTCTGCCCCGCTCTCCCCTCGATCGAGACAGACGTTCCCGGCGTCACCCACGGCAAGCCCTTCATGACGAACTGGCTGATCCAGATCGTAGCCGGCAGGGGCAGCGCGACGGTGACACGAGATGCACTGAACGACATGACCGCCCGCGCACTGCTCGCCCTCCGGCCGTACATGACCGGTATCGAGGTGGAGACCCCGAAGTTCACCACGACCGAAGAGGGCAAGCCGCAGTATCTCGGCGCTGAAATCGCAGCGTCGATCGCTATCGACATGAAAGAAGAGTGACCGCAATGGCTCCGTTCAAAGGCACAAAGGGTAAGGATCTCTCGATCCTGATCGAGGGAACCGAGTACAACACCGACCTCAAGGGTTTTCGCTGCGAGCCCGACGACGGCGAGGACGCAGCGTTTGTCACGTTCGCTCGACTGAAGGAGGGCGACACCAAGACGTGGTTCCTGCGCGGCGTTGGTTTCCAGGACTTCCAGACGACCTCGTTCTGGACGTTCGCGTGGGAGCACGCCGGCGAAGAGGTCGAGTTCGTCGCCCGCCCGTACGGCAACCTGGTGCCCACCGAGGACCAGCCGCACTTCAAGGGCACCGCAACCATCGCATCCAAGCCGGGGTTCGGTGGCGACGCCGACGAAGAGTTCGAGTTCGAGGTCGAGTGGGAATGCGACGGTGTGCCCGAGAAGATCACGACCGCTGCGTAACTCATGGCCACCATGAAGATCCAGCTGTCGATCGAGGGTAAGAAACCTCTGCTCGAAAAGCTGACGGTCTTCTACAAGACGGTTCGACAGCTCAAGCCGGCGTTCGACCAGATCGCGGCGAGGACGTTCACCATCGCGAACGTCATCGCCCCGGTCTACTCCGGCCGGACGAAGAAGTCGATCCGCGCCAAAGGCTCGAACATGCGGGCCTACGCGAAAGCCGGCGGTGCTAGCAGGAAGTCGCACGGTGGCGGTATCTACGTCGCGATGAACCACGCCGGCACCCGCTGGGATCCGCAAGCGCCCTACCCCTTCATGTTCATCACCCTAGAACGAGTCACCCCCTTCGCCGTTATCCGCGTGAAACGCGAAGTCATCCAACGAAAGAGAGACGCAGGACTATGAGCAGCAACGGTTTCCAGGACAAACTGCAGGGACTCACCGGCCGCGCACTCAAGCGAGTACAAGGACTCACCGGGGCAGAAGTGTCCGAGAGCGACAACATTCAGCTCATCTTCGCCGTGGGTTATGTCTCCCGCCTGCACCCCGAGCAGATCAAGAACTGGTCGAAGGCTGAGCAGGCCGGTTGGGACGAGTATCTCGACAACACGAGCTATGCCGAGGCACGCGTGAATGCTGGTGTAGTAGAGGAAGATTCGGACCCAAAAGACGCTCCCGCAAACTAGCGAAGCGGGAGGCTCGCCGGCTGGCCGAGTTCTGCATGCTGACCGGCCAGTCGGACGAGGTGTTCTACCGCCTGACGTTGCTCGAGCGCAACGCATTCATCGAGATCGCCAACAAACGAGCGAAGAGGAAATGATGGTCACCACCGAGAACGGATGGGCCTCGATCCCACCGAGCAAGGTCGTACGACGTGGCATCACCGGAACGAACATCGTGCTCCCCCTGCACCCGCACGACGCCGGGTTCGTGCTCATCAGCTTCGCGGCAATGTACAACCGCGACATCGAGCCGCTGACCGGTGGCGCATCCGATGAAGGCGGCTACACCGAGACCAACTCGGTATACACCTCGAATCACAAGTCCGGCACAGCAATTGATCTGAATTGGAACAAGTACCCGTTCCGGCGCTACACAATGCCGCAGGAACGAGTGCAGCGCGTGAAGCAACTCCAGGCCGGATTCCGCGGCTTGATCGACTGGGGCCGCGACTGCTGGGGCGGCAACCCGATAGACGAGATGCACTACCAGGTCGCCAAGGGCAAACCGATGGACGCCTACGTGGAGTTCGCGAACGAGCTGCGCGCCGGCAAGTTCGCCCTCTACGGTGCCACCGCTCCGACACTCGACCCGGTCGTCGTCCCGAACCCCGGCGTCGGCGGTCTACTCATGCGTGGCTCGACAGGCAACGCAGTGCGCAACCTCCAGGAGCGCCTCAACCGGGACTACCCCCGCTACTCCCGGCTCGCGGTTGACGGCGACTTCGGGTCAGCGACCGAGGCAGTGGTGCGCGAGTTCCAACAGCGCGCCGGCCTACTCGTGGACGGCATCGCGGGGCCGGCCACTCTCAAGGCCCTCGGACTGTGAGGGCGCTCCACACCTTCGCCACTGCGGTGGTGATCGGCGTCGTAGCCGGCACCACCGCAGCGGCGAGCTACCTGCTCCGTACCGAACTGCCCACCGAGGCACAGCTCATGGAAGAGAAGTCATGACTGCACCGCAAGGCCCTCTCGATCAGGTACGCAACGAGATCATGCGCGTGATGGGACCCGAGATCGAAGCTCGATTCGAGCAGTTGACGCCGATCATCGCGCGGGCTCTCAATCGCAACGTGCCGCTCGAAGAGGTCCGCATCCCTCCACCGGCAGCGACTGTGCCGGCGAAGACCGCAGCGGCGCGCACGGCCCTACAGGCGGCTATCGCGCTACCACTCTCGGCGGCGCTCGGATTCGTCGCGGACACCATTGGCGGCCCGGACTTCGATCTGCTCGACGGCGGTGACTGGAAAACGCTCGGATACGGCGCAGGCGTGGCCGGCATCATGGCCGTGCTGGCGTTCGGTCAGCGCAAGATCGGCCGCTGATGAACGAGCGGGCCGTCGTAGCAGCAGCTCGGATGCTCTCACTCGTCATCGCTGGCCTGTCCGTCATCGTCGGCGCGCTCTACACCGGACCCGACGCCCTGGTGCGCCGGCCCCTGCCACCCGGCCAGGAGTCGATCGTGGTCGTCATCGAACACTTCTTCCCGGTGTGGCCGTTCCTGTTCGCCTTCACCGGTGCCCTGCTCGGCTACGCGGCCGTGATCCGGCGCGGCGTCGTCATCACCCACGCCCTCGTCGTCGCGGGGTGGGCGTTCTACGGACTGTGCCTGATCCTGGCACCGATCCGATCCGTACCGCCGTCCCCAATCCTTGTGGGCGTCATAGCCGTTGGGATAGCCGTGATCAACTACGCAGCAGCGAGGCTGTGGTCAGCTCTCGGGGTGACATAGGTGAGTGAAGCCACCCTGATCATCATCGCCGCCATCGGTGCCGGCCTGGGCGGCGTCGGCACCGTCGCCTCCCTGTGGAACAAGGTCGAGAGCGGCAACGTCGTCACCCTCACCACCCGCAACAAGACGCTCGAGGACGAGAACACCAGCCTCTACGCCTGGAAACTCGCAGCCCGCGCCTACATCGTTCTGCTGATCGAACGCCTACTCGACCGAGGCGGCACACCCCCCGTCGCACCGAGCGTGCTGGGCCTGACACCGAGAGGCGACGACAATGAGTAATTCGGTCGACATCTACATCAACGGGCACGAGCGGGATCTGCTCCAGGCCATCGAGCGCACCAAGGCCGCGATCGCATCACTGCGTGACTCGAAGGCCACCGTCACAGTCGACGTGGACGACGGCGCACTGAACGTCCTCAAGGCCAAGCTCGCCGCAATGCGCGACGGTGACGTGACCGTGGACGTGAACGTCAACGACGCGAAGCTGGCAGCGCTCCGAGCGAAGATGGACGCGCTCCGCAACACCCGCGTGAAGGTCACCGTCGATGTCGACCGCACCGAGCTGAACATCCTCAAGATCGAACTCGCCGGCCTCCGGGACCGCAGGATCAACGTCGGCATCGATTCCGATCTCGCGGGGTTCCGCGCCGCTCTCGCCGCGTCCACGCTTGGCAACGCGAACGCCCGTATCAATCTCGATCTCGATACCGCCGGCGCAGCAGCCGAACTGGCAGCGTTCCTCGCAGCCGTCCCGCGCTCGGTGACGATCAACCTCGACGTGGATACCGCCACCGCCGCAGCTGAACTCGCCGCGTTCCGTCTGGCGCTGCTCGCCCTCAACGACGACTCGATCCGTCTCGGCACCAATGCCGGCGGTAGCGCCGCGTCGGGTATCGCGAAGATGGGCGGCTCCGCTGCATCCGCTGCCCCGTTGCTGGCCGCGATGACGACCGCCCTCGCGCCGCTGATCTCCGGCGCGGCCGGTGCCGGCGTGTTCGCCACCGCTGCTGGTCTCGGTGCGGTCACTGCTGCCGCCGGCGCGCTGTCGGTCGGTGTCGGTGGCGCACTGGCCGCGATCCCTATCATTTCGGCGGCTACCTCGCAGAAGGTGCAGGACCACTTCACGTTCATGAAGGACGATGTGGTCAACACGATGAAGGAGATCTCCGAGCCGGTGCAGCAGCCGCTCGTGGATCTCGCGACTTCTGTTGGTGCAGCGTTCCATTCGATTCGGCCGAGTCTCGATGTGGTGACCGCCGGCGCAGCCAGACTCGTCGGCGAACTGTCCGGCTCTATGCCGGCCATTGCAGCCGAGGTCGGCCCCGCGATGGAGAAAGCGTTCGGTGCCGCAGAGCCTCACATCAAGAACCTGATCTCCAACGTCCCGTCGTATATCAAAGCGTTCGGCAGCTTCGCCGAGAAGCTCGGTGATCAGTCGGTGGTGGACGGGGCGCAACGTGTCTTCGGCATGATCCCCAACATCATCGAGGGTGCCGGCGACTCGATCGTCTCGATGGCCAACGGATTCGAGAACGTAATGGGGTTCCTCGATTCCGGCGCACTCGATGGATTCACAAGCGGCATAGGCTCGTTCTTCGATGAGATGGGCAGCGCGGACTTCTCCGGCACCATCGATGGCATCGCCGACATGTCCAACGCATTCGGTGACCTGGTGGGCAGCATCGACGGCGAATCGGTCACGGGCTTCCTCGAGGGCATCACCGGCGACATAACCAAGTTCACCGAGGCCGCAACGGCTGTAGGTGAAGTGGGCAGCAAGATCGGAGATGTCCTCACAGGCATAGGCGACAAGGCCGGCGAGCTGAACCTGGGCGAGAAGATCTTCGGTGACGGCTGGGATCCGAACAGGTGGCTCAACGATCACGCCTCGTTCCTGGGCGACTTCGAGGAGAAGGTACCCGACAGCATTCCAGCCCCGTCGATCGAGCCACCGGACACGACGCCACTGTCCACCGCGTTCGAGAATCTTCCGATCCCGGCGGTGCCGGCCCCCGAGGTGACTCCCCCGGACACGTCGGTAATCGCCGGCGCATTCGAGAACATCGCACCGGGTGCCATTCCGGCCCCCGAGGTGACTCCCCCGGACACGTCCGTCATCGCCGGCGCATTCGAGAACCTCGCACCGCCGACGATCGAGGCCCCGGTCGTGCCGGCCCCCGAGGTCACCCCGTCCGAGCCGATCCCCGCCCCCGAGGTGACCCCACCGCCACCGGTGCAGGTCGAGGTCGAGGCGGTCGAGGGCGCTGCGATTGCAGTGCCGCCGCCGGCCCCGGTGCCGATCACGTTCGACGTGACACAGCCGACGCTCGACCTCACCCCACCGCCACCGGTGCCGATCACGTTCAACGTCTCGCTGCCGGTGATCAACATCCCGCCGCCGGCCCCGGTGCCAGTGCGCGTCGACATCGACACCGCCGGCGCGAAGGTGAACCTGTCGTCTCAAGGTGCAGCAGCCGGCAACTCGTTCGCGTCGGGCCTCGCCGGCTCCGCTGGCGCTGTCTCCGCTGCCGCCGCGTCGATGGCAGCAGCCGCGCAAGGCGTGTCGGTGAACCTGTCCGCTCAGGGCGCAGCAGCGGGCGCCAGCTTCGCCGCCGGCCTCGCATCGCAGGCCGGCGCGGTGGCTGCTGCAGCTGCCCAGTTGGGCGCTGTCGCTGCCGCGAACAAAGGTGTGTACAAGGGCCGCAAGGGAATTGCGGCCGACCGGATCATGCTCATTCCGCACGGTCAGGCGATGGTGAAGGGCTTCATCGACGGACTCGGGTCGCAGCGCCGGGAGCTGATCACCGAGGCGTCGTCTCTAGCGAAGGCTGTGACGAAGCGTTTCGATGAGGAGTTGGTGCCGAACATCGGCCTCTCCGGTGGCATCGGAGTCCAGCAACACGTGACCGTGAGGGTGGAGGCCGGCCTCATGGCCGACCCGGTCAAGATCGGCCGCGAGGTTCGCGACGTTCTCGGCGCGTACGCATCCGCTGTCGGTGGATCGGAGACCATCAGTGTCTAGAAAAGCCGACGCCAGCAAAGTCGCCGTGCAGGTCGAAGTTGACCGCGTCGATGTGTGGGTCGAAGACGGACGCTCGCCGGCATCGTATCCAGTCGATGGAGTGCCGCTGCGAGATCTGTTGGCGATGCCGCCCAACACCATTCTGCTGCCCACCACCAACCCGATTCCTGGCTTCGCGACGATGCCGAGCATCCGGCAGGACGAGACGCTGTCGAACGTAACGGTCATACCCAATGTGACGATGACCAAGAGCGGAACCGGCTCGAACGCGGTCGTCACCGACGTGAAAGTGACTGCGACAGTGGAGCGAGAGACTTCGCGGACACTCGGTCCGACGCTGATGCAGACCAAGTTTCCTACACCGGTAGCCGAGGGCGACCAGGTTTCGTTCGCCGGCCGGTTCGGGATGCGCCGCGTCGGCATGGGGACGTTGGATGAGGACGGCAACCAGACCGGACACAGTGTGCGTGTCTCCCTGTGGGGAATGTCGAGCAACACCGACGAGTACGGCGTGGTCGAGGAGACAGCAGTCGAGCTGCTGGCATACGAAACCATCTACCACCCCCGCGCCACGAACAGTTATGTCCAGGTGCTGATCACCATCCCCACGGTATCGGCGGCAACTGTCCCCCCTGGCGTCACAGGTGTGCATCTGACAGTCGGCCTGAAGACCGAACGCAACGGGCGGTGGTACGCGACGAGCTACAACTTCCCGTACCGGGGGCCTGCGTACGAGATGCAGGTCAGCAACATCTTCACTCACGCCACCACCAACCCTCTTCGCATGACGGTGGTACCGAAGACCCCACCGGCAGCGGGAGTTCCCGCAGCCGAGTGGGAGACCCTGACACAGGAGCAGAACCGACTCCACCGCTACACCTACGAGGACATCACCGACCACGTCAACGAGATCACCACCGAGCAGATCGAAGCGGAGCTTGCCGTCACCACCGTCCGGTTGATCTCGACGGAAGTACCCGCGAAAGTTGTTGCTGGGAAACGAGTTCGAGTCCTCGCCCTGCATCCTGATGGGTCGTTCACCGTTCTCGCGGCCGGCACTATTCGCAGCCGCCGGATCGTGGAGGACGGCATCCACCCGTCACAGGTGGAGATTGGCGTACACAACGGTCATGGCCGGCTCGGATCGATGACCGCCGGCGTCGCGTTCGACACCTTCGACGAGTACGCTCCGGTCCTCAATCGTGCCGGGATACCGGCTGTGATCGATGGCGTGGAGGTGACCGGCCCGGCGCGGGATCTGCCGGCGTGGGGCGGCGTCGAACCCTCGTACCGCTCTGCCCGGTTGTCGATGCTCGACGCCTTGCTCATGACCCGGAACACCCGCAAGGGCTTCATTCGGCTCGACCGGAACGACCGGCTCGAGGTGCTGTCTTCTCTGCCGGAGGGTGTGGCAATGGACGTCTCCGACCAGCCTGGCGAAGGGGATGCCTCGTTCTCGATCGATGCCGAGTTCGGTAGTGACACAACTGATCTGATAAACCAGGTAGCGGTCACTGAGCATTTGATGGATTCGGAGGACTTCGAGCGGTCGACCACGAACGAGGACCCGCCGCTGAGTCTCGGTCACATGAAGTCGAGGACGCAGACCGCAGAGTATCGGCGGCCGGCCGCGATCGCGACATACGGTCTTGCGTCGAAGATGTTCAAGGTCGTTCGCGGCACCGGAAACATGCTCGACATCGAGGCCGGCAGCTACGGCACGTCGTTCTCGGCGTGGGCTGCTGCGATCCTGGACGAGTACTCGATCGAGCGATCCGGCCCGAAGTCGATCACGATCCCCGTCGACACCGACGCGCAATGGGCGCTCGTGTCGAAGCTTGAGGTGCTCGACGCGATCGTGGTCCGGTTCCGTGGTGTGTCCTATGTCCGCCGCATTCGACGTGTGACGCACAAGATCTCGCCCGGTGGGCTCCGCAAGGCGTTGCTGCGTTTCGACGTGACAGGCGAGCAGGTGTACTGGCTGCCCGATACTCCGGTGCCACTCATCACGCTCGGTGACACCGACGCCGGCACGATCTTCGCCCCGTCGAAGGGTCTGGTCGATGGTGGCCATCCCGACGACACTGTTACGCACCTACTCGATGGAGGAACGCTCTGATGGCTGACCGCAAACGCATTCAGCAGCTCCGCGCCACAGCGGCGCAGTGGGCGCAGCAAAACCCGGTACTGATGGCCGGCGAACTCGGCTGCGAGACCGACACCGGATTCCTCAAGGTCGGCAACGGCGTCGCCGCGTGGAACGACCGCCCGTACCAAGTGGGCCCACGCGGCATCCAAGGTCCGCAAGGTCCGCAAGGTGCCGAGTCGACTATCGCCGGCCCCAAGGGTGACCAGGGAGTCGCCGGCCCCAAGGGTGACCAGGGAGTCGCCGGCCCCAAGGGTGACCAGGGTGTGCAGGGTCCGGCCGGCCCCGCTGGTGGTGTGCAGAACGTCGCCGGCATCGCGAACGTCCGCAGAATGACCGCCGCCGCGTACGCCGCGCTCGGTTCGAAGGACGCCACCACCGCCTACTTCATCGTCGGCTGATGCCACTCCAAATCAGTGACACCGCAGTCAGTTCCGTCTACATCGGTGCCGACCCGGTATCCCGCGTGTACATCGGTAGCGATCTCGTGTGGCAGGCGTACGCGGGTGCCGGCATGGACAAGTCCGGGGCACCCACACTGAACGGGTCGACGTGGACACAGCTCACCGGGTGGACAGCTCGCAGCGGATCGGTGGTCGTAAACGACGGCCTCGTGCTGCCGGCCGGCGTCGTAGCCACGGCGGTGGTGCAGGTGACCTACGGCGGCAGCAACGCAGTCAACTCGTGCCGAGTACTCGCGGCCGGCGTCGTAGTGGGCACGGCACCAGCAGGCGGGTCGGCACCGACAGCAACGATCACCATCCCCGCCGCCGGCGTCGACCGACTGATCACAGTGGAGGCGTACGTCGCCGGCCTCACCGGTGGCCGCACCGTCACCCCTAGCGGCACCTTCCTCACATTGGCCTAGCTACGCCCCCACGTCGGTGAACAATGCCAGCGCGACGACGATGGCTACCAGCGCCCAGATCACGCGCTTGAGGGCAATGTTGACCGGCCCCTTCTCGACGGGATGGTCACGCCGGAACAGGTAGATACCGCCGATCACGAGTGCTACCAGCAACAGAAGAACCATGCGTGATTCATAGCACACCGGACATTTCAGGCGACAGCACGGAACAAGTCCAATTTGTCGATGGCGGCGCGCATGCGTATGTCGCTTACGCCCGTGTAGCCCTGCGTGGATCTGATCGAGCCGTGGCGCATCAACTCTTGCACCACTCGCACATCGGCCCCGTCCTCCAGCAACGTCGTTCCGTACCAGTGCCGTAGCGGGTGTGCAGAGCCCGGTATGTTCGCACGCCGGAATGCGTCACCAACGATCTGAGACACACTCTTTCGGGTGACGTGCTGGCCTGGCCGTGTCTTGTTCGAGGGGAACCACCAGCCTCGCTGCGGCATCGACTCGGCGGTGGCTGCGAGGATCGGGTGCAGCGGTATCCATTCCTCGTCGCCGCCTTTGCCGAGGACCAACATCCGGCCGCGTGCGAGGTCGACGTGTTCACCGCGGAACGCTGCGATCTCGATGCAGCGCAACCCTGCGAGAGTGGCGAGCAGGATCATTACGCGGGTGCGGTGATGCATGTTCGTCTTGAGTAGCTTCATCAGGTGAACGTCGGCAACGGGTCGGGGCTTGCGCTTCGGCTGCCGGACGGTGCCTACCTTCAGCATCGGATTGTCGACCCGAATGTCCTGAAGCTGAAGCCATTTGAACCAAGTTGAGAGATATGAGTGGTAGCAGTAATGGGTGCTGCGTGACCACTCCGGGTGCGAGGCATACCAGCGAACGATGTCGAGGGGCTGAGCAAACGTCGGGTCGACGCCGGCCTCACGCTCGAAAGCGCGCAACACCCTGATCCGTTCGTACATCGTCAGGTCGGACCGCCGCTGGCCGTGCTGAAAGATCTCCCACTGGTCGATAGTCGCATTAGTGCTCATGTGTCACATCTACCCCAAACCGGACAGAGCGGTCGGATCTGTCCAGTTTGTTAACGGACCCGATGCACGATCGGTGCCGAACCGGTACCGGCGGCGCGGAACCGGATACCTCGCGGATGAACTCACTGCAGATGGAGCAGAAAAGCTTGGTCATCACGCGGCCCTCAAGCGACGGACCGGAGCGCGGTCACAGGGTTGAATCGTGGACCTTTTAATCCGCAGGTCGTAGGTTCGAGTCCTACTGGGGGCACCACACACATCCCGGGTAACAGGGATCACACCTGCCCGGTACGTACACTCGGGAGTAACGATCGGCCGAGACGAAGCGACGTGCAGGGGGAACTGCAACAGTCGCGACAGGCCGACCGGTCGATCGACATTCGGGGGATTCGGGTCGGTCGACACCGGACATCACGACTGCCGGAACAGCAAGTGAACAGGCGCGACACGGTTCACACCGAACCTACGGTGCCGTAAGCTTGACCGGTCGTACGCAATCTATGGAGGCGATCTAATGGCGAGGGATCTGACACAGCTCGAGCTTCTGCAGGAGCTGGTACCCACTGCCGAAGACAACGTGAACCGTCACATCACGATGGCGCGCGAATGGCA
>NZ_NPFM01000038.1:0-71243 GCF_002258645.1 Rhodococcus sp. 15-649-2-2
TGTGGAGTGATACAAACACGCCAACCAGGTTTCGGCATGGTGGGCAACAGTACGTGGACATCTGTCCATCCGTGCACAAAACATAGCGCTCACCGTGGCTGGCTCGTCTGGAGGATCCTTCCGTGACGGGGTGCCGCTCAAAGTCCGGTCGGAAGGTCTCGCGATGGACGTCAAGGCCCCTGGGCTTTTTCACGCATGGGCGAAAACTGGAAGGGGACAGTGGATTTGTTGTAGCTACGGTCTGTTGTTGACCAACTGACCGGTCAGGGCGCGCATGGTTGGTCAGCCTCTGATGCAGTATTAGGCCTTTTCAATTATACGGGGAGGGGGTATGGTCCGACATGTCAACAACATACCCCAGGGGGGTATGCATTCACGATTGAAGGAGCGGACATGATCACCACGAGCTACCGAGTTACCGGTATGACGTGCGGGCACTGCGAAGCCTCGGTTCGCGAAGAAGTCAACGCCGTAGCAGGGGTCGTCACAGTGGAGGCATCGGCGTCGGCGGGAACCCTGACGGTGACAAGCGCAGCCGAGCTCGACCAGGACCAAGTCATCGCCGCTGTTCGCGAGGCCGGATACACAGCGGAACAGCAACCCTCGGACCCGCGCACTGCGTAACCACCGAACTCGGTGGACGGAAGGACTCGCACGATGAACAACCACACACATGCCGGCGACGACACAGGGATGGCCGAGGCTGCGAACCCACACTCGGGCCACGACATGTCCGGGCACCGCGCGCCCCCCTCGGGACATGGCGAGCACACGGAGCGCGGCGGTCACGACGGACACGACGGCCACAGTGGGCATGCCGGCCACGGTGGGCATGCCGGCCACGGTGATCACGTCGGTATGTTCCGTCGCCTGTTCTGGATCATGCTGGCCCTCGCCGTCCCGGTGATCCTCGCTTCCGAGATGTTCGCGATGCTCCTCGGGTACTCGCTACCCGACGCATCATGGATCGCCTGGATCTCCCCGCTGCTCGGAACCGTGATGTATGCCTGGGGCGGGTCCCCGTTCCTCACCGGCGCGGTGAGTGAAATCCGTTCACGCGCACCAGGAATGATGCTTCTCATCGCCCTGGCGATCACCGTCGCATTCGTCGCGTCGATGGGAGCGAGCCTCGGCCTGCTCGATCATCAGCTCGACTTCTGGTGGGAACTGGCCCTGCTGATCGTGATCATGTTGCTCGGGCACTGGATCGAAATGCGATCTCTCGCGCAGACCACCACCGCTCTGGACTCATTGGCAGCACTGCTCCCGGACACCGCCGAACGCGTCGACGGCGACGACGTAGTGCAGGTGTCCCCGGCCGAGTTGCTGCTCGGTGATCTGGTCGTCGTCCGCCCCGGCGGCCGCGTACCCGCGGACGGCACCATCGTCTCCGGATCGGCGAGTATGGACGAGTCCATGATCACCGGCGAATCGAAGACGGTCCGTCGCCGCGAAGGCGATCAGGTCGTTGCCGGCACTGTCGCCACAGACTCCGGTCTCCGGGTTCGGGTCACCGCAGTAGGGGAGGACACCGCCCTCGCCGGCATCGGCCGCCTGGTCGCCGACGCCCAGAACTCGACCTCGCGCGCTCAGCGCATCGCCGACACCGCCGCCGGCTGGCTGTTCTGGTTCGCACTCGGATCCGCGATCATCACCGCCGCCGTGTGGACGCTATTCGGGATGCCCGACGACGCCGTCATCCGCACCATCACCGTGCTGGTCATCGCCTGCCCACACGCACTCGGACTCGCGATCCCGCTGGTGGTCTCCATCGCCACCGAACGAGCAGCCCGCGGCGGCGTTCTGGTCAAGGACCGGCTCGCACTCGAAACCATGCGAACAGTGGACACCGTGCTCTTCGACAAGACCGGGACCCTCACCAAGGGTGAACCCACCGTCACCGCAATCGAGGTGACGAACGGGCGCACTGCCGACAATGTCCTCGCTTTGGCTGCTGCCGCAGAAGCTGACTCAGAGCACCCACTCGCACGCGCCATCATCGGTGCCGCACGATCACGGAACCTAACCGTGCAGCCTGCGACTGACTTCCAGTCGTCCCCCGCGGTCGGGGTCGCAGCCGACGTCGACGGTACCCGCGTACAGGTCGGCGGGCCCGCGCTGCTCGAGCAGGAACACGGATCCGAACTCGCCGTCGCCGACCGGTGGCGCGGTGACGGGGCGATCATCCTGCACGTCCTCGCCGACCGTGCCGTGATCGGTGCGCTCGCGCTCGCCGACGAGATCCGGCCTGAATCACGCACCGCGATCGACGCGCTCCACGCCCGCGGAATCGCGGTGGTGATGATCACCGGTGATGCCGATGCCGTCGCGAAGTCCGTCGCCACCGAACTCGGTGTGGACCGCTACTTCGCCGGGGTGAAACCGGAAGACAAGTCCCACACCGTCGCTGCACTCCAGGGCGAAGGACGTACGGTGGCGATGGTCGGCGACGGAGTCAACGACGCACCGGCGCTCGCGCAAGCCGATGTCGGTATCGCGATCGGGGCCGGCACCGACGTCGCTATCGCATCGGCAGGAGTGATCCTCGCCAGCGACGACCCGCGGTCGGTGCTGTCGGTGATCGAACTCTCGCGCGCCTCGTACCGAAAGATGAAGCAAAACCTCTGGTGGGCAGCGGGATACAACCTGATCTCTGTCCCGCTCGCGGCAGGGGTGCTGGCACCGGTCGGGTTCGTACTGCCCATGTCCATCGGCGCGATCCTGATGTCGTTGTCGACGATCATCGTCGCCGCAAACGCGCAGCTGCTCCGGCGACTCGACCTCGCGCCCGACGCCATCACCGGAGCGGTGAACGACGGGAATTCCGATGCTCCATCGCAGCGCGAACCGGTACTGTGAGAGCTGATCTCGTACCGGGAACGCAGCCCTGACAATTGTGGAACGCTGATGGCCGCACCCTCTCCGCCGGAGAGGATGCGGCCATCGTTGTGTGGCGGGCCGGGTCAGCCGAGCAGCCGCTGCATGGTCTCGATTTCCTGCTGCTGAGTGGCGACGATTGCGCGTGCCATCTCCAGGGCGTCAGGATTGGAACCGTCCGCGATTTCGGTGTTCGCCATCTCGATGGCACCGGTGTGGTGGGCGATCATCATCGTCAACCACTGGCGGTCGAATTCCGGTCCCGACGCTGCCATCAACGCGTCCATGTCCTGAGCGGTCATCATGCCGCTGCCAGAGCTGTGGTCCATCCCGCCCATCTGATCCATATCAGCCGAGGGTGCGGGCTGACCCCACTCGGTCAGCCATGCCGTCATCTGGTCCATCTCGGGCTGCTGTGCGCCGGCGATCGCCGATGCCAGCGACAGCACGTCCGGGTTGTCGGTGCGGCCGTCCGCCATGTCGGCCATCTCGACTGCTTGTGCGTGGTGCGGATACATCATCTGCGCGAACATCACGTCGGCATCGTTGAACTCTGCGGACGCGCTTGCTTGGGCCGAGGACATCGGTGCCGAGGACATCGAGCCCATGGAATGCCCGTCCATCGACGAATCGGTCGAGTCGTTGCTACAGCCGACGACGAGGAACGCGCTGGCGGCGGCAGCAGCGAGTGAAGCCATGACTTTGGTACGCATGTGGAATCTCCTTGCAAGAGTGGACAATCAGGGGTGTGTGACGTGTTTCGGTCCGCCGGTCGACGCGCGTCTACCGGGCTCCCTGTCACACTCGCAAGGTCACCGATCTGTCCAACTCCCACAACGTCCACGGCGGTGCACGCTCCAGGATGGAGTCTGTGCGCCCGCCGATCCCGTCCACCGCTGTCGGCGACTGGCCTATCTCGGTGCTCATCGTCGGGACGGACAACGCGGCCCACGACACCGGAGTGCCCACACAGGGATGCAGCATCTGATGCGCCGACGGACAATCGTGTTCCCCGAACATCACCGAAGCCGAGCTACTGCCCGGGGCTGTCGACGCCATCGCGGCATGACCACCACTCATCGACTCCGACATCGGGCCCATCGACGATGCCGGTGTCACAGAATGCATCAACAACACCCCGAACACCGTCACTGCAATCAACAATCCGATCGCCGAGGCTGTGCCCCGTCGAGAGCGACGAATCGTCGAGTTCATGCTCTCGACGGTAACAGGGCATACCCCCCAGGGGTAGCGTCGGTGCATCGTTCAGCTGGCCAGTCGGACGTCAGCTCTCGGTCGTGCGAACCAGTGAACCAACACCCCGCTCGCGACACTGA
Organism: Rhodococcus sp. 15-649-2-2; assembly: GCF_002258645.1. Taxonomy (NCBI): domain Bacteria; kingdom Bacillati; phylum Actinomycetota; class Actinomycetes; order Mycobacteriales; family Nocardiaceae; genus Rhodococcus; species Rhodococcus sp. 15-649-2-2. Next base: position 4,215 of record NZ_NPFM01000038.1, read on the forward strand.
GTGTCGCGAGCGTCGGCATCGCCACCACGATCGCCCTGTCGAGCCCCCAGAAGGTTGCGAGCGCACCGATCCCAACCGCAGTAAGACCCTGTGACAGGTACGCCACCAAGTACATCAACGACAGTGTCGTCGCCCGCGTCTCGGCCTCGGGGGCTGCGACGACCATTCCGAGTCCGCCGTAGAACATCAGGCCGTAGCCCGCCCCGCTGATAACCGCAGCGAGCAGGAAGACGGTGAGCGAGTCCACGTGCGATGCGGCGACGAGGGTGACAGACCCGGCGGCGGAAAGCACCGAACCGGCCGAAGATGCAGTTGTCGGTGAACCGCGCCGGGCGATGACGGACGCGGGAACGATGGAAACAGCCCAACACGCAAGTGCACACGCGGCGACGAAAGCGTCGACGGTACCGACGAGATCCCTCACGATCTGCGCACCGAGCCCGATGAACACCGCGCCCATCATGAAGGCCACGGTGAGGGAAGCAACACCGATGGCGAACTGCATTCGATTCCTCGCGGGTACTCGCGCCCGACTGGGCCGCCATCGAACATTGCTGCGCGTGGCCTCCTCGGGGAGGAACCACACCAGCGGCAGCAGAGCAATCGTCACGCCGAGCAAGATGGCAAACGGAAGCGTGGTGGGCGACGCGGAGTACTGCACGAGCGCACCGCCGACAACGAGCGCGAGTGCGGTACCGCTGGCCGTCGCCGCAGTATTGACGGAAGTGGACAGTGCCGCGGTGCGGCGCGGTGCGAACTCGACGAGTGCGGCGCTGGCCGCACTCATCGCCAGCCCGACCCCGATTCCTTGAAGAGTGCGGCCGACGAAGATCGGGACGAGACCGCTCGTGACCACAAACAGCGCAGTGCCGACGGCGACCATGCCGACACCGGCAAGCAGTACGCGGCGTCGCCCGATCGAGTCCGAGAGAGACCCACACGCAACGAGAGCGAGAACCAGCGCTACCGGATAGGTAGCGAACAACGCGGTCGTGACGACCTCACCCACGCGCCACCGATCCGCTAAGAGCGGATAGACCATCGAGGGCGCGCCGCTCGCCCACAACGACACAACCAGGACGCCCGCCGCCGTCGACAACGCCACCGGTAACGGCAAGGTCTTGCGTGAACGAGGGCGACGGTTCACCGATCTACGCCGACCGAACCGAAGGTGTGCGACCAACCGAGCGGAAGGTGGTGCGCCCAAGCCTCAATGGGTGTCGAGTAGAGCAAGGACGGTCCTCACGATCAGATCGGGTGCGTCCATCGAATCCAGTCGCCCTGCTGCTATCTCGGCTCCGGCACCGTGAAGGACCTGATGGAGCACGGCGACTTGCCACGAGGTGGGCATGTCACGTGAAAACAGTCCTGCACTGCGTCCGCGTTCGATCAACGATTCGACCCGGCTCGCGGGGCCGTCGTGAAGCTCGCGGATACGCGCTGGGGGAAGTTCTTCCTCGGCGGCGGCAATGACCGATCGTGACCGGTCCACCAGCTCCCAGCTGCTGTGAATGAGCCGGGACAACGCTTCTCGGGGATCCCCACCCAGATCGACCGCAGCCAACGTCTGCTCACCGCGATCGATCACACGCGCCACCACGGCATCGATGAGCGCTGGGCGAGAGGCAAAGTGACCGTAGAGCGTCACCCGCCCGAGACCGGCTTCCCGTGCGATATCACCCATCGTTGCGTTCTGCCGCCGAGACAGGCAGACGATCGCGGCATCGAGAATCCGCTCGACGTTGCGTACCGCGTCGGCTCGTTTACCGACGACCTGCGACGTATCGGTCGCCATGAACCCTCACTTCCCGAACACGTTTGTATGAGTTACGGTACCAGTGTCCAACTCAAACAACTATGTACAACTTAGGGGGCCGTGGTGACCACGTCGAAAACGACACCGGAAGCGGGCGAAGGGCTTCACCCGAAGCGATGGCTCGCACTGGCCCTGCTGGGCACAGCGCAGTTCATGCTGATTCTCGACGTCACAGTGGTCGCGATCGCGCTGCCGCAGATGGGCGTGGACCTGGCCCTATCGCGGGAGGCGGTGACGTGGGTCGTCGCCGCGTACACCCTGACCTTCGGCGGCTTGATGCTCCTCGGCGGGCGTAGCGCGGACCTGTTCGGGTCCAAACCAATCGTCTTCGCCGGCCTGGCCGTCTTCACCGCCGGCTCCCTGGCGGCCGGACTGGCTGCCAATGCCGAGTTCCTGCTCGGCGGCCGCATTGTCCAAGGCATTGGCGCGGCGATGCTCTCACCGGCGGCGTTGTCGGTGGTGGTGCGCCTGTTCGCCGGCGACGAACGCAACCGCGCCCTGGGCATCTGGTCTGCATTGGGCGGCGGCGGCGCGGCGGTCGGTGTCCTGCTCGGTGGCCTGATCACCGCCGGGCCAGGATGGCCGTGGGTGTTCTACATCAACATCCCGGTTGGCCTGATCGTCATCTTCGGCCTCCTCCGGGTTTTACCGCCGCTTACCCCGGCACCCGGGCCGCGTCCCGCGCTCGACATTCTCGGTGCAGCGCTGGTCACCGCTGCGACCGGCTCGGCCATCTACTCGTTGACCGTCGCCGGTGAAATCGGATGGACCAACCCGCAGACCCTCACCGCCGCCGGGGCCGCGGCAGCGCTCTACCTGTTGTTCTGCTGGCGACAGAAGACTGCGTCCTCCCCGCTGATGAACCTAGGACTGCTGGGCCGGCGTCCAGTCGGTGCCGGAGTGTTCGTGATTTTGATCGCCACAGCTTTGATGGTTGCAGTGTTCTTCTTGGGAACCTTCTATTTTCAGCAGTCCGCTGGGCATGGTCCCCTCGTGACCGGACTGTTGTTTCTACCGATTGCGGTGGCGACGATGACGGGAGCGAACCTCGGCGGACGCCTCATCGGACGATGGGGCGCGAGGATCCTCGGCACCGCCGGGATGCTCATCGCGGCGTTGGGATTGCTTGTGCCAGCGGTGTGGGCAACCACTGCGGCGACCACGATCGGCGTCAGCTTCGGCGCATTCGGTATCGGCGCGCTGTTCGTCGTCGCCTCGGCCACCGCGCTCGGGCAGATCGGCCCCGAGGAGGCCGGCATCGCATCCGGCCTGCTGAGCACCTTCCACGAGTTCGGTGCATCCATCGGCGTGGCAACCGTCTCGAGCATCGCTGCACTCAGCCTCGTCGCGGGTGGCGGTGACACCGGGTTCCAACACGCGTTCCTCTTCGCCGCAGCCGCTGCTGCACTGGCCGCAGTGATCTCTGCCTTCGTAATCCCGGCGCGTCCCACCGCCTGAGCACTCGTAGCGGTGTGGACCTGTTGTCCCGAAGAGCATCCGTTGGGTCCATGGGGCAACGTCCGACGATCTACGTCTTCAGTCCGTGGTCCGGAGGTGGGTGACGTTCGAGAGCTCCTCGACTCGGCGGAGAAGCGAACGGTTGTCGATCGACAATCGCTGGATGCTGGCAACTGCCAGCTCCAGGTCGGTGGTGAGGTCGCGGTTGCGCTGCCGAATCTGGGTTACTTCGTCCGAGCACCGGTGTGGGGCGACATGGTCGGTCACAGGTGATGTCGAACGCTTGAGCCGATTGACCGTATGGGGATAGCGTCGGCGAAATGTGGTGTTCGCCAACCCCATGTGTCGGGCGAGTGCGAGCACCGACGGTGTCCGGCCGGACGCATCCTGGAGGTGTTCGATCGCGGCGTCGATGGCGATCGTGTCTTCGTCGCGCTTCTTTGTCATCTCTTCCCCTTGTGGGTGCGATCGATATATGGGTCGGCGTGGCTGTAGCGGTCGAGGAAGTCGACCAGGCGGCGCAGCCGCTCACGCAATCGGTGGTCCAGTAGCGGTGGCAGGTCGGCTCTGGTGGTCAATTCCTGCTCCAGGTGGTGGTGTTCGGTCCGCAGTGCATCGAGGTTGGCTGTAGTGAGGGCAGTATTGCTGCATTCGAGCGGTTGGCAGTGACCGAGTTGTGGGAGCACGTTGCCGCCCTGGTCGGGCCGGGGTTGGCACATCGCTTTGTCGGGGTCGAAGACACAGAGCGCAAATGTTCCGGGGTAGATCGCGGGATCGGATCGCTTCATCAGCCGCTTGATGCGGGTGCTGTCTGTGATGACGGTCCCGGAGAACGCGGCTGCGGCGGCGAACGTGTCCAGACGGTAGTGGGCTAGGTCGGCGGCTGGACCGGTGACGGGTGCATGGAGGTGATCGGTGGCGATGGCCATCAAGTCTTCGCCGCGAGCGAGAGCCTGTTCGGCTTCGACTTCGGCGCGGAACCCTGAGTCCGAGGTGCCTGCATAGCCTTCGAACATTTGGATGCTCAGGTGACGGTAGGCGATGGCACCGGCGATCGACCCGCCCGGCCGACGGGCGATGAACCATGCCAGCGTCCTGCGAAATTGCCGTGTACTCAGAACCCACTGTTGGCCGTTGACCAACGGAATCGACTCTGTAAGAGCGTGTTCGGTGCAGTAAGAATTGATCCAGATCGCGAAGTCTTTCAGTTGTCCGGAGGTGGCTTTGGTGGTCAAGACCCCGACCGTGGCGTCGTTTCGGGGGCGGACCTTCTGCGAGCCGGGCGGGTGCGAGAACAGCAGAGCCCGGCCGTGCGGGTGCATCTTCTCGAGGACCGAGATCGCCCTGGCAGCGGGAGCCCCGACGGTCCACTCGGCGGTGACACCGTGAGGATCGGCTTCGCCTTTGAACGCCACGCCGGTCAGCGTCCATCGGTAGGGGGTGCCGTCGGTATCGCGCGCGGTGCTCAGGCAACCGCGGCGTAGGTGTTTGATCTCGGCGTCCCGCATCCCGGAAAGAAACGCGATGACGATGTAGCAGGCGATGTGCAACATTCGCTGCAGATGCAGGTACGACTTTGTGGGATGCTGGCGCGCGATTCCGTCGATCCATGGGCGACCGTGGAGTCGCCCCTCGATGGCGATAGGCATCCAGGTGTAGTCGGTGACTCCGACTCGCGCAGCGCAGGCAAGGACTTTGCCGCGGATCGCAGGGTTGGTGTCGAGTCCGTTTCTCCCGGTGCCGATTTCGGCGGCGATCTGTTGCATGTTGGGGCGGCCTTGATAACCGGGGAGCGGGTCGTTTTCGGCCTTGTGTCGTGAGAGATAGTGTTCGAGCGCTTCGGCGGCACCGCTGTTACGCCCGTACCGTCCGTTGGTGCGCCGTGAACGGTAATCATCTCGATGCGCAGCGGCGGCAAGGATGTCGCCGGAGAAGTCGTCGACGAAACGGATCGCCCAGGTGATCAGCGGGCCGAGAACGAGTTCGGGGATGCGGCCGGTCGCGTTCTCGGTGGTACCGGGTTTATGCATGGTCCAGCCGTCGATGCGGCGTGCGTCGAAGGACAAGGTGTCGGTGAGGCAAGTGCGGTACCGCCAGAGCATGCACACCGCCCGTCTGGAGTTCTCGCGCGATCCGAATCCGACGGACAGAGTCATCAAATGGCGGTGGTAGTCGAGGACGTCGGCCGCGGTCAACGAACCTAACGTCGGAACGGACGGTCGACCGGACTCCGGTGCGCGATCTGTGAGCCAGTGCAAGAACTTGCGCACTTCGACAAATGTGCTGCCGATCCCGACGACGGATTGACGCCGCTCGCCTGCAGGTAGTGGACCGGAGAGCATCGCCAGGCACAGCTCCTTGGCCGGCAATCGATAGGGGGCGGCGAGGGTGTCGAAGTTGACGACCACTGATCGAACATGTGCTTGTGTCACTGCAGCTTCCAGCCGCCAGGCATCGTCGCGGAATTGTGAGGTATCGGTCAGTGAGTAGCCAGGGCGAAGCCATAAACCGGTCAGGACGTAGCGGCCGTCGATCGATGGGCCAAGTTCGAGGTCGGTGCGAGTAGACGGGGTGTTCATGGATGCTCCCAAGGATCTTCGGCAAGTTCGAGGAGACACTCAGGTGCCTCGGCGGCTGCTGTGGCGATCTGCGTAGCAGTGAATTTGGGGTAGATGTCGTGGTGGATCGCGGTCCAAGTCGGTCCGTAGCGCGTCCACCAGGTGGGTTCGTCGAGCTCGGTGCGTCGCCTGGCTATGGTCGCGGTCAAGGTGGTGATGGCCGGTAGATGAGCGGTGGTGACGACGCAGTTGCCGCAGTGGAAGCAGTCCAGGAATGACACTCGTCGACAGGCACGGCCGGTAACAGGGTGAGCGGAGGAGTCGGCGCATGCTGTCCAGGCACCCTCCTCGCCTGCAGCCGGTTCATCGACGTCGGTGCCGGCGCGCACCTCGAGTTCTGTGACGCCGTGTTCGGCCAAGACGTGGGAATGTGCGGAGAGGGCCGCTGCTTCCGCATCACGGAGGGCCTCGGACATCGTCTCTCTCGCCCACTCCTTCGCGGTGGGATCGCCGCGAAGGTAGTGACTGAACAGCACTTCGACGCTGTTCGAGCGGGCAGCCGAGGGCAGATGTCCACCGACCGAGCGAGTGCGACGGACCTCGACACTGGTGCGTACTCGACGCATATCCAGCCCCAGTGGTGTGGTGTGTCCGAAGGCGTCGGCGTCCGTGTGTAGTCCTTGGAGCCTGCTCCACTTCGACAAATCGGCGCGGCCGGTAAGGGTTTGAGCGAACGGGTTGTGGTGTTCGGCGACGGTTCCGCGATCGTGGTTGGTGTTTCGCCATGATGACCAGAGTGCGGTCGGATCGCTGAGTGCCCGCCCACGCTCCATGAGGCGGTGCAGCAGCAGGTACAGCCCGCCGGGCGTGTGCAGTTCTCGGTGCGGGGGTCCGATTTCCCAGGTCACGGTGTCGTGCCATCGGTTCGGTCCGTTGCGGCGTTTACTCAACTGGACCTCGATGGCTCGGTCTCCGACGATCCGGTGCTCGGCGGGCAGTTCTTTGAGGGCTTCGACGTTGCGGCCGGTGACTGCAACGAACAGGGTCAGCAGTGGCGCCAGGTCGGCACGCGTGACGAACAGTTGACCCGCCCAGGCTGTGCGTTGATGACGGTGGCGGACGATCGGTCCGCCGGGCACCGGGACGACTCCGGTAGCTGCCATGTCCCAAATCAATTGCTCGGCTTGGGTTGTCGGTTTGACGTCCATCCCGTCTATAGCCTCGAGGTGCTCGTTTCCTGCTGTTGTGCGCGCGCGAATGGCCCCCACGTCGGTGCGGGCGGCATCGACTAGACGCGTGAATTCGCCGTCGGAGTACCCGGTCAGAGAAACGAGGGTGCCTTTGCCTGATGGGGTGCTGATGTGGTCGAGGACCTCGATATCGAGATGGCTCGCTAGGGGAGGAAGCCGAAGAAGCAGGCGGAGTTCGCTGAGCTCGCCTGTGCGGGTGGCGACGGTTCGCGGTGTGTCGATCCTGTTGAGGAACATCTCGACGTGGGTCACGGTCAGGTCAGCCGGTGAGGCGGGGCTGTTGTCGAGGCTCTCGAGAAAGCGCAGTAGCCGTGCGACGAACGAGAACACGGTAGTAGCCGAACTGTGGGTCCGTCTGTCACCGGCGGGACCTATGCGTAATGCCAAGGCTTCTGCCACCGGAGCATGCCAGTTCGGCATGGCCAGGACCTCGACGTCGAAGGTGCCGGTGCGTCCGTCGTCGCCGTGGAAGTCGACGACCAGAGACGGTACCGAGGATGGTCCTGATGGCGGGCGATAGATTCCGGGCGTAGGGAGCGGGGCATGTGTCCCGGGGTGAGTTCGCGATTCGGTCACAGCACAACACCGGCCGCCGGGAGAGTCGCTGCGTCGCCGGCACTGGCCGGATCCGGTGTGGGGATTTCCCAATCATCCGGCACAAGCGCCATTCTCGTCTCCATCTCGAGTTCGGCGAGCGCGTGGAGATAGATCTGTGTGGTCACCACGGATCGATGTCCGAGTCGGCGGCGTACCCAGTCCAGCGGGTCACCGAAGATGCGGGTGTAGTGCCCGCGCTGGTCCGGGTTCAGCTCGCCAAGGGCAGCGATGTGACCGCGTTGGAGCTGTTCGAGGGTGATGACGGCAAACGTGTGCCGGAGCATGTGAGCATGCGCCGACAGCGGCACACCGGCTCGCTGGCAGCGGGTGTTGGCCTCGGCGAACATCTTCTTCCACGCAGCCACTGACAGCGGCATGCCGTGCTCGCCGAGCCAGAACGCGGCGGGTTCGAGACCGCCGGGGCGCGCAATCAGCAACTGCTGGCGCTCCGCCCAATTCAGCTCCGAGACTTTCACGGTCCGCTTCAGCGCGGCACCGGTGACGTGCGTGGCGATCGCGTGTTCCGGATCTTCCACCACCAGAGGGTGCCGCATGCGCTCGTACCGTTGTTTCTCTCGGGCTGCAGCGATGACGTCGGCTCGGTCGAAGGCACTGTAAGTAGCCAGATCACGAACGAGGGAAGCCGGAACGTAGACCCACCGTGCGGAGCGGCCTTTCGCGATTGACCCGGGAAGCCAAAACCGCTGATAACCACTGCGATTGGTATCGATGTGTGGAAGCTCCAGCACGGTGAGTGCAGATTGTTCCGAGATCCGAAGGCCCGTTCGGACCATCACGTCGCAATAGGTAGCGTTACGCCCCGACCACCGGCCACGGAAACCTTCTCGCGGCATCCCGGCGGCGTCGAACCCGCGGACACCGACCTCGCGCCACCTGCGATAGTCGGCAAGGGGAAGCCACTGGATGCGGTCCCGGCCGCCGTCGTGACTGTAGGTGGCAGGGCGCAGCTCGTCGGATCGCCGCGAGACCGCATACCCGGTATGTGCAGGGGCAGGCCGTCGCCAGGTCTGTGGGATCGGATTGACTCGCACGTGTCCGGCGGTGTGAGCCCACCGGTAGAACCTGTTTACCGCCGCCACTTCACGGTTCCACGTGTTGCCGGACACGCGCGGGCCATCGGGATCATGTCGTCGCCAATGCAGATACGAAAGGTGGTCACTGTCTTCGATGTCACGCCAATGACGTTCGCGGTCAACATGGTTGACGAAAGTCAGGAAGCTCGCGAGGTCGCGGGCGTATCCGATCTGTGTCATCCTGGCCATGGTGGCCATCGCAGTGGTGCGGAAGAAATCGTTCAGATCGGTGTCGTAGTCGAAGGCGGGCGAGAGCAAGAACGGAGTCCCTGGAGTCTGACGAGTCTCTTTGAGCCAGTCGGTCCAGTCATCTGTGTAGGTGACGCCGTCTGCGGTAGGTGAAGATCGGGACTTGGAAAGTTCTGCGGCAGTGGTACGAACATGCCATCGGCTGCTTGTCATCGCCGCTCATGATCCGGTCAGTGACCGAGTATGCACAAGATTTGCTGCCTAAGTTTCAAAATTCCGATCGGGAACGGCAAGGGGTACCTTCAGCTCTTATGACGGTCGTTCATCTTGTGTCTATTGTCCAAGGTTGATTTAGAGGCTGCCTGCGATCAACGACTCCGGCGGTTGTGTGCGGACTCGATCGCCTGCCCGGGAGAAGCGTGCCGCCGGCTGGAAGATGCGCCCCTGCTCGGGGAGGTCGAAGCGAACGAGGTCAAGTGTAAATTCGAGACGGTGAATGTCCCGACGTGGCAACAACTCACAGCGCGCAATGCCGCGGCGACCGACCTCAACATGTCAGGCTCGCTGCACGTTGTCGGTGTGACCGACACAGGCTTCGTCGACGACCGTTTCGAGTTCCGCTACGGCCGGGGTGACCGCTGGTGGGTCGAACGCAATGGCGAGATCGTCTACTCATCGTCGAGCTCCACTGATACGGTCCCCGTCGCCCGCATCGATGGACAGATGGTCCACCAACGCACCACCAGCCTGATCCGCCTCGGCGCACTGTTCACCCCGCGAGATCTCTTCGGCCCGCGTTCACTCCTGACTCGGCGCACACCACCTCAGCACGTCACCCAGGGCCCGACGGCGATCGACCACGCTGACCGTCCGGCATGGTCGACCGAGCTGACATCGCCCACTGGACTCACCACGACAATCGTCATCGACGATGGAACCGGCCTCATCGCGAGCCTAAGCAGCCGCGATCACAGCAAGGCGCTCCACCTCGAGAAACTGACCGAACACGCTGAACTGCCCGACGATCGATTCGCGTGGGACGGTGACACCATCGAATCGAATGATCTGAGGAGCTTCCGGCTGTCCTGGTAGCTCACTGCCGAGTGACCCTGGCTGGTACGTGGTATCCGATCTGCATGCAGACGTGCGCGTATTCCTGCATGCACGGGTCGACGTGCGGATGTGGTCGATCCGTGCGCAGATCAGTTCTGGGGCGGGCAGCATGGACGACCATGGGCGATGTCATCGAGTTTGTGCCGCGGTTCTCACTGACTGATCGGCAGCGGAAGTTGTTACGGATCCACGCGTGGGTGTGCGCCGACATGGCGTACGACGACGTCGAGGAGCGCGGTGATGATCCGGTCGACACGGTGCGGTGGTGGTATTTGTTGAACCGACTTCCCGAATGCACATTCGCCGAGTCCGCTCTGTGGCGACGTCAGATGGCCCGATCTTTCGACGACTTGGCTCAGGACCTCGACGCCGGTCGGCTACCCCGGCCTCACACGATCGCCGAACAGCTCGCGCTCATGATCGTCATCGCCCAAGCCGCCGCAGCGCTGGCCGATGAGGTGTACGGCGACGATGTTGCCGTACTGGCGTCCCATCCGCGGGACGTCGACTGGGACGCCGTCACAGACGTTCTGATGGGCGACCGCGATGTCGAGGTGTTCTATCACCCGGCGACAGCGGCACACGGTCTACGTGTCTTTCCATGCGATACGTGGTTCACGGCCATGGACGGACACGAGCCACGTGACCCTCGGCGGGGATTTCGACGGTAGAAGCCTCGGGTCATCGCGAACACAACGCGACCAGCAACTTGCCATTGTTCGGCAGGTCTTTGATGCTTGATGGTGTTGTGCACTATGGCTTTCCGTGTTCGGGTACGGTGCGATTATGGCTACGAACATGCTTATCGACCCGGCTCGTGTCGTCACCGCCCGAGGCCGTCACCTCGGGAATTATCGCTTCGGGCTCGTCCGCTACGAGCCTGAGAAGTGGGGGCGGATCATCACAGCCCCAGATGAGGGTCAGACGATTCTCGTTGCACCGGTCGACGGCTCGGACGCGTTCGATCTATCGGTGATCCGCGACGCTGAGTTCGACGTTCTTCCGGTTACCTCGGATGGTGTCTGAGCCGCCCAGGGGGAGAAGCAGAGGGCTGACACCGTCGAGTGTGCTTCCGCGGCTGGGGGTGTGAGCCTTTGCTCGTGTCATCCGAGGCGACGGGACGGGCGGGGCACTTTCTCGGGTTCGTTGTTGTCGACGACGTTCCAGTAGCGGCCGTTGGCGTCCATTACCGAGTACCAGATGCTAACGAATGCGGGAGCCGGGTTCTGCTCGGCGGGATCGTCTGATTCCCACCGGATATTGAACGTTTCACCCGCCTCGAGCACGGCCTGCCTCCGCCAACCACCCGATCTGATCGGTGTGTCCTCCGACAGGGCTGTCTCTGCGAACGCCCGCATATTCACCGCGTCAGCGTCGTCTTCGACCTGGGCGCGGAAGCCGTGAATTTCGATCTCGTACAGCGGGTCCTTGCTGCGATTGGTGAATTCTGTGCGCCACTGTTGCTTTCGGTTCGCGTCGAGGCCGTCGGGCCACGGGAGCATGTGCAGTAGTCGGACCTGGTTCGCCTGGTCCTCCAGGTCCGAATGCCGCGTCGATTGGTACGACCGGAGGGCGAGTACGACGCCTGCGGCGGTGAACAGAGCACCACCTGCCGAGACCCATGCCGGCAGCGAGCCCAGATCCACGTTGGTGTGGGTACTCGTCAGAGCAAGGACGGCGACCAGGCCGAGCGCTACGGCCATGGACCACGCCCAGTCTCTTTTGCGTGGACGGGCACGCCAGAAATCGCTGATGGGGCACCCGATCGCGGCACAGCCCAATACAAGGCCTATGAGAGCTGTGGCTACCCAGAACTCCTGGAAGACCCGATCTACGGTCCACCCCGTCCGGTGGAGGGAAAAGGTGCCGAAAATGACGGCGAGTGCACCGCACACCAGGCCTGCGATGCGGCTCCAGGGGCGATCTCCACGCATTGCTTTCACCCAATCACCCTAAGGAGGTGAGCCCACCTGTGCCGCCTGCAGGCACCCTCGCGCCTGGCCGGGTTGGTGTGCAGTGCAACCATCGACTGCGAACTTCCGAACTGACCACGAACAGGCAGACTGGCGCAGCAGGGGCAAGGCCGCACAACGACCCCAGCCGCCCTGGAAGCTAGGCCGTAAGCACCGTGGCACTCGCGCACCAGACAGCTACACAGCACCCCTAGAGCCCGCCCCAGCACGATCGGCAGCCTGGCCGGGCCTTGCCCAACGGACGGTTCAACGCGCGTTCTCTGCGATCGACACCTGCTCGTCGTAGAGCACCGCGTCGAAGTGCACGAAGTTGCACCGCCTCGAATACGCCGGCTTCGTCATCGCCACCAATGCCAACAACGTGAGGGTGGATTCGTAGAGTGCGAACCATTCGTTCTCTGACCGTTTGCAAATGCGGGGTTCATCGCCGTGTGCGAGGTGATTGCGGGCGTCGACGAGGTCTCCTTCCCTTACCGCCCTCGGGCAGTTGGCCGCAGAGCCGATTTTGGGCCTCAGGCACTACGACGCGAAGGTTCCAGCCCAGTCACCAAGGGCGGTGACAAAACCTGCAGTGTCATCTGGGTCGACCTCGGCGATCCACTCGTGGCCGCGACGTATGCGCAGCTTGCCGTACGGGTTGGGTCTGCCCGGGGAATGTGTGTGCGGTCCGAAGCGAACGGGAGTGATGTAGCACGGTGTGTCGCCGTCGCTGATTTTCCCGGGGTGCACAGCGACAACGCAGTGTGCCTCGCAGGGATCGGTATGTGCCCGTGCGCGTCCGCCGTGATGGTTGCATGCAGCGACGAGTTGTTCCATCCGTCGGATTTGTTTCGCGGCCCTCAATCGGTCTCCGAAATCGAGTCCTTCGCTGTAGCAGGTGCGTAGGTAGCCGGATGCGCCTTCGGGTAGAGGTCCTATGGAGCCGAATTCTTGAACGCGGGTGACCAGGCCGGCTTGATTGACTCTGCTGTCGGTTTCGTATTCGTCGCGAGTGTGGTCGAGTAGGTCGCGTCGTTCGTCAGCGTCGGTTTCGAGTTCATCGGCAACAGAGAGTCGTTGTGTGGTGGTCAGGTCGTCGAGTAGGGAGATGAAGTAGTCGTCGACGAGCTGCTCTGCCAGTGCCGAGGACGTCCACGTTTCTCCATGGCGCAGGCCGTCGGTCGAAACTGTTTGTGGCCCAATTCTATTGGATGTTCGGAGCTGCACGATCAATTTCGATATGGCCGTGGCTATCTCTGGGTAGGTGTCGAGCCACATAGCTGCGTCCCATGCGGATTCCGATAGTTGAGTGAGGTAAAAAGCAAGGCTGTGAGCGTACGAGGCGCTGGCGACGGTGGTGATCTTGATGGAATGTTCTTCTGAGTCGAAGCCCGGCCACGTCGCGATTACCGCTGCCCGGTCGTGTGATGCCTTCATTACGCTGTAGCTGGTCATGATGGTGCCGCCTTCTCGTTTGAGAGCCGGGCCGAGCCGGGCGACCAGGAGTGCACGTGGCACTGCCAGACTGGTTGCCAAGCAGGGACAGCCGAAATAGTGGAAGATTCGCCGGAAACCCCGTAGCACCACCACGGCGTCGCTCCTGACCATTCGAGTATGTCACCCGAACGTGGCTGAGGGCAACGACAAGGGCTATGTCCGGCTCGCCGTAGGTCGTTCAACCTGTGTCACCGTCCACAGTCGATCTAGAAGCTGTCTGCGATCAGCTTCGCCGCGCGCCCACGACTGCATCGTGGGCGGCCGCGCAATCTTCGATTTGAAGCGGATCTTCTCAAAGTAGGGTCGTGTCGGTGATTGCCGAACTGACAGCCGGAATCAAAACGGCCCTGCGCCCGACGTTGCCCACAATGAGAGGGCGGACCGACGAGCCTGGTAGTCGGCCGAGATTCATGGCGCTTGCAGCTGGAGCGGTGCTTGTCGCCGTGCTGTTCGGTACTGCGATAGGTCAACTGACGAGTATGGTCAACTCGGTCGCCGCCAGTTACGTCCTCGGCGCTGTTCAGACACTTCCCCTCCTTCTGATCCGGGTGGCACCTCTGCTGACCTGGCAGTTGATCGCACTCGGGATGTTCGCCGGAACGCTGTCAGGGCTGGTTCAGGAAGAGGTTTTCCCATGGCCGGCGGCAAGTTGCATTGCGGCGGGGCTCGCCCTGTATCGAGTGGCCCGAGTGCATCCGCCGAACGTGGGAGCCGCGGTCGCCCTCGTGTCCTTCCTGGCGGTCGTGGTCCCGACTGTCTTGACGGTGAAGATGCCACCGTTCGCTTTGCTGATCATTGCCGCGACGTTGGCTGCGATCACCGTCGCGGGAGTGGTCATGATGCGACTGTCGTCGGCGGAAACCGCCCTGGCGGACGAACAGCAGCTCCGCATGGGACAGGAGCGGCGTCAGGCGGTGATCGAAGAGCGGGCGCGGATCGCACGGGAACTGCACGATGTAGTGGCGCACCACATGTCGATGATCGCGGTGCAGGCACAGGCCGCACGGTTCAAGAGCCCCGACCTCCCACCCGAGGCGATTGCGACGTTCGACGACATACATCGCGCATCGGCAACCGCACTGACCGAGATGCGCCAGGTTATCGAGGTCCTTCGTGACCCGGACGAGGCAACTGAACACTCACCGGCACCGAACCTGTCCGACATCGGCGCCCTTGTGAGCCAATGGAGCGCGGCCGGAGCCCACGTCACGTTGTATACGGACGGGGAGCTCGACACGCTGCCGGAAGCGCTGTCCACTACCGTCTACCGCATCCTCCAGGAATCGCTCGCCAATGCAGCACGTCACGCACCCGGCACGAAGGTTGAGATACGCGTGACCCGCACGAACGACGAGCTTCGGGTGACTGTCGGCAACGAAACCGAACAGGTGTCCGCCGATTCGAGAGGCCGAGGACACGGACTTGTCGGTATCTCCGAGCGGGCAGCCGCATTCGGCGGAAGCATGACTGCCGGGATGACGAAGAACGGACGATTCGAGGTGTCTGTAATCTTCCCAGTTCGCGGACGAAACATCCCACCACGCAGTAACATTGGCGATGATCCGAGCGCAGTGGAGCGCCGCCGATGACCATCAGGGTTCTGCTGGCGGACGACCAGGAATTGGTGCGCGACGGAATCGCAGCCGTACTCAGGGCCGAACCTGACATCGTCGTGGTCGGTGAGGCCGCGAACGGTGCGGAGGCCGTCGATCTTGCTGTCAGCCTGCGGCCCGACGTTGTCGTGATGGACATCCGAATGCCAGTGCTCGATGGAATCCGGGCGACCGAGCAGATCCTCGCATCACTGGGCGAGAGGACGAACTCGATCCGCGTGCTGATGCTCACGACGTTCGACCTCGACGATTACGTGTACGAAGCGCTCAGTGTCGGTGCAAGCGGGTTTCTGCTCAAGCAATCCACCGCAGCGGATTTCGTCCGGGGCGTCCGCACAGTCGCGTCCGGGGAATCGATGCTGGCACCGACTGTCACAACCCGGCTCATCTCGGAGTTCGCCCGGCGTCGGCGCGGTCGCCCGAACACCGCCGCAGTGTCGGCGTTGACTCCCCGAGAGCTCGACGTGTTGGACGCTCTGGCCACGGGTCTGTCGAATCGAGAGATCGCGTCCGATCTCGTGCTGGCGGAGGAGACAGTGAAGACCCACGTCGGGCGGATTCTCACCAAGCTCGACCTTCGTGACCGGACGCAGGCTGTCGTTTTCTACTACGAAAATGAACTCTCCCACCGACTCGACTAGCTCCTCCGGGGGATGCCGAGTTTGGCTCCGATGCGTGACGACATAGTCCCACTGTCTTTGTAGCGTCGAAACATGCTCTTACAGAGGGATTCTCGTAGCATTGTCGGTCGGGACCGCCTACTCGTCGGGATCTACGTGGCACTCGCCGCGTACACGGCCGTGTACGTGATGACCACCGAATTGACCACGCATCGGGTGTGGGGAGTGTGCGCTGTCACTGGCTATCTCGCTGCGGGTGCGGTCCTGTTGCGATCACGTAATCGACCTCGAGCGGCTGGTGTCGCTGTGTTGGGCGCTGTGTTGGTTCCGATGATCGTGCTGATCGGGGGCGCACTCGCGCAGCTCGAGGTTGCAGTAGTCATCGACTCGGCCCGCCACTTGCTCGACACCGGCAGTCCATATGTCAATGACCCTCACGAGCTGACTCAGTACAACCCGTACCTTCCGGCGATGGCGTTGTTCGGGCTGCCTGGCGTCGTCCTGGAGGGTCCGCTCGGGGACCCCAGAGTCTGGTTCGGAGTGTTCTTCGCCGCCTGTGTGCTCATCGTTGTTCGGCTGACGAGATCCGACCGGGGACGAATCGATCAGGAGTCGTTCGGGAAGCTCGGGCTTCTCACAGCGTCCCCTCTCATCGCGATTCCGCTGTGCACAGGTGGGGTGGATCTGCCGGTCATCGGTGCTTGTCTGCTCGGTTTGGCGCTGATGGCGGCAGACCGCCGATGGGCCGCGGCTGCTGTGTTGGCGTTCGCATGCGCACTGAAGTGGACCGCATGGCCGGTAGCCATCGTCGCGTTGGTACTACATCGTCAACGCGCCGGTACATGGTCAGCAGTGCGGGTCAGTGCGGTGTCCGTTGCTCTGGCGGGAGCGGTAGTCGTTCCTCCAGTGATCCTCGATGGCGGCGCACTGGTGGAGCACACGGTGTTGTTCCCACTCGGTCGCGCAGACGTTCCGACTCCGGCAGGCTCGTCGGTGATCGGCGGCGCGTTGGCGGAAGCGGGCGAGTACGGCCACATCGTTTCTTTGCTCGCACTTTTCGTCGGTGCCATCGTCATCGGAATCAGACTGTGCGTGAAACCACCGCGCACGTTCGCGGCGGCCTGCTCGATCGCTGCACTCGGGCTCACCGTGCTGTTCCTTCTTGCCCCTTCGGCCAGGTTCGGGTACTTCGCCTACCCTTTGATGTTCTGGGGAATGGCGTGGATTGCGAGGGTTCCCGGAACGGACACCGCCGTCTCGAGTCCCAATCGTGAAAGCGAGCGGGTCGCGGCATGAGCCGGACCTTGATCGTGACCAACGACTTCCCGCCGAGGCAGGGCGGCATCGAAACGTTCGCATCGGAAATGGCTCACCGCTTTCCGTCCGAGTCGATCGTGGTCTACACCTCGGCGGAACGCGGAGCAGCCGCATACGACGCTTCGCTTCCATTCTTGGTCATACGGGACCGCAGCCGAACCCTGCTTCCGACGGGACGGGTGATGCGCAGGGCAGGTCGAATCGCGCTCGAACACGGCTGCGATACCGCGTGGATCGCTGCCGCAGCTCCCCTGGGCCTGATCGCTCCCGCGCTTCGGGCCTGCGGGGTGAAGCGGGTCGTCGCCACCACTCACGGGCATGAAACATGGTGGGCCAAGGTTCCTTTGACGCGGTGGGGATTGCACACAATTGGCCGTTGGGTCGACGTGCTGACGTACATCTCCGGCCATACCTACCGCGCAATCCTGCCAGCGGTTACGCCCGATACAGCGTTGGTGCGTTTGAGCCCGGGCGTCGACGTCGAACAATTCAACCCCGTGCGCGGCTCCGTGGCGGGCCCCGATCCATCCCCGGACGGCAACAGCGGCGTGATCGTGTGCACCGCGCGTCTCGTCCCGCGGAAAGGCCAGGACTCGTTGATTCGTGCGCTTCCTGCGGTTCTGGAACGACATCCCGACACCACGTTGCTTCTCGTCGGCGACGGCCCTGACCGTCGACGTCTGCAGCGTCTGGCCCGGACAAAGGGCGTGGAGAACGCGGTGACCTTCGTTGGGGGACTTCCGCACGAGCTCGTTGCGCAAGTCCTCGCCGGCGCCACGATCTTCGCGATGCCGTGCCGAACGCGTCGCCTGGGACTCGAAGAGGAGGGACTCGGTATCGCATACCTGGAGGCCTCCGCCATGGGACTGCCGATCATCGCGGGTGATTCCGGAGGTGCCCCCGAAACCGTGCAGGCAGGCCGAACTGGCTATGTAGTCAAAGACGTCGAGCAATTGACCCAAGCCATCGTCGAACTCCTCGACAACCCGGTCCGCGCCCGCGCGATGGGTGAACGCGGACGCAGTTGGGTTGCGGCGCAATGGACTTGGAATACCGCGTATTCAACTCTTCTCACTGCTCTGTTCCCGAACGTCCTGGCAGACGGCCAGGATCGGTCGAGTACGCCACAACAGTGATTCGCAAAACCGCCTGACCCTGCGATCTAGACCTACAGCTCAGAGCGGTGGCGGTAACTCGGGGCGGGTGTGAGCCGGTCCGGGCACGAGAGCTGCAACACCGGAGTCGCCGGAGCTTCGAGGTGGGGTGAGATTGTCGCATTGGGCTCAAGGCTTCGCTCCATTCGCGTTGGCCACTGGCTTGCGTATCCGCCCGGGAAGCGTTTGGGCACGCGATATGTCAACCTGACCAGCGAGGTCACGGCTACGGCCGACGCGGATCGGAGTTGGGCTGGAGAAGGTGCCAGCTTCATCGAGGTCTGAGTGTGGTGACGCCGGACGTCTTATCGAGCTCCGCTGTCATCGCTGCGTTGTCGAGGGTGAGTTGACGGATTGCGTTCGCGTAGATCGCCACTAGCTTTTTCAGGTCGGAGTTATCGCGCCGCAGTCGAGCGAGATCGTCTGCTGCACTGTCTTTTCGGCTGACCTGTGTCGCTGCCCGACTCTTGTTTTGTTGCTGGAACCAGGTGATGAGGGCGGGATAGTTCCGGTAGAACGTCGCGTGGGTAATGCCGAGACGGTCCTCTACCGAGGTGACGGTTGCTCGACGCCCCGATGTTTCGCATTCGGTAAGCACGCCATCCATCGCGGCCTGGACTGCGGCGTCATCGGGGAGTGGTTTCTTCACGGTGCTGTGAGTGAAACGTTGTGCTCGTCGGTGAGGAATTCTGCGATTTCGGATCGTTTGAGTTGGAGGCGGTGACGAACATAGGGGCCCAGACGGACGGTGTCGGAGAGTTCGCGGTCGTAGGACTGCAGCGCTTCCTTCATCTGCTCGCGGTTGCCGGTGGTCAGTGCTGCGTTGCGGCAGCGCAGTGGTTGGCAGTCCGGCAGTGACGGTCCGTCTCGTCCGTCGCTTCGTCGGCAGAGCGCGCGGTCGGGGTTGTGGACGCAGGTCACGAATTCGCCTGGGTAGATGTGGGGGTCGTGACGTGCCATGTGGCGTTGCATTCGTTTGGGGTCGTTGATGACCGTGCCGTCGAATCGAACGTGACGCTCGAATTCAGCGAGCCGTCGTTCTGCCTCGGCGGCGGCGGGTCCGGTCAGACGGTGCAGATCCGGGTTGGTGATCAGGTCGGCGAGCTTGTCGCCGCGGGCGATGTCGTCTTCGGCTTCGTCGCGGAACCCCGACTGGGAGGTGCCGGCGTAGCCCTCGAACATCTGGACGCGCACGTGGCGATATTGCAGTGCCCCGGCGATGCTCCCGCCGGGGCGTCTCGCGATGTACCAGGCCAGGGTTCGCCGGAACTGTCGGCTGCTCAGCTTCCATGCCGCGCCATTGACCTCGGGAATCCGATCGCGGTGACCGAGTTTGCTGCTGAATTTGTCGATCCAACTTACGAAGTCGGCCAGGTCGCGGTTCGTGGCAGCGGTAGATTTCACATGGTTGGGCCGCGGGCTGCCGCTTCTTCTCGAGGTCGGGGGCAGCGCAAACAGGTATTTCTCCGTCGTGGGTTGCAACCGTTCCAGGACTGCAACTGCCCGTTGTGCAGGCGCGGTAACGACCCAGGTGGCGGCGACCCCGGTGGCCTGTCGTTCACCTTTGAACGCCACTCCGGTTATCCGGTGCCTTGCGACCTTTCCGGTGTCGTCCCGCCATACCGATACGCATCCTCGCTGTAGGTGTTTGACCTCGCTGTCCCGCATGCCGGAGAGGTAGATGATCACGATGTAGCAGGCGATGTACAGCATCCTGGTGAGTTCTTCGAGTTCCGCATATCGGATCCGTCCCCGCCAGAGTTGTCCGTCCAACAGTCCGTCGATCGGTGCCCGCAGGTAGGTGTCGTCGTCGATCCCGAGCTCGGCGACGGCAGCGATGATGACCGCGCCGGCGGGCCGGGTCGGGCCGACGACCGAGCGGCCGAGATTGGCTTCGCGGCGCAGGTGACTCAAATTCACCGTTCCTTGGTAGGCCGGAAGCGCGCGTCGTTCACCGCGATAGCGAGCTATTACCCGGGAGATCGCCGCGACGTTGGCCCGTGTGTCTGTCTGCGGCCCTCGGCGATCTTGTCCCGGCGCGGCCGGGGGTCTTTGCAGCGTGTGCCACTCTGCCCCGGCGCGGAGCACATCGGGTGCGAAATCGTCGACCCATCGCATGGCCCAGACCAGTAGCGGTGCGTGCACCTGCTCGGGTATGCGGGCGGTCTCGTTCTCGTGTCCGTGCTGGGAGTGTCCGGACCGGGGTGTATCGAGGGCGGCGGCCGGATCGAAGGTCAAAGGATCATCGAGGTGTGCACGGCAGAGCCACAGCAGCTGAAAGGCCCGCGGAAGGTGCGCTCTGCTTCCGTCGGTGAGGCGGAGCTCGTGCACATGCTGCTTGAAGGCCCGTAGGTCGTCGCGCGTGATCGCGGAGATCGAGCGTAGGCCACGGTTGTCGACCCAGCGCAGGACCGCACCCACTTGCCCGGACAGGTTTGCGACCGTGTCGATCGCCTTGATGCGTTCGCACCCGCGAGGACGATCCGCCCGGAGCAATGCGTAAGTAACCTGTTTCGCGACCTCGCGAAAACTCTTAGGAACATTGGTGAAGTCGATGGATATCTGCTTCTGGTGTTGTTGTCGCTGTGCGGGTCCCAGCCTCCACACCGTGTCCGAAAAGCGTGCCGTGTCTTCGAGTACCGCGCCCGGTCGCAAAGTTCGGTCCCCGAGCACCAGCGTTTCGGCAGATATCCGTGCTGGCCCGGGGTGGGGTGCTGGCAAGCTCATGCGAGTTCCTTCAATCCGTCGAGCAGGTCGGCGGGTAGGTCGTCAGGTTTCGCGGCGCGGGCCTGTTCCTGTTGCGCATCAGTAAATTTGGGAAGTATCAGGCGGGTGATGATCAGCCAAGTGACGCCGTGCCGACCACACCAATCGTCGATGTCGCGTTGGTCGAGATCACGTTGAAGCCAGTCGAGCAACGAGAAAAGGTGGGGGAGGTGGCGTTCGGTGACCAACGCGTTCGGGCAGCGCAGGCAGGTCAGGAAGGACACCCCACACACTCCGCCGCCGCTGAATGGGCTGTGCTCGAAGTCCAGACACGAACTCACCAAGGTGTCCAGTTCGCCGTCGACTGCGCGCCGGATCTGATCGACCGAAACACCCAGTCCGGCGGCGGTGCCAGTTGGATCCGACACGAATGCAGCCGCCCCAGTGGGTCCGAGAATTCTCCCACGGAAGGCATGAGCATTGTGTTCTGCCTCGTGGAGTGCTTCGGTGAGTACCTCATCGGCCCAGTCACGCACCCTAGGATCGCTACGCAGGTAGTGCAGAAATGACACATCCGGCGTGTTCGTTCTCGACGCAGACCTGAGATGCCCTCCGACAGCGCGTGTTCGACGCACTTCCACCGTGGTTTTCAGACGGTTCATCGACAACACCAACGGTTCCGCCCCCGGACCATTGCCGTCGGCTGTCAGACCATGCTGCGCAACCCACTTGCGATGCTCGAGCCATCGGCCAACCTGCAGATCGAAAGGGTCGATGTGACCGTTGGCTGCCGAGCGCGTCCGGATGAAGTCCGCTGTTCCTCGCATGTTGTCACGTGTCCAAATGGACCACACCCGTCGGCTACCGCTGAATGCTCTGCTACTGCTGGTCAACTCGTGGAGCAGTAGGAAGAAGCCGCCGGGGGTGTGCAGTCCGGAGTCGTTCGGGCCGCCCTCCCAGTGCACTGTTTCGCAGGTACGAGCCTTTCCTCGCCGGCGCTTGATCACGTTGACCGCTACCGCGCGATCCTCCAGAACGCGGTGCTCGGGCGAAAGCTCCTTGATTGTTTCGCTGTTACGGCCACTGAGTCCGACGCCCAGCACGAGCAGGGGCAGCACGTCGCGGGTCGTGAGAAATAGTTGACCGGCCTTCGTCAGCCATCCGGCCAGGTCGGTGACAGATCCGGAGACAGTGCTCGGGCGTTGCGGTGGTGTGACGGCACCGGTGCTCGCCATCTCCGCCAGATGCGCGGCTCGCTCGCGTTCTGCCGCTGAAAGCGTGTGCGGCTGCAGCTCGAACACGGACAGCAATCGCCGCGACGACCGCAGCCGCCCGCGAAGGGCAGCGACGTCCGAACGTGCCGCTGCCATGATCGCCATGAACTCGCGGTCCGAGTATCCGGGAGCCGCGCCGGCCCCGGGTCGGTGAGGTTCATGGAAGTCACCCGGTCGCGCTACGTATTCTGCGACCTCCCAGTGCAATCGGGTGACCGGCAGGTGGCGAAGTATCAGTTTCACTGCAGCCATCTGTTGGGTCACGCGCGTCGCAGTGGTTCTTTTGAGCTGCAGTGCGCGATAGTGCTCGAGATTCGCCACCGTCACTCGGTCCAAACAGACAGGCGGCTGTGGGAGATCGCCGAGGAACCTCAGGAAACGCTGCAGAGTGATCCACCCGTTGTCGGCACCCGAACGGGTGCGCACCTGACCCACCGGCCCGATTCGAGCCGCCCATGCGACAGCCAGATCGGCGTGAAGCTCAGGGCAGGGCAACCGCGCGAACGAATAGTGCGCTGTCCTGTTGTCCTCGCCGTAGAACCGCACAACCGGCGGGTCGCCTGCTGATTGCTCGGTGACATCGGGCTGGTAGTAGCCATCTGGATGCGGTGCCACGTGATGCAGTCCCGCACGGCGCACTTGGCCGTTGATCGGCTCAGACAACGCAATTGTCCGCGCAGGATAAGTCGGGGTCGACTCGCTTCTCGACAACGGTGGGCTCCCACCCGTCGGGGACCAACGCCACGCGCGTCTCCATCTCCAATTCCGAGAGGGTGTGCAGGTAGATCTGTGTCGTCTCGATCGAGCGATGCCCCAATCGAATGCGGATCCAGTTCAGCGGGTCGCCGAACACACGTTGGTACGTCTCGCGCTGAGGTCCCGACATCGGTGTCAGCTCCTTGATATGCCCGCGCCACAGTTGTTCGAGAGTGATCACGGCAAACGAATGCCGAAGCATGTGCGGATGACACCGGATCGGGACCTCGCGGCGCACACAGCGGCGGTTTGCTGTCTTGAACACTTCCTGCCACGCGGACGGCTTGCTCGGAAGACCGTCCTCGTTGATCCACAGGGCAATTGGCTCCAAGCCCTCGCGGCACTCGATGAAAGTACGGCGCCGCTCGTCGTGGGTGAGCTTGGCAGCGTCGACCCGTTCGCCGCCGATTCGAACGAACGGCCGAAGCCGATTGGCAACGATCAGCGGACTCCGAATCTGCTCGTACGCGCCGTTCGCCTGGGCCATCTCGATGGCTTCCGCCCGCTCTATCGCGATGTAGTTCCATACCTCGGTCAACGTCGACATCGGGAAGTAGATGTGGCGGGCCGATCCACCCTTGGCGATACTCCGCGGAAGCCACGATCGAACGTTCAACGTGCCCGCTACTGGGTGAGGGAATTCGAACACACTCAAGCTTGTCTGCTCGGACAACCGTAAACCGGTGCGAATCATCAGGTCGCAATAAGCCCCGTTCCGTGAGGCAAACCGTCCGCGGAACGCCGGATCCGGCAACCCTGCCATGTCGAAACCTCGGACACCTATATCGCGCCACCGCCGATACGTGGCCGGTGGGAGCCACGCGACGTCATTGACTCGGCCCCTGTGCGATGACTCTGCCGGTGTTTGACCGCGGGGTCTCCGTGGATCTCGGCTGCGAGATAGGCGCTGCACGAACGGGTTACATGCGGCGTGCCCGCGTACGACTGCCCAGCGATAGAACTGGTTCACCGTCGCTACCTCACGGTCCCACGTCGTAGCTTCTACTCGTGCGCCCGCCGGGTCGAGCAATCGCCAATGCTTGTACGCATCACGATCGCCTGGCGTTGCATCAGTCCATGATCTCTGGGATCGGTTGTCCCATAGGAATTTCAGGAACCGTTTCAGGTCGTACGCATACGCTGCCTGGGTGGTCGGCGGTGCGTTGATCAACTCCGTGGTGAAAAAGTCGTTCAGGCGTACGTCGTATCGTCCGGACGGATCGATCAGGTACGGAGTGCCATCCGGCGTTTTGCCGGTGTGAGGCAATCTGTCGAGATCCTCCGATTCAGCCCCCGGGTCGTTCACTGACCGAGGTATAGGCAACTGCTGACGAGTGAAAAACAGTCGCCAGCCCAATACGCCGGAACCCCCCGAATGCACAGCCGCAAGCTATCACCGATACCTGCGGACAAAGTTCAGAACCGCATAACGCCTCGATCACCAATGGTGCCCCGCCGACGCCGCCCAGCCCGTCGAGTAGCTACCGGAGCGGGGTGTTCGGGCTGGCCGATCAGTCTTGTTCTGTAATCGGTGTTTTCCGATGGGCAAGTGCGTTACTCATCAACGCATCCATCCATTCCCGTGTCATGTCCAAGCCTGAGTGGTTTTCCAGCAGTTCAGCGGCGGTAGCCGCCACCTTCTGTGAGAATAGAGCCAGAATGCTGATTGACTCGTGCGCCACCAGAGTCGTCACCACATTCAGTGCGTCACCACGCGCGCGTTGCAAGGCGTACGGCTCGTGAGCGTCGAGCTGCAAGTCCTTCAGGAGCTCTCTTGCGCCTTCCCAGTTAGGCTTTTTGTGGGCGTGCGCGTATGCGCCCAATACTCGATTCCAAGCCGACAGTCGACTCCACCCGGCGGTCTCTATCCACCGCTGGGGCTTGTTGTGTACGGATTTTTCAAGGCGCTGCGCTTTCTCCGGTTTCGTCCGGTGGACTCTTGATCGAGCGATTTGTTCGAGCGTGCATCGAAGCGAGGCCATCGCCCGGTCGTCGTCTTCCAACCACAGCCAGTATGCGGACCGCAACGTCGACGACACCAGAGCCAGTGGAGTCGATGCTGCTGGTAGCAGAGGACCGTTGCGTGTCCACAGAGCAGCAAGAGCTGCCAACTCGGCAACCACGATGTAGTTCGTCCCGCGCGAGGCCACCGAGTCAATGTTGAAATCGTCGCCTAGTTCGTCTCGCTCGGCGGCGAGGGCTCGTAGCGCAAACGATGCACTCGCCTGGCGATGAGCGCCGAAGGCTAAAGTCGCAAGCTCGTCGTCCCGATACAAGCGACCTGCGGGCCGATGATTCCAGGCCAGCGACTCGTACGTGGATCGTTGATCGTCTAGGTAGCGAACAAACACCGGCAAGAGGCCTTCATCGGGCGACAATGGCATGACTGTAGGCAATCTCGGCAGTACGAACGATGCCGAATAAGGGAGGGCATCATCTGGTGGTTCTTCACACGCGACGTCAGCCGACGGCCGTACGGCAAGGTTGATACTTGCTATCAACGTCACGGCGTCCTCGGGATCGCCCTGCCGATACAGGCCAGCAGCCGTCATGTACTGGATCTGGGTAAGGCTCAAGCTCAACGCGTCCGCTATGCAGTCCACCGCGCCGTATACGACACTTGGTACATCGAATCTGCTCAGGAGCGCGGCCGACTCCCACCACATGGCTTCCTCGAAGAGTCGCGCATGCATTATTTCGCTGAGAACGCCGTAGACGACGGCTGGGCATACTTCACGTCCGTTCGCCAGGACGACGTGCTTATGAGGTGCGGTTGGCTCCTCTGTGCTTGCGGAGCTGTCGTCGCCCTCGATATCTTGCGCAGTAGTCGGGTCTGCGTCGCCCTCGATGTTGGATGATTCCGGCGGTGCGCCAGGATTTGGCATGCGCTCGGCGTATGCGGTCCACGCACGCGCGATGAAGTCCTCCACTTTTTCAGACGGATGTTGCTCGACTCCGACGACAGGTGCCATGACCGCAGTCCATCGTTCGAGTTGTTGTCGGGCGATCGTGGCAGCGGCCACCACTTGTCCTGCGAGAAGCAGTCGGGTGGCCGCGACGCAGCTGTCCACTCCCCAACCGAGGTCGTGAGGCCATTTGCCATAATAGGCTGACGGTGCGCGATCCAAAGTGAGGTTCAGCTTGCGATGCGCGATATCCAGTATTGCTATCGGTGCCAGAAAAAGGATTGCTTCGAATCGGAATCCATCCGGCAGCTTCTCCGTGTTCTTCATCCTGACGTTGTGGCGCGCAATCAGAGTCTCGGCCAATCGATCGGGTCCAGATCCGCACATGCGCTCGTAATCGCGCACTTTGGTGCCGACTCGCCGTCCACGGTCATCTTTGCGCTTCGCTTTGCGTTCTGCGCTGCTCAGATGGTCCATATCGCCAGGCGACGGAATGCTTGCTCTGTCCATTCGTGCAGCCTACGAGGTCGAGCAATGCTAGGTCGCCGAATGCAGTCAGCCAGCTGTAGAGTGGTCCCAGCATGCACGACGCCTCCGGGGTGATTGAGGCGAGGTCTTGAATCGTTTTGGCCGGTGATCCGGGAAGTGCTATCGCAGGTATCGAAGCGGTCAATTCCGTAAGGTCTGCCGGGCAGCGGCGCGGCAGAATTGATGCGACAATAGGACTACTTAAAGTATCTGCCTTCTACTCTTCGCAGAGTTCGTTCTCATCGTTTGGAGGAATGGGTTGCTCAAGCGAAAAGGTGAATTACCTGCTATAATTGGTGGATGCCGGAAAAGCATCGGTAAATCTATTGAATGGAGGATCTATTTGAATCATGATAGATAAATTATACACCTTAGCGGCGATCATTGTTGCCGTGACAGAAGTAATTAAGGCAACAACGGGATTGGTTGTAGCAGCGTCTACATTGATCCCTTCGATATTAATGTTGATTTGCATTATTGCGGCGCTTTAATCGATGGAAAGACCCGTCACTCGACCTAGGGTGGCGGGTTTTCTGTATCTGTAATGTCGGTTTTCATGGTCGTGTTTTCGTTTCGGTCGGTCAGTGGTTAAGAATGCTGGTCGTGGCGACTTCGGCCAAGACGTCAATCCTGACAGACAGAATAGGCCTCTAAAATTCCAAATCCCACGCACGTTACAGCGTTCCGAGCAGTTCCATCCAGGGATAAAGCCGAGAGGTCAACCGGCCGGTGAACTAGCGAGTTCCTGAACGGGTAGTCGAACTGGAGTAGTTTGCGATCCGTTGGGTCAGCTGTTCTGCGACCGCCTCGGTGGAGGCGGGGTTCTGTCCGGTGATGAGCGTGTCGGTGATTTCGATGTGCTGCTGCCACGGGTGTCCTGCGGTGTACGTGCCGCCCCGGCGCTGGATTTCCTGCTCGACGGTGAAGGGGAGCGTGCCGAGCAGTCCTACATCGGCTTCCTCTTGGTCCGAGAAACTCGTCATCGTCAGGGCTGCATACGGCCACGTTGCTCCGGATGCTGTGTCGGCAAGCAACGCCGCAGTTCCATGGCAGACCGTCGCGATCGGGGTCCCCTCCCGTCGGAGCGCGCGGAGAAACTCTCCAACGTGAGAGTTCTTGTGCAGGTCCACCACTGGCCCGTAGCCGCCGGGCACAAAGATCCCGTCGACGGTAGAGGGGTCAACCGTTTCGAGCGCGGCCGGCGCGCGCAAATTTTCGCTCAGACCGGATAGGTACGTTCTGTACCCGTCAGGGTCTGGGCTGTGAGGGGCGTGCATGCTGTCGGGCTCGACGTGCGCAGCGCCGCCGCCGGGTGTCGCGATGATCGTCCGTATGTTTGCGGCCGTGAAGATTCGATGGGCTGTGATGAACTCTTCGGCCCAGAAGCCGCATGGTTGAGTGGAGCCGTCATTGAGCGTCAGAATGTGGGCTTCGGACAGCAGGATCGTGATGGTCGACGTTGGTGTCACCGTTGTGCGTCTTTCTCTTCGCGGTAGAGACCGAGGGCGGTCATCGCGGGCGCGTCGTTGAACTCGAACAGCACGGCTGGAATGTCGGTGTCGTTGACGTAGCTGACAGTCGACCACGATGGAACGGCGAGGCTGTCTCCTTCGCTGCACCGGAACGGCTTTCCGTCGACGTGGATGGTGGACAACCCTTGTGCCCCGATCAAGACGGCGGAAGCGGTGCGCCGCATCGGTTGTGTTTGGATCCCTGCAGGTAGGAGTGTGAATGCAGCATCGATGACCGGTGTGACAGGGTCGTGGGTTCCTTCTGCGTGCAGGGTGTGTCGGTATGCGTGGTGCGGGTCGGCCTCGTGGGTCCGCTGTTGCTCACCGAGAGCGCGAAGTACGTTGTCCCACTTGTAGAGCAGCGGCTCGCTCAGGTTTCGGTGGTGTCTGTCTTGCGCGAAAATGTGGGGCTCGAGGTGGGTGTTGTCGGTGTGGAGCTCGAACTGTGTCGCGGCGAGGGCGGCGACGAGGGGGTCGTTGGTGCAATCCTGCCAGATGGCGGGGGAGTCGGTGGGGCTGTCGTTGCCGTGCTCATGCCATTCGCCGGCGGGGGTGATCACCACGTCGCGAGGCTCGAGATACATCTTGGTTCCACCGACGGCCGTCCATGCCCCGTCACCCTCGTGCATGTAGCGCAGGGCCGTCGGCGCGTGCCGATGCGGGGTCATACCTTCACCGCGGTTGATGATCTGCAGCCCCGAATAGAGATATCCGACGGCGGCCTCGCGGGCATGGCCCGGATTGGCGAGGGTCAGTACCCGTAGAGCTGCTCGGTCGCCCTTGACCATGTCGGCGGCCGCGATCGCGAGCGGTCGAAGCTCGGCATAACTCCAGTGCACGGCATGGGAGTCGGGGGCCGGGGCCCACGGCAAGTTCTCGTTGGCCGCGGACCACCGCCCGATGGCGGAGATTGCTGCCGCCTTCTCGTGCAGCATGGCCTCGGTGGAAATGGTGGTGGTCACGATGCAGGTACCTCCTGTTGGGTGACGGTCACTGAAGCGAGTGGTCGGGGTGTGCCGACGACGGCGTCGGCTGCCTCGGTAAGTTCGGCAACCAGTTGGTCGATGTGGTCGGCAGTGGTGTGGATGTTGCCGATGGACACTCGGATGACGTAGTGGCCGTCGAGCTCGGAGTGGGAGAGCAGCGTCCGGTGGGTGCTGTTGACGGTCTCGAGGATCTTCCGCGTCGCCTGTCCGTCGGCAGAGGAGATCCGGAGGCAGAGCAAGGGGAGCGGCGAATCGTTCGCGAGATGCCACCGCGGGTCTGCGGCAAGGGCGTCTCGCAGCCTCGTCGCCAGGGTGAGACTGTGTTCGAGTCGAGTTCGGATGCCTCGTATTCCGAAGGCGCGCAGGGTCCACCACAGTTTCAGAGCTCGGAATTGTCGCCCAAGGTTGAGGGTGTAATTCATGTAGTCGATACCGCCGGTGGTGTCGGTACGCAGGTATTCGGGAACCAGTGTGAAGGCGGCTTCGAGTGCTCCGGGGTGACGGCAGAACAGTGCCCCGCACTCCATAGGGGTGAAGAGCACTTTGTGTGGGTTGGCGACGAGAGAATCGGCGGCCGCGAGTGACGGAAGGACCTGCGCGATGGCCGGGGCTATGCGCCAGAAGCCTCCGTACGCGGCGTCGACGTGCAGCCACACTCGGTGGTCGCGGCACACGGCCGCAATCGCCTCGACCGGGTCGAGAGCACCTGAAGTGGTCGTACCGACGGTGGCGACAACAGCGATCGGTGTGTAACCGTCCGCGACGTCCGATCCAATGCGAGTCGACAGAGCAGCAGGATCGAGTTGGCCGCTAGCGTCGGTGGGTAGGCGTACGACATTGTCGAGCCCGATGCCGAGAGCGATCGCAGCTTTGTCGACCGACGAGTGGGCCTGGTCGGAGGCGTAGATCCGGCCGGGTTTCTGGCCGGATGTTCCGTGATGTCGAACCTCGGGCTGTGCCCGGTGGCGGGCGGTGGCCAACGCGTAGAACGTGCCCAGTGATGCACCGTCGACGAGCAGTGCGTCTGCGGCGGGGTAGTCGAGCAGTTCGGCGAGCCATCTGGTGACGGTGTCTTCGACGGCGGCAGCCGAGGGCGCGCTCTTCCACAACATGACGTTGACGTTCAATGCCGCAGCGGTCATCTCGGCGAGGATGGCCGGTCCGGAGGAACTGTTGCTGAAGTAGGCGTGGAATCGTGGATGGTTCCAGTGCGTCAAATGCGGAACGACGTTGTTCCAGGTGTCGTCGAGTATGTCGGCGAAATCTGTTGCCTCGGACGGCAGCTCGCTGTCGATCGCGTCGGCGACATCGGCCGCATCGGCCGGCGTCGTGACGGGCACGTCGTCGAGCGCGGCGAAGTGTCGACATATTCGATCGAGGGTGTCGGTGCCGAAGGCTTTGAGCTGCTCGGGAGTCCAGTCGCCAGTCGGCTTTGTTGGGTCGGGGGTCATTCGACGTCGACCGGCAGCTCGTGGGCGAAGACGACCTCGCGGGGGCGTTCGCAGTACCGGCGGTAGAAATCTTCGAGTAGTGGCGTCTCCGATTCGAGGAGGTGCGTGGCGTGCTCGGCGCTTTCCCAGGGGTAGGTCATCGTTACGCGTTGGGGGTCCGATGCGTGCTGGAAGAAGCGCGCGTGGCCCGCCCACCCCGGGTGGTGGTGTGCGTTGTCGTCGAGGAGTTCGTCCATTTCTTGCAGGACCGAGAGGGCGTTCTCGGCCGCTTCGGCGGTCAGGTGCCAGGTTTCGATGACGGTGATCATGAGAGGGCGAAGCCTTTCTGTTTCAGTTGCTCTGACCGGTGCTGTCGAAGTGCTCTTGCAGCAGTGAATCGCCGCCGGGGACGAATCGTTGGCAGATGAGTTGGTGGGCGCGCCGGTTCTCGGCCTGGCTCTTCCAGAGCCGTCGTGCGGAATCTGCTGCGACGCCGGGAAGTTCAGCCGTCTTGAGCGTTGTACGGACGATCTTGGCGCGGGTGAGCATCACGTCGTGATCCCGGTTGAACACGGCGGAGAACCCGGGTTCGAGCCAGGGCGGTTCCATGGAAGGCCGGACGAAGTCACGGTAGATCTCCGGTGAGAAATCGGACGCGTACCGCATGCTCTCGGTCGCCCCGGCATAGAGAGTCCCTAGTTCGGTGAGTTGGTGGGCGAGAGTGGGCCACTGCTTGTTTGCAAGGCACTCCAGCACTGCCGCGAGCCGGCTGTTCATGGATATGACGAACAGGTGGAACAGGTGGTGGCCCTTCTTCCAGCGTGTGATCGCTTGTCGTGCAGAGTCGTTCGGAGCCTGCGGGGTGCGATTGTCCGCACTGTGGTCCGTCGGCGCTGCCAATTGGGAAGGATCTCGTTCCCGTGCGGACACGGCTGCTGCGGCGGAGGCATCGCCGACGACTACGGCCAGGGCGTCGAGTAGGCGGAGTCGTGAGTCGTTGTCCAGAGTGGACTGCGGCAGATCTGTGGTGATGGCGGTGACGACGGTCAGTGCGCTGACCGCCCACGCGTGCGGGTCGTTGCTGCGGGAGATCCTGAAGTAGGTGTCGTATTCGGCGCTGCGGGCGACAGGGATGGTGCTATCGGTGGGTAGGACGACTCGATCGATGCTCGTCGGAGATGGGGTCATGAAGGCCTCTTCCGTGGCTTGAAGTGGAGTCAGGGTGGTGGGGGTGTCGGGTTGCGGTCCAGACGGCTCCGACGACGACGGCGGCTCCGGCTAGTTGAATCCAGGTGGGTCGCTCGCTGAGGACAACGAATCCGAACGCGATAGCCAGCACAGGCTGCAGCAGGAGTAGGGCCGCGACGGTATTAGCCGCCAGCGATCGGGATCCCGAACTGATGAACAGCCAGGCGGCAACCTGTCCGAGCAAAGCGAGCGCGATCATCCATCCCCACGCGGCCGCGGAGATGTCGAGATCGAGGTCTCCGAGGCCTGCCGAGACAATGCCGGCAGTGACCGTTGCCGATGCGGTGGCCACACAGATCGGGGTGACCAGATGGCTGGGGCTTCGCTGGGTGGAGCGGCGGTTCAGGAACAGGTAGGCCGCGTACGCGGCACCGGCGGAGATTCCCAGGATGGACCCGCGGAGCGCGTTGTCGGCTCCTGTTCCGCCGATGAGTCCGCCGGCGAGTGCAACGCCGAGCAGCATGCAAGGCACCGCCATGAGGAATCGTCGGGGGATTGCGGTTCGATCGACGACGAGCGCGATCAGCGGCAGCACGACGACCTGGACATTGATAAGGACGGTGGCGATCGAGGCACCGACGTCGAGGATGCTCGCGGTCCACATCACGTAGTCCGCTCCGAGGAAGACTCCGGCACCAATGGCCATGGGATACAACCTCGTCGGCATTGCGCCGCGTCGGTGAAGTTCCCACAGCGCCATCGGAACGAGAGCCGCCAGCGCGATCAGACATCGTAGAAATGCCGCCGTCCCCGAGGTGACATCGGCGAGTTTGACGAAGGTTGCGGACAGTGACAGCGACGCGGCACCGGCGATGACCAGCGCCGCATTCCCGCCCACCCCCCGATCGGCGGCGTCAGCTCTCGGTATCGCGGTTCTGGTCACCTGGTCAAGGCAACCAGTTACAAACCGATAAGTCTACTAGCCAGTTCTACCGCTGAAACAGTAGTATCACTTATATGTTGTCGTGGGATCGGATGAAAGTTTTCGCCGCAGTAGCCGAACAAGGTTCGGTCACTCGAGCTGCAGAATCTTTACACCTCACCGGACCCGGAGTGTCGCAACACATCCGCAAGTTGGAGAAGGAAGCCGGCACCACCCTGGTCGAGAGAGAGGGAAGGTCGATACGGCTGACCCCCGCCGGTCGCGCACTGGCGACACGTGCGGCCGCCATGTCCGCTCTCGCCGAAGCCGCAGAAGACGACCTTGCCTCGATCGACACCGACGTTGCCGGAGCGCTGAGAGTAGGCGCGGTCGCAAGTGCATTACGTCGGCTGGTGGTCCCAGCTCTGGCAGACCTTGCTCGCACGTATCCACTGCTGCGCCCCGAGGTCGTCGACGGAGAAGGAATCGATTTGCTCGACCGCCTCCAGCACCGCACCCTCGATCTCGTCGTCTTCGAGTCCTGGGACCATCGGCCGGCGACGGTCCCCGCAGGTATCGACGTCCACACGCTCCACACCGAGGATGTACACCTCGCGGTACCGATCGAGGACAACCGTGAGATGGCAACCCTCTCCGGCGAAACGGAATCGATCTGGACGGTATGCCCATCAGGGTCGGATGCGCACTCCGCGCTCGTGCACGCATTGCGCGAAGCTGGAGTCGAACCGACGATCCGCTACGAGGTGTCCGACTACTCGACCCAACTGGCCCTCGTCGAAGCAGGTCTGGCCGTCGCGCTGGTTCCGGACACCGCGCGAGTCCGAACGGCCAGGGTGCGGTATCTGCCGACCGAGCCGGCCGTGACACGTTCGCTACGTGCGGCGAGCTCGACCCGAATCCCGGCAGTCGGCGCGCTCCTGAATGCGATGAACGTGATTCTCGCAGGCTGATTCCGCGGCCGATCTCACCCGTAACGCTCGGTTATCAGGACTGCTCAAAAGGTAACGGGCAGGCACATGACATCTGCGAAACAGGTTGTATGGCAGTGATTGTCAGGGCGCAGGTATGCGCTAGATCCGGGTTCACGGCCACCGGAGGCGGGGAGATCGAGAATGCTGAACGTCAGCAGGGCGACGGTGGTGGCCGAACACTGTCCGACACGCCCGTGGGATCAAGCTTCGTAGAATTCCCCTATTCGGGGAATTCTACGTTCCGTTCAAGACCTCCGCCATCGGTGCCATAATCGTTACGGTGCGGCGATGAACAGCATCACGCCCCATGAAATGACCCCACTCAGCCCGATTGCATCGGCAGGTTTGCTCGGATGAGCGGCGACGACGTGCTGAACTTCTGCTCCCTGGTAGTGGCAGTCACTGCCGTTATAGCGATCCGTTCCTTCACGGAGTTCCGATCCAAGCGGGTCACGATAGCCGTCTTCCTCGCGGTGTTTCTGCTCTTCAGGTTCGGTGTTCCTCGTCTTACGCCGTTCATCGGATGGCTGCTCGGTTTGTCCGCCGAGTAACGGTGGGGGCGGACGTGCAGAGGTGGCCCGCTGGCCGGGAGAGAAAGCAGAGCGATGTCGAGCGGTATCGTGCATCGAACGATCGATTAAAGGGTGGGTGCGAGTTGTGAGCTGCAGCGAACAGGGTTCGTTCGAGGACATCGTGCCGGGGCTTTTCAAGACCTCGAACGGCACCGCCGCCGACGCCGTGAACGGGTGTCTGGGGTACAAATCGCCCCAGGTCCAGCAAGTGACTGGGGTAACGTACCGCCAGCTCGACTACTGGGCCCGTACAGGGCTTGTGTCACCGTCGATCCGCCCTGCATCCGGTTCGGGATCGCAAAGGATGTATGCCTTCTCCGACATCGTGGTGGTCAAAGTGATTCGTCGTCTCCTCGAGGCCGGAGTGTCTTTGCAGAATGTACGCATTGCGATCGAGTGCCTGCGTGCGCGTGACGCCCAGGGGCTGGCGTCTGTAACTCTGCTCTGCGACGGTATTTCGGTGTACGAGTGCACATCTGACGACGAGATAGTGGACTTGCTACACGGTGGTCAGGGCGTGTTCGGCATCGCGATCGGACATACAGTCGCGGACGTGGCTGCCGATATCCGTGCGCTCCCTGCAGTTTCTGTGGGAAGCGACAAGGTCACCCGAATCGACGAACTGGGATCGCGACGCGACCGCAAGAGCGCCTGAAGTCGGCCCCGGGATGAGTACACACTTCAGTGCCAATTACATGGTCCACGCGATGAATGAAGCAGCCTCTGATACCTGGGGTCTGATGGAGACGGGAATTGCAGGCGGCATCGGACCTGGAGAAGAGACGCTCACCGACCTCAACTTGATCAAGCTTCAGCAGCGTATTCCGGCGCTGAGAGTGACGAAATACGCCAAGGCGGTCGAGGCGGGCAACGGTGCGGATTGGGAGTGGTGGATCGGTTCTTCGGCCGACGAGCGGTGGATCAAGCTTCGTATTCAAGCAAAACGCGCCAGCCACAAATTCAACCGCTATGAGCAGCTCGGACACTCAGTTAAAGAAGTCAAGCAGTACGAGACCCTGATTTTGAAGAGCAGGCTCGACGGTGCAACTCCGTTGTATGTCTTCTTCAACGGGTGGCCCGAAGATAGATTTCTCGTAAAGGGCCAGTACATCGATGCGATCGCACGCAACCTCAGGGCGGTGCACGGCGGGCACGTTCCGTATCCGATGTGGGGCTCGTTGGATTGGGGGTGCGCAGTCTCCGCGGCGCAGAAGGTCAAAGAAATTTATGAGAACCCATCCACATCAGTCTTCCCGCCAGCTCTCATCCCAGCTGCTACCCGCCGAAACAAGCGCTATATCCCACGGTATCTCGTGCATTCGACCCCTTGGGCGTATCTACTTCACTCCGGGCCTTCGGGCGCGGCTCCGACTGTGCGGCAGGTGGCCGAGAACCTGCACCACATGGAGGGAAACAGATCGCCGCTCACCGACGATGCCTTCGAAGCAATGACTTACCCGATTCCGTCTCGCGAAGCCGAGCAGGCCGCCTACGGCATGTACACGATGAGGAAATTTCTCGACCCCCGCGATGAGGCGCGTTACGCTCAGCGCCTCGCGAGCGCCGAACAATTCGCTCATGAGATCGGCAGAGACGATCTGGTGGGTCGAATGCTGAACCTGCCCGACGAGACCGAGCGGACAGGGCCGGGGTATCGCCTGTTGTTGGAGCTCAACCC
The DNA here is from genome assembly GCF_002258645.1 of Rhodococcus sp. 15-649-2-2. Lineage (NCBI taxonomy): Bacteria > Bacillati > Actinomycetota > Actinomycetes > Mycobacteriales > Nocardiaceae > Rhodococcus > Rhodococcus sp. 15-649-2-2. The sequence goes on from NZ_NPFM01000038.1 coordinate 39,892, forward strand.
GGAAAGTTCAGACCTCATGAACCTACGCCTGAGCTAGCGCCGATCGGCCGACAAGAGGTCGTTTGGTTCTGATGCAAAAAAAGTAGTCGGAGGCCACCGTGTGGTGTGCCTCCGACTCACCCTGTGCAATCTCAGTGCCAGGAATGCTACACGCGCACAGTCGATATGGCGATCTACACGAACTCGCGTATTCGCGGGAGCACTGCGGCGATCTCCTCGAACAGGCTCGGCCAACCTCGACGCAGACGAGTGACCCTGCCCGATTCGAGGAAATTTCCGTCGAGAATGTGTGAAACCCGCAGATTCGCTGCAGGTGCGCCCAGCGCGGCCAGTTTGGCGTAGACAGGGTTGCTCGGAAGGTCGTGCTGATGCGAATAGGCGAGCACATCGTCCGCGGACCAGTCCCATACCGGCCCATAGGCCACAGTTCCATCGGTGCGGCGAACCGTCCCCCCGTGGTGTCGACGCTGCTCCGCTTTGTTGCTGCAGCAGCTCGCGCCTTGGCAGCGCTCGCTGATCTCACGTGCGAGAGCGGAGTAGTACATCGACCACCTGCCGGTTCCTTTCCTGGATTCGTCTGCCCGCACGCCCCAGACCTCCCCGTCACCGAACTTGGTGTGCGCAGCCCGGGCAGGCTGCGCAATCAAGGTCTCGAAGCCTCGTGCGGGTACATGAGCCGACGGGCTACCGCCGTGGTCCCATTCCCCGGTCCGGGCCATCACTGTCAGCAGCGTTGGTTCAGCGCGAATGATGTGCAGGTCCAGTCCCAGCTTCGTCGCAATCTGCTCGACGTAGGCGTAGGTCTCGGGGTATTCGAGACCGGAATCGAAAAAGGCTACCGGGACATCTGGGTCCGCCTGGCGGGCGAGATCGACAGCAACGACGGAATCTTTTCCACCGCTGAATGCGACGTACCCATCGAATTCGTCGAGGTGTTCGGCCACGCGATCGACGATCGTCGAAATGTCATGCCGCGAGGATCGAAGGGACCGTAGTCGAGTGAGATCGAGGCCGTCGAAATCGTTGCTACGCACCGCCACAACGATAGTCGGGACACGGACACTTCAGACTGGACAAAGCAGAAGCTGTACCCGAACAGGCGGAATTACCGGTTGCACAACGGCGGTCCGTGGGGCCGCTCGGCAGCAGTTTTCGGGGTGTTCGAGGTGTCCGGTGCCGGTGTTATGTTCGCCCGGATATCGTCCGTTGAATGAGCAAGAGGAAGAGGTGGCGACCGATGAGTCCCACAGAGTCCGACCCAGGCAGCGCGTTGCCCCGGTGGGTGGTCGATCCGTCGGCGGCGAACAATGCGACCGATCAGTCGAACCATTCCGAGCCGGAAGGGGGGTCGGAAGATCGCCACGATGGGCAGGACGGTGACCTCGTCCAGGACTCGGGCGTAGGCCATCCAGAACCCGCCCGTGAACAGCCTGTAGCCAGCGAATTCGTGCCGAACGACGCACCCAAAGTCGCAGCCAACAACGCTGATGAAAACGTGTCGAAAAACGTATCCCAAGCCCGGTCCAAAGTCGCATCAGAATTCGCGCAGAGAGACCGGCCCAGCTCCGCACCCAGCAGCTCCCCCTCGGCGAGCCAGCCCAATTCTGGTGCACATCGACCCACCTCGGAGCCGGCCTCACGGCCGCCGCGCGTCAACGATGGTCAGGCACCAATGCCGGACCGGCCCTCGGCCTGGCCAGGGCAGGGCGGCTCCGCACCCGCTGTTGAGCAATGGCACACCAACAAGTCGGTCGACAGTTCAGCACCGACGTCTCACCCGGAGCCAACAAGCGCCTCCGACTCTCTGGCAGTGACAGCTCATCGCCCCTTCACCTCGCAGCCCGTTCAGTTGGTAGAACCAGTGCCGACAGCAATTCCGACAGCAAGGCCGACAGCAGCTGTTGCCCCTCCGCGGTCGATCGACGAACTGGAGCTGATCCGCCGTGCGCAACTGCCTCCGAGCAAAGGTTGGCGACGGTGGCTCTACCGACTCTCGTTCGGTTCAGCCAATCCCGGACAGTCGCCGGCTGAACTCGAGTACGAGCAGCTCCTGCGCCGCGTACGGCAACCGGTTCGAGGGAACTACAAGATCGCAGTCCTGTCCATGAAGGGCGGGGTCGGAAAAACAACCACGACAACAGGGCTTGGATCGACATTCGCAGCACTGCGGGGCGAGCGCGTCATTGCCTATGACGCCAACCCAGATTTCGGGACGCTCGCCTACCGCATTCACCGAGACAGTGACCGCACAGTGCGGGACTTGCTCGCGGACAAAGAAGTACACAGCTACTCCGACGTACGGAGCTACACCTCGCAAGCGCGAAGCAGGCTCGAAGTTCTTGCAAGCGAGCGTGATCCGTCCGTTTCCGAGGCATTCAACGAGCACGACTACACCGCCGCACTGCGCATCCTCGAACAGTTCTACAACATCATCTTGACCGATTGCGGCACCGGTCTCATGAACTCGGCCATGGCAGGGGTCCTCAAAGAAGCCGACGCATTGGTCCTGGTCTCCTCCGCGGCCAAGGACGGAGCGCGCAGCGCTGGGGCGACCCTCGAATGGCTGTCGCGACACGGCTTCGACGACCTGGTCAAACGCACCGTTGTCGTCATCAACGAATCACGGAAGGGCTCGACGGCCCTCGATGTCGAGCAACTCAAGTCCTACTTCGCAGAACGCACTCGCGCCGTCCAGGTCGTCCCGTACGACGACCACCTTGCCGAAGGCGACACCATCGATCTCGAGTTACTGGGCAAGCCTGCACAACGCGCGTTCGTCGAGCTGGCTGCTCTCCTCGCCGACGACTTTCCTGCCAACGTCGGCCGGCACGCACCAGCGCCCGGCCCGAGTCCTTGGTGAGTTGGACCGTGCCGGTGAAAGTTGGCCTGTCCGTGGTGTCCGGGCGCGCCGTTAGAGTGCAGAGATGGTCGAACTATCAAGGGGCAGTGCGGCGCTCGACGTTGTGACGACCGCCTACAAGGCCGCAACAGGATGCGCGGTTTCGTGGCCACCAGCCGGCGTTTCTGGTGACTCCGCGTGCGCGCGGTGCGGTGGCGCGACAGAAGGTTCCGGACGGCGAGTGCGTGAGACTGTGTCGAGAACGTTCACCGGGTTCGACGGGTGGGTAGACGTTGCGGCTCCTACGATGTGTCACGTCTGCGTCTGGGTGTACACGACAACGGCACTTCGCTCGGACCTCCTGCTGGTCACCAGTGATCCAGTGTGCGCCACAAAATTGTCGAAGACCCGCTTACGTCGCGTTCTGGGACAAGCGATCTCTCCGACGTCCGCCGTCGTGGTTCCGTTACGCCCTGGGCGCAAGCACATTCTTCCTCATGCCCGGTGGGGTCGGGTCGCCGTCGACGACGTCGCGCTTCCATGGACAGAGCACGACGCGGAACGCCTGAGCGCAGTCGTGCGATTGCGACGGCGAGGGTTCTCCCTGGCAGCGCTTGCGCGCGCAGCGCCGGCATTCAGCACGCTCAAGAACATTCCTCATCGAACGTGGACGTCTGTGTTCGCGGATTGGGACAGCCTCGATCCGTGGCGAGAGCGTCCTGTGTACCTCGACCTCGCAGCGACGGCTTCAACGTCAACCAGAGGCACGGCATGACCCCGACCAGAGCTACGACACCGACCCGAACCTGGCTGGACGCAGCGAGCTTTCTGCCGCCCGTCACCGGTGCGGCAGCAATAGCTGAACGACTGTTGTTGCTGCTGCACTACGGAATCAACTGGGACACCGGGTGGGTGGGACGCCGGAGAGAGCTGTACTGGGACCACCACCTGCCAGACCGAGTCCGGGTCGCGACATACACCGGCGGAGCCGACCTCGATCGATGGTGGAGCACCGTGGCAACCGATCTCGAGTCAGCGCCGTCGACGAAAGAACAACGCCTCGAACTATCGGTCCTTCTACGCGAGGAATCGATACCGGTCCTGACCCTCTTACGGGAAAACACCACCGCCCTCGTACTCCGAACACGGATCGTGGCCGAAGCTGTTCAAGCGCGCCGGTCCACCGCAGCGACTGCTACATCGCCCAGGAGGCAGAAGTGACCTCGACCATGCGCTGGCAGCTCGACATCACAGCGGTCTCGGCAATCTCGCACCGCGGTGAACACAGCGCCACCACAACGACCTTGTTCCGGCGCGAAAAAATACAGCAGCCCAACGGTTCCGCAGCCTTGGTTCCGATTGTGTCCGGGAACTCCTTCCGAGGGGCGCTCCGGCGGATCGGGGAGGAGCTATTACGGGACGTCCTCGCATACGAAGGGCTTCTCAGCTTGTCTGCAGCACACACACTTCGGAACGGGGGCAGCCTGACCAAGGTCACCGGAGAGCCGCTGTCCGGCGAACGGCTACACCGGCTCCGTACATTGAACCCACAGGTCAGCGTGTTCGGCGGGAGCGGCGGCGGTCGAATGATCGACGGCTGTCTCCGCGTGGGCAAAGTGATCCCGCACGTCCTCGAAACCGACCACCTCATGAGCCGTCCCGCACCGGACCGTGCTGTCTTGAGCCAATTCGACACCATGGCGCTCGAACGGTACAGCCGGTTCGACGATTCCACCGATCATGACTTCCCCGCAGTCGGCCGAACCGACGCAGCCACCGTCGACGGTAGCTCTCTGATGCGTTATGAGATCGAAACGCTGCCTGCCGGTACACGATTCGAGTCCTTTTTGCGTCTCGATCGCGCAACCGATCTGGACGTGGCCTTCTTCTCCGACGTCGTTGGCAGGTTCGTCGAGTCCGGAACCATCGGCGGGCGTACAGCTATCGGACACGGCCTCGTCCGCACCAGATTCGAGCGGACCCTTCTCGCCGGCGACGAGCCGAAAGAGCTCGACTGGCGAACCCATCTTCGAGAGCGCCGTGACGAGGCGCTGGAAGTCATGGAGGCGTTGACGTGATGAGGCCGTTCGAGGTAAAAGCACACCTGGCGGTCGGACTTGCGCATGCAGCTCCGTGGGCGACGAGCCTCGATGGCTTGCTCGCATCCGAGATGTGGGAAGACGAAAAAGCCGCTGCTCGGGACCGCGGACAGTACCTCGAAGCCGCCGGCCCCGACGAGGTGCCCGCCGATCTGGATCTACCACTCGCTCGGTGCACTCTGGGGGGAGGCGACGACTGGCATTGGTGCGCGACATACGCCTATCCCGAAGACCTGGCCGACGCCCCGGAAATCCATCACTGGAGCGGACGACCCGACCACCGTGCGCTCGAGCAACTCGCGAGGTACCGACCATCGGTCATCTCCGACCGGCAGGGCCGATATCGCGCACGCCAAATGCCGCTCCTACTGACCTCCACGCGGACTGTGCTCTGGAGAGGTGTCGGCGACATCGACCGGGTGAGCGCAACCCTGGCGTCGATCGATGCGATCGGGAAGAAGCGCAGCCAGGGCGAGGGGCAGGTGCTGAGATGGGAAGTGCAGCCCGTCGACATCGATGACTGGTCGGCCGGCCACCTCCATCCGAACGGCCACCTCGGCCGCCTGAGCCCACGCATCTGTCTGCAGGGCAAACCAACAGTCGAAACAGGCGGTTTGGGCCGAGGCGCGATACGGCCACCGCACATGCACCGGTCGAGAATGCGCGAGCTATGCATGCCATGGACACCCCAGTGACCCGTGAACACGCACCGGAAACGTTGCGGGACAGCAACTTGTCGGAGCCGAACGCCATACTGACAACCATGCGAATCCGAACCCTCGATGGTCCACCGCTACCTGCCGAAATCTTGGCCCATGCGGCGCGCGCGGTCGTTCTTGCGGACCTTCTCGCCGGCCAAGACATCACCTGCGGCGAGAAGCCTTCAGCGAGGAGCGACGCAAGTCGAGACGCTTCGACGATCAACCGCGGTTGATCGCGCCGACTGTAACGGGGTAGGCATCACCAGGCAGGTCTGACCGGCGAATCGCGCGTTGATTCACGCTGTGCGGGAGCGTATTCGGTACACCTGCCGGGTCGTGATTCCGAGCTGGCTTGCACTGGACTCGGCTGGGACGTTCTGGGCCGAAAGCGTGGCTATCGTGAGCGCCTGTTGTTGATGCCGGGTAGGCCGGCTCTCTATGGCTGTGGTGTGCTGAAGCTCTTGGCGCTCTCGTGGTGTCTTTCCGCCCCAAATTCCGTGTTGTTCGTTGTACGTCAGTGCATGGGCGAGGCAAGCGGCTCTGGCGGGGCATTCTGCGCAGACCCGCTTTGCTCTGCTGGTTGCTCCACCCGGGGGCGGGAAGAACTCCTCGGGGTCTGTCTGTGCGCACAATGCGTCCGAGCGCCATGACGAAATGTCCTCCGCCGCGGGCGGGGGCAGTGGCGCGGCGATGGCTGTTTCGAGCGGTGTCACGTGTTGGGTCCTTTCTTTCGGGCGACCCGGCCTTTTTCGAGTGGGTTCGACGATATCGAGGGACCCGGACACTTCACGCAGCACACGTGGCGGTCCGGTGCTCTTTGAGCCCGGACCGTCAATGTCCCCGGCACTGAGTGCGCCGGGGACGTTGACGGTTGGTGTGACTGGGTGAAAAGCGTTCTGACGCAGTAAGATTGAGGCGTCCTGTTGTTGGTGAGACTGACCATCTTGCCCATCTTTCGAGGAGTTTTGCGATGCCGGATTTGGCGACTGCGGTAACTGTTGTGGATGCGTGCGGGAGGGCTGGTGTCCCGTCGTTGTTGATCTCGGGTCCGGGTATGGGGAAGTCGAGCCTGGTTCGAGCACTTGCTGCATCCGAGGGGGTGTTGTGCGAAACGGTCTTGGGGTCCTTGCGGGAGCCCGCCGACTTCGCAGGCCTACCGGTAGTCCGTGAGAGTGGCGTGAGATTGGAGGCCCCGGATTGGGCGCGACGGCTACATGCAGAGGGTGGGGGCTACCTCTTTCTGGACGAGCTGACCACGAGTCCACCGGCCGTTCAGGCGGCGATGCTGGCAGTCGCACTGGATTTGAAGGTGGGTGATCTGCAACTGCCGAAGGGGACTCGGGTCATCGCAGGTGCGAATCCGCCCGATTGCGCTGCAGGGGGGTACGAGTTGGAGGCTCCCTTAGCAAACCGCTTCTGCCACATCGAGTTCACGCCGTCTGTCGATGAATGGCTCGACGGTATGGCCACGGGTTGGGCAAGCACGGCCTCTTCGCGTGCGGTGACCAGCGACGAGCAGCGGGAGGCGTTGGTGCGCAGTTCCATCATCGGGTACATCCAGCGTGCGCCCGAGGCGCTCGATGCGTTTCCGAAGGTCGGAGTGCAGACAGGTGGAGCATGGCCGTCTCGGCGCACCTGGTCGATGCTTGCGCGGGTGTTGCCACATCTTTGCGACGACGACAATGCGGCGACCAACGCGGTGGTATTCGGCTTGATCGGGGAAGGCGCGGGTGTCGAATTCCTCGAATGGCGTCGCAAGGCCGACCTCCCAGACCCCGTTGCCGTGATCGAAAACCCCGAGACGGCGTTCGATTGGCGCTCGCGTCCTGATCTGGTGTGGGCCGTGCTGTCCGGCGTGACGGCGTGGGCGGCCTCGCGGGGCACCGTCGAAGCGTGGCGCAACGCCTGGGGTCCGCTGATTGCCGCCGCCGAGGCAGGAGCACCCGACGTGGCCGGGGCTGCGGCACGCACTCTGGCGAAAGCGCGACCGGCGAAGGCCGCTGTTCCTGCGAGCGCGCGCCGGTTTGCGCCGATGCTGGTGGCAGCGGGTTTGGTCGAGGCTGCGGCATGAGCGGCGTGCGTGAGCTCGAGCCGGTTGAAATGCGAGCGTTCCGACTCGCGCGGCTGGTGTCGGCTGAGCAGATGCCGTACTTCATGCGCGCTCTGTTCGCAGCGCAACCCGTGGCGGCACCGGGCCTGGGTACGTTTGCGGTCGACGCTCGGTGGCGGCTGTACCTGGATCCGGATCTGTTGGTCGGGCCTTGCGCGTGGCCGGTGCCGATGGTCGGTGCAGTGCTGCTGCACGAGGTCGGGCATTTGTTACGGGCACACGCCGACCGTGCCGCCGCTCTGGCGAAGCCCATCGATCATCTGGTGTGGAACTTCGCGGCCGACGCCGAAATCAACGACGACCTGTTGGCTGCGGGAGTCAGCCTGCCCGAAGGGGTGATCACCCCTCAATCATTCGGCTGCCTTTCCGGAGACACAGCCGAGCAGTACTACGACTACCTGCGTGACCCGATTGCGCATCAGACTGTCACCGAACTCGTTGGCGCTGAGGGCGATCCGGGATGCGGATCAGGATCGGGGTGCCCTGTGGTCCCCGGTGAACTCATCGGCTCGGGAGAAGTGATCACGGAGGGACTGGACAATGCGGAAGCGGACCTGGTGCGCCGATCTATCGCGCAGGCAGTTCGCGAAGCAGCTGGTACCGGTCGAGGTAGTGCCCCGGCGGGACTGGTCCGGTGGGCAGCTGATGTTCTCGCCCCGCCCACGGTAGCGTGGGATCGTCTGCTACGGGCCGTAATTCGGCGTGCGTTGGCAGAGCAGGCGGGTAGGACGAACTATTCGTACTCCCGTCCCTCCCGCCGCAGACCTCGATGCCGCGATGGGCGAAGTGGCGGGAGTTCTCAAAGCTGGTGGCATAGCACGCGACCGGGTTCGGATTCTGGCGTGTGACGCCAAATCCACTACGGCACAACACGTACGATCGGTCGCTGATGTGACGTTGGTTGGTGGTGGCGGAACCGATATGAGGGTGGGAATCGCCGCAGCCAACGCTGCGCGCCCTGCACCCCACGTCGTCGTGGTGCTGACCGATGGCGATACACCCTGGCCCGACCGGCCCACGAGGTCCCACCTAGTGTGCGCAATCATCGGCGGCGTCCAGGGTAGGGGCGTCACACCGGCATGGGCATCGACGGTGCACGTGCCAGTCGGATCGGGGGCCACACGATGAACGAAAGCGGACCCGTGGAACTGCTCAAGTACGCAGACAGGGTGCTCACCGGCACTGGAATCGCCGCCGCCGATATCCGCATCGTCGTCGCCAGCGCAGCGGCCGACGCCGCCACAATGGCGTTGCGCGCAGGGTGGGAGTGCGCGAGCAACGCCCTGATCCTCGTCGACGGTGACGAGCGATGAGCGTGGAGTGGTTCGACCTCGCGCAACGCCTCTATGCCGCCGAAAAGATGCAACCGGTCCCTCGGCTGGCACATGCCACCTTCAAGCCGTCCAGAGCCGCCGTGGCCGTGCGTGCGGTCACGCGAGGAACAACGCTGGCCGTGTCCGTCGCTCGAGATGGATGCACCGAAGAGTCCGCGCACGACACCGAGGCTCTGGCCCTGCTCGCTCGCAACGGGGCAACGACGGTGGGTACGGCTGAACCGGCCATGCTGCTCACCGATGACGCCGCGACGATACCGAGCCTGCTGGCCCTGGCGCGTGCGCACGCCCACCACCCTGATCCGGACATAGCGGGGGCTGCCGCCATGATCGGATGGTGGGCCGATCGAGCCGACCATCCCGGAACGTCGGCGGTGATCGATCTGGTTGCTGCGTCGTCCTCGCGTCTGGTCCTCGGCACTGCGCCCGACGCCGAGCGAGCGGCCCGAACATGGCGTTCCTGGCTCGGCATTACCGACGAGAGCGTCGCAGGCCTGCATGAGTGGGCAGCGTGCATCGCAACGGGACCGCTGTTGCCGCTTCTCGATCCGATACACGACGATGACCGATACTCCTGGGATCGGACATTGTCGGCCACGACTGCGGGCCACGACTGGTCACGGCCGGACAACTCAGCTAGTGCGGCCATGGGACTACGGACCCGATGCGATGCCGCCGACCTCAAAGCCGCTGCGTTGCTGAGTGATCCACTGTGGCGAGTACGTGCGCTGCATACAGGACACGTGGCCCAGGGCATCGCATCGGTGGCGGCACCGCCGACAGGTTCACGCCGCCGCAACGTTTCGGTGTCGGTGACCTGCGACCGGCTGGACTCAAGGATGCGGGTTGATTCGGCAGTTACGGGATGGGTCGGATCACCGCTCGATCAACCCTTCGAGCGCTTCTCTGCCGACGTCACGTCCGCACAGGTGGTCAACGGCAAACTGACGCTCGGTATCGGGGTGTTCGGAGCGCACGCACCGAACGACGGAGACCAGGTGACCTTGATGCCCCAACCGCCTTCACCGGCGACGATGCGAGCAGGACGGGCGAGGTACTGGAATCTGTACCGCGCTCGCCGTTCCTGGCTTTCGACCGGACAAGCCCCGAGCGCCGTGCGCCGCGAAGTCCCGCTCGATGTCCTGATAGCGGGTGCAGAGGACGCTCCGTGATCAGAAGACGACCAAAAGTATTCATGAACAACACATTAGAAGAAGAACGGGACAACAATGCGTATCGTCGCACCCGGAGCGGACACCCCGAACCCCGACGCAACACCTTTCAAGGGAACCGAACCGTCATCGCCCGCCCATTGGCCCGGATCACAGATCATGGCCGACCCGATCACTGCACGCGTGCTGTTCTCTGTGTGGTCCGGAGACCCCGTTGTCGTCGTCCCGTCACCACCGGGCGCAGGAAAAACTCGACTGGTCGCGTTGCTCGCCGCCGCCTTGGCCCATCGCGCAGACCTACGGGTGGGTATCGCGGCGCAAACCCGAGAACAAGCCGTGGAAATCGCGCGTCGGCTCGGCGCGCTGACAGATCGAGCAGCGTTGATCTGGAAGGCGAAAGCACCCCTCCCCGACAGTGGAAGCACTCCCGTAGTGACAGGACGAAAAGTGCGGTGGTCGAATGAGACTGGCGCAATTCTCATCGGTACCACGGCGCCGTGGCTCTTCTCGGACCCGGACCGAATCGGTGCCGATGTGTTGATCGTGGACGAAGCATGGCAATGTACCTACGCCGATCTGGGGGCGCTCGGCGCGATGGCTCGACAGGTCGTCTGCGTCGGAGACCCCGGACAGATCGATCCGGTGGTCACCGGAGACGTATCGCGGTGGGAGGGCAGCGAGACCGCACCGAACCTGCCTGCCCCCCTCGCTCTGCAAGCAGCTCACGGCGATTCGGTCGGCGTGGTCCGTCTGCGACACACCTGGCGTCTCGGCGCGAGGACAACGGCCCTCATTCAACCGCTGTTCTACCCCGGCCTGCCTTTCACTTCCCGTCGCCCACCGGAGCATCTGACCGATTCCAGCGGCCCCGGCCTGCCCGAACTCGCGCATCGGCCAGTGCGGGTCATCGGAGGCCCAACCGACCCCGTCCTGGCCACACAGTGCGCCCTGCGCGCGCGAGAACTGCTGGACGCCGATGTGACCACACCGGACGGACAGCGGGCCATGACAGCGGCGGACCTGGCTGTCGTCGTCCCTCATGTCACGCAGGCTGCCGCTGTCCGGGCCTTGCTCTCGGATCACCCCGACGTACTGGTCGGCACCGCAAACTCTCTGCAAGGCCTCGAACGCGCCGCCGTTGTCGTGTTGCACCCGCTTGCCGGGTACCGGACAGCCGAGCCGTTCAATCTCGACCCCGGCAGAGCGTGCGTGATGCTCACCCGCCACCGAGCCCACATGACTGTGGTCATCGATGACGCCACCGCCCACGTCCTCGAACACGCCGAACCATCCCCGGCTCACGCCACCCACACCGGCCTGATGGCCGCACTGCACTGCACGCCCGTCGTGTAGCGATCCCCAAAAAGAAAGGCACACAACATGTCCGACACAAGTATCGAGTACAAGGCCGAGCGGCTATCCGGCATCGAGACGCCGAAAGAACTCCACGCATCGGTCGAGGGACGCGAGCGTCCGCGCATCGGCTACACCCTCGATACCCAAAGCCGGGACAACGGTGTTCGAGCGGCCAACGCTGCCGAAGGGCTGATCGCATACGCCAGACCGATCGGCCTCGAAACCGAGGAACTGACAACGGTGTTCGGAGACTTTCTGAGCGACCTGCGGCACCTTGCCGACGCCGTCGGCGTCGATTGGGACGCCGTAGACGAACGCGGTCAAGACCACTACCGCTGCGAGCTGTACGGGACCGAGTAGGGGACGCTCTGGGGAGAGGAGTGAGCGGCGGTTCGGTGCGCCGGGTCGCTGCTCGCCCCAGGCCCGTCCCCGGCACTGGGTGCGCCGGGGACGTTTTCGCTGCTGAGCCCTAGCGAACTCCGGGTCCGGTGGGTAGTGTCCTGGCGTATCGGCTTGGTGGGTGGTTCCACGAAGCCGCGGCGACGACGACTTCTGTTGTTGTCGGCGTTTTCACCAGATGAGCGGACTGACCATCCGACTTCCGAGAAGTGCAGAGGTGTGTCGAATATGAGAGTCCTCGTCCGGATCGACGGTAGGAATCATGTACCTGCGAGCAGTTCGGGTTCGTCGCGATATTGCGTGGTAGCCGTAGCGCGCGGTGTTGCGGGGGTGTTGGCTGTCTTCGCTGCATTTGCCGGCTTGGCTTGGGCTGCACTGCTGCGCCGGACCGACGATGCCGCCATCGACGGAGATCCGCGTCGTGTAGCGATGGTGTTCGCCGTTTCCTCCGTGGCGTGTGCTGTAGCAACCGGGATCGAGTGGCTGCTTCGACGGCGTAGCGGCGCAACGGATGCCAAGCCCGTTCACAGGGCACGGCCACCGAGAGAGGCTGCGTCGCGCCACCACCGGACTGTGAACTCGAATAGTCGGGCGGCAGGGGAGTTCGACAGGCCCGAGCGTCTGGCCGGTGCGACATCGTGACGAGAAGATTCGCCCCCGCACTTCGGATCGAGGTGATCGTCGTCCGCGATCCAGATGGTCCTACCCACATCCAAGTCTTCGTCGACGGTGTTCCGGCTGCAGCAACACAATTTCACATCGACGCAGGAAGGGGATGGACGTGGGGCGACTGGGCCGACACACGAGACTGCGATCTCGCGGTCATCTCATCCGGAGCGCGGGGAGCGCTCGAAGACGCCTACGACGATCCCCCCGGTGGTGACGCCGTCCGCGGCAGGATCGGTGACTGGCTGGACGGCGCTGAAAGATCGGAAAATTAAGCAGCAGAGTGATATAGCGCCGCGTTGTTGGTCGCATAGCGGCACAGAGACCAGTCAGAAATTGATCGACAGACCGACCATCTGTCCCACAGAAACGGGAGTACCCATGCAATCCTCGATCTCGACAACGCGGCCGCCCTCGGTCGACCTCTCACCGCACGCACGAGCTGCCGGCAGTACCGGCTGCAGCTCGAACAGTAAGGCGCACAGCGCCATCGCCAGCGAAGTCCATCGCCGGATGCAACACGGCCTGTCTGAGAGGTACTTTGCTGCTACTCCGAACGCCGCCGACCGCTTCCGACCAACCGTTCCTGACCATGAGCTGACGGACCACGTTTTCGAGGTGGTTTTCGGATTGCGGTGGCGGCAGGTGTTCGACTTGGCGCGCACCCTCGACGTCGAGTCCGATCTGCTGGAAACCGCACCGGAGACGGTCAGCGCCGCGTGGTGGTGCGCACCCGGCTGGCGGAAAGCGACACATGCTGCCCACACGGCGGCCTGCGGCGACAATCGGCGTCACGAACTCACAGCGACCATGAACCTGCTCGGCGTCCTCGGATGCGGGGCTGCCAGAGTCGCTGCCCGCGATGTCGGCCGAGGCTTGGTCGTACGAGATCTGATCGGTTCCGATTTCACTCAAGAGCACTACGACTACCTGACCGGGCCGTGGCGTCGCAACGTCGGCCCGGTCCATCCCGGCGACCGGCCACTAGACCAGTACCAGACGGCCCCGAACTCGCAACGCTTGTGACACCCGGGCGCATATTGCCCGCCCGGTGCAGCCACAGGAGAACGCTCCTGGGTTGCGATTCAGTGGCCGGCTGTCACAGACCTCACCGCCACGCTATCTACCCCGTGCAGGACTGCGTTTGCTATCGCGCTCACTACGAAAGGACTCCCTGATGGACCCACAATCCGGCCGAGACGGCCTCATCCACGACGTAGAGCGCCACCTCGCGGCCGAAGATGGCCGCCGCGAGGCTCGCACTGTTGCGCTTGCATGTGTCGGCTACGTCGTCGGCATGCTCGCGATCTTCAACGGGGCTCTGCCGATCGTGAAGGATCTGGTCACCGTCAGTTTGGTCATCTCCTTGGCCGGCACGTTGCTCGCTGCCTTCTCGGCTCTGACTCTGGCACTACTGCATCGTTGGTCAGACCGTTCGGACCGTAGGCGGCGCGGAAGCTGCGGGCATGCCGACTTGCCGGCGGAGGCGGTTCGATGAGCGCGCGCGGACGACTCCGCATCGCGGTGCCCATCGTGATGGCCGTACTCGCGGTCGGGACGTACACGTTCGGAACGCACGCCGATCCGCTCTCACGACTAGCGGTGGTCAACACCCCAGACCCAGCCGCGGCGAGCACGCCTGTACCCATCGCGCAGCTCCTCGCTCAGCTCGAAACGGTGGACTCGCTCGCAGACGTCGATGGATACGACCGATCCTGCAAGAAGGGCTCAGGGTGCGTGTTCGGCCCGGCGTGGACCGATGACTCGTCCGCCCCTGGATCGCACAACGGCTGTGACACTCGAAACGACGTCCTGGCAACCCAACTGATCGACGTCGAGTTCAAGCCCGGAACCCGCGACTGCAAAGTCGCAGCAGGGATACTCCACGACCCCTACACAGGATCGACGATCGACGACCTCGGGAAGATTCAGATCGATCACGTGTACCCGTTGGCGAGGGCGTGGGACGCAGGGGCGTGGGCCTGGTCGATCGACCAGCGAACCGCCTTCGCCAACGACGTCGACATCAACTTGCTCGCGGTGGACGGACGTACGAATCAGCAGAAGTCGGACAAGGGAATCGACACCTGGCTGCCACCCAACGCGCCATACCAATGCCGTTACGTCACTTCGTATCTCACCGTGGCCGCGAAATACGACCTCGACATCACCAGCGCCGATGCGCGAACAGCGTCGAGCGTCTGCAGCCAATGACCCAACGTTCGGAGGACGCCATGACCGAAACCGACCCCACCACCGACACAAACGCTGTCCCGCTCCACCCCAACCCATGGATCATCACGACCGCACCTGATCGAAACAGCTACACGATCGAATTGCCCAGCAGGGGGATCTCGTTCGCGATTGACGCCGATCTACGATTCCAGCTCCTCGATGCCCTCCACGACCCGGAAGAGCGATGATGGGCGACGCCACGGCCATCGAATGGACCGACGCAACCTGGAACCCGGTCACCGGCTGCACCGCAGTCTCGTCGGGCTGCGATCATTGCTACGCCCAAACCCTCGCTGAGCGGTTCCGCGGCACACCGGGGCACTACTTCGAGCACGGATTCGACGTCGAGATGCGCCCCGGCAAGCTCGACCAGCCGCTGCGATGGAGCCGGCCACGCCGGATCTTCGTGAATTCGATGAGCGACCTCTTCCATCCAGCAATCCCGGACGACTACATCGCCCGGGTGTTCGCGGTGTTCGCGGTGATCGCGCTCGCCCGCCAGCACACCTTTCAATTGCTCACCAAGAGACCCGCTCGGATGCGGGCACTGCTCCAGTCCGATGCCTTCCGCCGCGCCGTCGACGACGCCATCGCTGGCGTCGTCGCAGCCTTCCGCCCCGCCGATGTCTGGTACCAGAGCTGGCCGCTGCCGAACCTGTGGATCGGCGTCTCGGCCGAAGACCAGAAGACTGCAGACCTGCGAGTATGGGCGCTGCTGGACACGCCTGCAGCTCTTCGGTTCGTCTCTGCCGAACCGCTCCTCGGACCGATCGACTTCACGCGCCTACGACCCAGCAGAATCGGAGGAGCGCTGACTCGCGACGGGCTCCGTTCGGTCGAAGACTCGAAATGCGGCGGCGAGCGCGAACCAGCGCTCGACTGGGTGATCGTTGGCGGTGAGTCCGGCCGCGGGGCACGGCCTATGCATCCGCGATGGGTACGAGAGATCCGGGACCAGTGCACCGCTGCCGATGTGCCCTTTCTGTTCAAGCAGTGGGGCGAGTGGGCACCAGCGGAGGTGATCGCCAGATTCCGCGACTACCACCACTTCGACGACGGCACCGAAGTTCGACGAGTCGGCCGTAAGGCCGCCGGCCGGATCCTCGACCGACGGGTGTGGGACAGCGTGCCCGACGGAGCCGGACGATGAGAGGATCGCTCGACATCACGGCATCGGACTTCTTCTGCGGTGCCGGCGGATCTACGACCGGAATGATCGCCATCCCCGGGGTGAGGGTATCGGCAGCGTCGAACCACTGGGACAAGGCAATCGAGACGCACCAGTACAACCACCAGCACACCGAGCACATCCTCGCGGACCTCTCTCAGATCACTCCGAAGCTGTTTCCTCGCACGACAATCGGATGGTTCAGCCCCGAATGCACCTGGCACTCGAATGCTCGCGGGGCCAAGCGCCTCGCCGCGCAGATCTCGTTACTGTCCGACGACCTACCGTCCGAGGCCGCCGAGCGATCGAGGGCGACGATGTGGGACGTCGTTCGGTTCACCGAGTATCACCGATACGAATTGGTTTTCGTCGAGAACGTCGTCGAGATCTACTCATGGCCTCTCTACAGGCCATGGATCGCGGCGATGCACGCCCTCGGTTACGAACATCGCCTTATCTGCCTGAATTCGATGCACTCATGGACTTTTGGGACACCAGCGCCGCAGTCCCGCGATCGCCTCTATGTGTGCTTCTGGAAGGCCGGCAACCGGGCACCTGACTTCGAGACCGTGGTCCGTCCGCCGGCAACCTGCTCTCGCTGCGGGCCCGTGCGTGCGTTGCAGGCCTGGAAGAACCCAGGGGTGGCTGTGGGTAAGTACCGTAGCCAGTACTCCTACCGGTGCCCCGCACGTGCGTGTGCGGACACCGTGCTCGAGCCCGACTGGCTCCCTGCCTCGACCATCATCGACTGGACCAAGACCGGCCAGCGGATAGGGGACCGCACTCGTCCGTTGAAGCCGAAAACGATCGCACGAATCCAGGCCGGCATCGACCGGTATTGGGCAGCTCCGCATGCCGAGGACGCGAGAGAAGCCGCGGGCACGCTGTTCGAGTATCGGCAGGCAAGATCACGGCCGTCTGAGGGGCGGGCCCCGGTGTTCGAGCCGTTCGTGTCGGTGCTGCGGGGCCAGTCGAAGAATCATCGAACCTCGGAGGCGCTGTCGACCGTATCCGCGGGCGGCCGCCATCATGCGGTGATCACCCCGTTCATCGCAGAGCTGCGAGGTGGAGGTTCGACTGCGCGATCGGTCAGCGACGCTCTCTGCACCGTGACGGCATCGGGTAACCACCATGGCTTGGTCGTGCCCGCTGCCGCTCACCATCGAAAGTCCACACGCCGACCGATCGCTGTCGAAGACCTGTCCTTCAGAATGCTCGACGTACCGGAACTCAAAGGCGCAATGGGCTTCGCGTCGACGTACGTTCTACGCGGGGGAACCAAGCAGCGAAATGTTCGGATGTGCGGAAACGCGGTTACCCCACCGACCTCGCGAGATATCGTGGGAGTCGGCGTGCAGAGCTTGAGCCGTTGACATCGGCCAAACAGTCGTTCTGTAGTTGCATTCAAGGTTCCCGGGCAAAGGGGACGCACCGATTCTGTTGTCGTCGCCTCTCCTCCAGTTTGATCATCGTCAGACCCCGTATATGCGGGTCCTGACGGAGATCGGAGAAGTCATGAGCGACGACCGGGCTAGCCGAATCGATCCATCCAGATTGCACTTGCTCGACATCGAGAACATGGTGTCCGGCGACGTTTCCGCTGTCCGATGCTCCGCCTGGTGGGCGGACTACGTCACCGATGTGGGTGTCGGAGAGCGTGACCAGATTACGGTCGCCGCAGCCTGGCGACATGCCGCGCCGGCATTCTTCGCCGTCCCGGCGAACGCTCGGCGTATCGGTGTCACGTCCGCGCCGGATGCCGCGGACCTCGCGTTGCTCGATTCGGTGGATGTGGGCAGGGTGGCTCACCAGCACGATGAGGTGATCATCGCGTCCGGGGACCACATCTTCGCACCGCTTGCACGCGCGCTCCGGGCTGCCGGCGTTCGAGTCGTTCAGGTCGTTGCCTCCGGCGTCGGTGTGAGCGCCGAACTGTACTGCAGCTGTGACGATCTGATCTGTCTTCGTGGATCGGACCGTGTTGTCGAGGCGCATAACGCGCATTCGACGAGCGCAGCGCGGCGTGGCCCACGTGCGTCCGAGCGCAGCTCGGGTGTCGCCGTGTTCGCAGCGCGGATGGCCGATAGTCGGCCGCAGTTACGGACTACCGATCGGGCAGCGCAATGAGCGGGGAAGGCAGCGTGACGTCCTACGACGACGAGGAGCCAACGGTCTATCCGGACGGGTCGGTCGGCGGCGGAGTCGAGCGAGGGGGTGAGGAATTGAGCGGCCAGTACGGGCCGAGTCGTTTCTCCCAGGCGCTCGTGTGGTGCGCCGGCCCGACGTACGTACGTACTGCGCCCGTTGGTACATGGACTCTGCTGCAGAGCGTCGGAGTAGCTGGTTTGTTCTCGACAATGATCGTCGCGCTGAGCGCGACGATCATTGCGGGGCTTGCCGACATGGGTCCTGTGTGGGCATCGATCGTCAGCGTCGTTGTTGCCGTCCTCTACTTTTCGTATCGCCGCCTCGTGGTGGCGACCGTGGCGTCCACCGTGTTCGCGCGGTCGCGACGAACCGGATCGCATCTCGTCAGTGTGGCCGTCATGGCGTCCGTGAGCGTGCTCACTGCCGGGACGGGTTCCTGGGTGTTCGGGATGGCGATCTTCGGGCAAGAGGTTCGCTCTCAGGTCGCGGTGAACGTGGCGATGCATCAACAAGACGACTTGAACGAGTGGTACCGCAGCCGAGAAGCCAACCGTGATGTCGCGTCGAGGATGTACGCCGAGCAACTGTCGCAGCCTGCGCAGATGCGAGACAGCCTGCAGGACGCAGTCTCCGGTCTTGAAATGCGCGAAGCCGGGGCCTGGCAAATGGTGATGTGCGAGATGACGTCTTCACCCGATTGTTTTTCCGGCACAGGCGAAGTAGGAATAGGCCCTCGGTCGGTGGCGGCCAATGAAGAGCTGGATGCTGTCACCACTGAGCGCACTTCGGCCCAGCAGCGGCTTGCCGAGTACACCGTCTTTCCGGTGCCTGCCCCCTTCGACGCAGTCCAACTTGCAACGTGCGGATACTCGAAACAGACGACCGAGTTGACGCCCTACGATTCCGACCGCTGTCAGGGCATGCTGCTGGTCGAATCGAGCGTCGACCAACTCGCCCCGGAGCACCCACCCGCGCGCTCGAGCAACGGGCTTCTCCCGCACCTCGAGGCATTCGGTTCCTTGCTGTGGAACTCCGAGAACGCGGGCCCGGTCTGGCTCGTCGTGGTCGGGCTGTTCTTCGTTCTGGTCAGCGTGGATCTCCTACCTCTGTTGTTTCTCGTGCAGAGCGGCCGACGCGGATGACTTCTAGTTACTTCAACACCTGCGACCATCGTGATGCCGATCCCGTCGGCGTTCAGCAGCATTCGGAAAGGCCACGGCCATGACAACCCCCACCCGACCGGACACGATCACTCGACCCGGCCCCATCGCACGCTTTCTACTCGGTTGCTGCGGTGCCAACTGGATGCACATCAAGGAAAAAGCGGAGCTCAACTGGTACTGCAGCCTGGGGATGTCGGTGATCGTGACCTCGATCATCTCGGGCATTTCCGCAGTGCTGCTCGCTACCACTGGCTACTCGAATCTGCCGCTGGCGCTGGTGATTGCCATCGGAGTGGTGTGGACGATCGTCGTGTTCAACGTCGACCGCCTGATCGTTTCCCGGCCGCTCACCTCGTCGCGGTGGCGGAGCAAATTCAGCCTGTTCTTCGTGCGCTTTCTCCTCGCCGCGGGCATCGCGATCTTGATGGCCGAGGGCGTTGAGCTGACGCTTTTCGACGACGAGATCTCAGCGCAGGTCGATCGAGACAACAATGCTGCAGCAGTCCGGCAGCAGAACGAGTACAACCAGGCTCGGCTCGATGCCAAGGCATCGGCAGAGCAGAGGTACAAAGAGCAAATCGAGTACCCGAACACAGCCGTCGACCGTCTCACGGCCTCGGTCGATGCCGCGACGAAACAGGTCGAGGACGCGAATCGCGTGCTCAAGTGCGAATCAAACCCGGCACCGGACTGCGAGACGGGAACCGGCATCCCGGGGCTCGGCGCAGAAGGACAAGAGGCCTCCGCTGCAGTCGCGAGAGCGAACGAAGCGCTTCAGCGAGCAGTCGCTGCGCGCCAGGACTACACGGTGATACTCAAACCATCAGGCTTCACCGCCGACCAGTTGCAAGCGTGCGGCCAAGGACCGACGAGCACTGACCTGACACAGCAGGCCATCGATACATGCCAAGCACAGATTCTGGTCAGCGAACAGGTCAACGCTGTACCGGTACCCAGCGAGGCTGACACCAGCCAGAACGGGCTACTGCGTCGGATCGTCGCGCTGTCCTCACTTGCCTCCGGAGAACACGGAACCACTATCTGGGCAGTACGCATCCTGTTGTTCATCGTGCTCGCCAGCATCGATCTGGTGCCGTTGACCGCGAAGTTCGTCGGCGGCACCACCGGTCATGACGCGCGGGTCCGCAAGGACAGCATCGACGCGAACAACGAACTGGCCGAGAAGATCAACGACTCTGTGCACGCTGTTCCACACTTCCTGGAAAAGCAGAGGGGATGGAAGAAGCCCGCGGCCGATCAACGCCGCGCGTTCTTCACCGACGTCTTCGAGAAACAAGCCGACGACATTCGGGGGCGCTGGCAATCCCCGACCAACGCCCGTGACGATGTTCTCGATGAGCCGGAGACACTCGTCGACCCGGACTCCGAACCGACGAACGGTGTCGGACCCGGATACGTCCTCCGAACGACTGACGGGGACAAATTCCAGCTCGTGGAACCACTCCCGGACGCTCGAACACGGTGGTACGACCTCTGGCTGTGCACCAGAAAAGATCGTGAGGACGAAGACCAAACGACTCGGGAGGAATACTTCGTAGCCAAGATCGGGAAAATCGATCCTGCGTTTGCGCCGGCCAAGCAGCCAGCGTTAAAAGGGCTCGAACGCGACGTTCTCGCTCGGCTCATTCCGTTGGGTCGGCACCATGTCGTCGACATAGTCAGTGGACAAGACGTGCAGCTAGACGACGATTCCGAGAGACCGTTCATCGTCATGAGGCACTACCCGCTAGGCGATATGAAGAAGTACGTGGAGGACCGATGGGGTAACGAAGTGCCGATACTTCCACTGCTGGAGTTGATCCACCAGACGCTGGAAGCTCTGCTCGTGACGCACCGCGCCGGCTTCCTGCACCTCGACATCAAGCCTGCCAACGTCCTTGTCGACTTGATCAATGGAGAACCTCACGCTGTGCTCACCGACTTCGGTATCGCCGGAGCGACCCGCGCATTCGATCAAGCAGGGTTCACCGACATGGACTCCACCTTCACCGGCACGTACAACTACGCCGCGATCGAACAGATCCTCCCGGGGCGCGGACTCGGCCATCAAACGGCACTGTGCGACCTGTGGTCAGTGGGCGCAATGGTCTATCGGCTCATCTCGGGGGCGTACCCGCGTGACTTCGCCGAGTCCCGTTGGGTCGACATGCCCCTGCTCGACAACGGCAAAGTCGACCGCCGATCGGACGAGTACCGACGGTGGCTGGAAAAGACCAGGCCTGACGCGCCCCGGCTGGACGTCATCACCCCCGGTGTGCCTACGCCGCTTGCTGATCTCGTCGAACGATGGCTATCGAACAACCCACTCGATCGAGTTGATCGCACTGCTCTGACGTTGGCCGAGGGTGAGAGCCTGTCCGACCCCGGTGCGCTGCTCGAGAACCGCGGTGACGAAGCCGTGATGTCGGACGCTCTGGCACGCCTCGGCTCGACGGTCAGGGGCATACGATGAACAAGCATCTACCACTGAGAGAGGCACGTGCGATGGTCCCCAACTCTTCGCCAGTTCCGCCCGCGAAGATCGGGATCCGCGAGGCACTGCGTACCCGGATAGCCTGCGCTGCGTTGTGGATCGTTTTCGTCGCTGTGCTGGTCTTCGGTGTGGGGAGAATCGACTTCGTCCGTGACAACGCCGCACTGGCAGTCTTTCTCGTGGGAAGTGTTGTCCCACTGATGGTGTGGCGGTTTGCTGGTATTGGCATTTCAGACCTGAAGTATCGCCGCGAACGTGGGCAAGGGCTTGGGTCCCAGGCCGGTGCTTCATGGACCGATCGCGAGGAACAGACAGAACACGATCCCTTCGATCCTGTGGCGCAATCACAGGCCGCCTCCCCCCGCCGCGACGATCGGAATGACATGTCTCGCAACCTGTTCGACTTCCACGATGAACGCCGTCCGGAGCGAACACCGGCACCGCAACCGTTCGGTCCCGACCGGGTGCTACGGCAAGCGAGTCCGGACGATTTCAGTGCGCCTCGTGCAACGGTCAACCCGGACAGCCTGACCGTCACCCGTCACGTTCCACTCGGCGGTGAAACCGACTCTGTGCAAAGCGAAATGACCGATATCGGTGTGCCCCCTGCGTCTCGCGTAATCGATCGTGGCGAGCCCAGTACGAGTACGAGCACCCGAGGCGGAGCCCTTGACCGGTTGTTCGGCCGATCGACGGACCGGATCGATACCGAGGAATCGACAGTAGGTCGAATACTGTCGTTTCCCGGCGGCGGCGGTGGCGCACTCTTCTTCGACGCCGACAGCGCGACGGACGCCGGCCCGCGCAAAGAAAATCAGGACTGGGCGATCCTCAGCGGGTCTTTGCTGGGTATAGCCGATGGGGTCGGCGGGCGGTCTGCCGGCGGTCAAGCATCTCGCGCTGCGCTGCGGGCAGTCCGCGATGCGATCGAGGAAGACGGCATGAGTCTGGCGTCGGCGGTTACGCGTGCGAACACCGACGTCCGCGCGCGCCAGGACGACGACCCCGCGGATCGAGGAAGAGCAACGACTCTGGATATCGTTCACTTGGATGAAACCGGCTATCTGTACGGCGCCCATGTCGGTGACAGCCGCGTCTACATTCTTCCTGCGCGAGGTCGGCGACTGAGAAGATTGACGGCAGACCATTCGACCGGCAACACGCTCACACGCAGTATCGGTGGTGCGCGGTCGGTCACGCCCGATGTGTGGGCCCACGAGGCAGAACCAGGCGACATCGTGCTCGTCGCCACGGACGGTCTGTGGAAAGGCTCACTGCACGAGAATGACATCGAATCAACGTTGGTGGAGGCGCGACAACGCTCCACGATTCACATCGCAGAACGCCTCGTTGAGATTGCCAAAACCGGTGCGACCGACAACATCACAGTGATCGTGGGCCGAATCCAGCGCGCGTGAACTACAGAATCCATCGGTTCTGTTCGTGAAGGCCGTAGCGCGTCATGCTTTCCTCGACCGAGGAGGAAAGCATGACTGCTCTGATCATCATCGCAGCACTGGTCGCTACAGCCGCTGTCATTGCGAAAGTGGTTCGGACCCAACGCGCACAGGGCACTTTCGCGGGGAACGCTCCTCGCGCCGTCTCCAAGACGGTGCAGGAGCGTCTTCGGGTTCCTCTACCCACCCCCGAAAACGTTAGTGTCCGGGTTCTGGACAAGATCGTGAGCGGTGCGATCGGCACCGCTCGAACGAAGTTCATGCCGGTAGGCGTGCTCCTCGAACTCGCTCCGGAGATGTATGAACGCGTCGTGCCGATCTGGGTGCAGTTCTCCCGTGAACTGGGAGAAGATCTCGCCGCCCGTGCTGAAGCAGAATCGTGGAACTACTCCGGCGTTGCGTTCTCCCTCCGCGCAAACCCGGCTCTCGGCCGACGAGATGTCGAGGTAGTACTTCGCTATCCCGACGGCGACGACTCTCCGACCGACCAAGTCGGCGACGTCCCTCGCCGACCGCGCGGCGAGGACGACATCACCGATGTCGCGCCGGGTGACGCCTCCGAGCTGTGGTTCGCCGATCTGCCCGACGGTCGACGCGTCGCTCTTCGCAAGGGTCGGCGCTACGTGGTCGGCGCATCCTCCACATCCGACATTGTCGTTTCCTCGCGGACCGTCTCACGGGCACACGCTGCCCTGCGCTGGCATCCCGCCGCTCAGGTGGTCGAAGTCGAAGATCTCGACAGCACCAACGGCACCTGGCTCGACAACAGCCGGGTGGCCCCCCGCGAACCGAGGGCGGCGACGTCCGAGTGCGTGATCCGACTGGGAAAGCACGACCGGATACGTCTGGTGAAACGAAGTGCCTCGGGGGCGTCGAGATGATCGCCGACATGCTCGCGACGCTGTCCGTACTGGCGCTCACAGTTCTCGCCCTCCTGCGGGTACACACGGAAGCGGTGGCGACTCGACCAGCAGGTGGCGGCGCACCCGGTTTCAGCGGCGGGCAGAGTTCCAGCGACCTCGCGGCTCTTGGGGGACCTCCCGCGCTGGTGCTGACTGCAGCAGCCCAGCTGGGTTGGTCCGTGCAGCATTCGTTGCTCTACGTCGCGGCGGCAGCGGTGGTTCCGATCGTGTTGTGTGCGTTCGTTCGGCGCGTTGTGGGCGCATCCGCCTCCCTCGTGATCCCAGTCGCCGCCTGGACCCTCACGTGCCTCGGTGCCGTGACGGCGGAGAGGCTCTATCCGGGTAGCGGCGTCGACCAGGCGCGGTGGGCCTTGGTCGGGGTGGCCGCGTTCCTCGTCGCTGCGTGGATCGGCAGTACGTGGAACACCACCGCTCGCTCGATCACGGGGACAGGCGTAGCGGTCGCAGGTTGTGTCGCACTGACGCTTCCCCTCATGCCCGGGATCGGCGTACTAGTCAACGGTGCCCCTGGTTGGATATCTGTCGGGCCCTTCGTCGGACAGACGGGCGATCTGGCCAGAATCCTGATCATCATCGGATTGGGATCGATGCTGTATGCCGCAGGACCAGCGCTGCGAGCGGGAAGGGTTACGCCCGCGTTGCTAGCCTGCTGGCCGGTCGCCTTCGCCGCGGCCCTCGGTGGCTACGCATCCGACCTCGGTCCGGTACTCGTGCTCACCGGTGCAGTAGCAGTCATGCTGATCGTGTGCGGCCCGCCACCGCGCGTCTGGATCGGATTTACGGCCGTCGGTACAGTCCTCGTCGTCGCAACCTTTTTCGGTGTGGGAAAGCTCCGCGCCCGCATCGACCAGATGTTGAACCCCATCACGTCCGACGGACAGCTTCAGAACACAGGCGCGGCACTTCGGTCGTTCGCGACCGGAGGCTGGCTCGGCACCGGCTTCAACAACGGATCCCCGCTCGACGTCGCCAACGTAGAGAACGACTTCGTCCTCGCCGGCATCGGAGAGGAACGGGGAGCGATAGTGGTCATAGCAATCTGTTGCCTATTCGGTGCCTTGGTCACCGCCTGCTGGCTGTCGGCAATCCGTGCCACCAGCGCAGGGCCACGCCTGATCTCGACCGGCCTGGCAGCCATGGTGTCCGTGCAAGCCCTGTACGTCACGCTCGCCACCATCAACAAGGTGCCTGTCACGGGGATGGTCGTCCCGTTCCTCTCCAACGGAGGAAGCTCGCTGACCTGTATGTGGATCGCCGTCGGGCTTATCGTCGGCATCGGATCCCACCGCTGGCGGCCGGTTCCAAGCGTCCCCGAACTCCGCGTTGTCGCACGCGTCGACCGAACGAAGTGGGCGATCCTCGGACTGTGGTTGATCGTCATCACTTTGGTTGCCTGGCAAACCGTCGTACCCGAAGTTCCCGCACGAACCGCAGCCCAGGATGCCGCGTCACGAAACCCCGGCCCGGTTGTCTTCCGCGACGGGACGCCGTTCCTCGTCCCATCGACGATGCGTGACGCGACCACCGATGCCGACGTGCAAACCCGCACCCTGGAGTCGTCGATACCGCAGCTCAACGGAGACATCGACGCCGCCTACTTCGTCGCCACGAACATGAGCGCCGGCACTTGCTTACGACCATGGCTGGAACACCTTGTTGTGAAGAAGGCATGCGAATCACCGACAATGGTCACCTCCCTCGATTCAGCGGTCCAGACCGCTGCCCGCGACGGTCTCGAAACCCGCGGATACGAAGGGGACGTCGTAGCCTTGGACCTCAAGGACGGCAGTATCCTCGGCCTCTACTCACACCGCTCGGACCAACACTCCTATGACGCCGGCTACCCGGCGGTGTATTCGCAAAGCGCACCGGGATCGACGTTCAAAACCATCGTCGCAGCCAGCGCCCTGAGCGCAGGACAGAACACCACCACGCCGGTTCGCGACGAATACACACCCCCGGGCGGGGTCGGCATCGTCCACAACGCCGGCAACATCGAAGGCGGCGGCGATCTGACCCAGGCACTTGCGGAGTCCAGTAACACCGCATTCGCCGAGATCGCCATCCGAACCGGTCTGCAGTCGATCACCCAGATGACCGCGGTGCTCTCCGCCGATTCCGCCGACTTCCCGACTCACCCCGGCATCGTCGTGGGAGGCGTCGGCGACGACCCAGATGCGCTTGCGCGCACGGGATTCGGTCAGCAGGACGTCCGCGCATCACCGTACGAAATGGCCGTGGCGGTGGGCCGACTCGCGACGAACGGAGCACTACCCCGCGCGCGGGTGCAGCTAGGGCAATGCACAGACGACCAGCTGGATGTCGACTCCGTTACGTCGCCACCGGCAACCGCACTCGTTCTCGACAACCCGGTTACCGGACCCGTGCTCGACGGTATGCGGGCGGTCGTGCAGGACGGACACGCAGGCGAGCTCGGGATTCTCGACATGCCGGTCGCCGCGAAGACCGGCACCGCGGATGACGACCGCGGTTCCTACGACGGCTGGGTAGTCGCACTCGCGCCGGCAGAGAACCCCGAAATAGTCATCGCCGTCCGAATCTTGGGCGGTGAACAGTCGCCTCGATCCGGTGCAGCGGATGCCGCTCCCGTCGCAGCCGAGGTAGCGGTGGCGGCAATCGACGCAGTACGAGAAGATATCGGCCCGTGTCGCAAACCACAAGGAACGCAGGGAAAATAGTTCATGACGGCAACGAATTACACCACGGTCGAAGTGTGGGCCTCGGACATCGTCAAGTACCGAGATGACGGTGCGAACAACAGGCGCGTCCCCGTCGTAAGGTTCAGCCCGCCGAAACAGGTCGGACCTGCGATCCAGCTGGAGGAAGGGGACCGCCTCGAAATCGGTAGGCCCACCAAGAACGTCACCGACGGATACAGACGACTAGATGTGCCGGATGCACATAAGGCGTTCTCTCGGAACAGTTTTTTGATCACGGAGAGGGCGGACGCGACGCAGGTTAGGACCAAGCAGCGCGGAGGCTGCCATATCCAGTGGTGGGGTCACGCAACCGCTAGAGCGCTGAGAATGAACGAGAATTTTTTCGTGACAACGGACCCCACGTCGTTCCGAGTCGATTGCTCGGGACCGTTGGAACGCGGTCAAACGACATCCCACGAGCAGGCAGTCTGGGTGCTCGTACATCCGGGCAGGGTGCATCGGTTGCCACCGACGTCCCCGAACTATGTTCCGGGCGAATTAGAAACCGGTCTCACAGCCGGAGAAGACCCGACTGACCAGTACTTCTACCCAAAGGTCGTGCCGGGGACCAAGGCGCATCGGGAGTATCTGGCCGCACTCGATCTAATCGAATGGCACTTCAGCGATCTTCTGGAGTGGCCGCCGCGTTTCGAGCCTTCGGCGAGCAGGCCCGGGCTCTCTGGCGAGCGTCAGAAGGTGCTGCTTTTCCGTCACGCCCTGACCCAAGTCGGGCACCACGTCGATGCCGACGCCATTCACGCTCTCCCGGATTCGTTTCTACAGTGGATCGTCGCGCACAACATGCTGTCGTTCCACGATCATCGGCAAGACTCGCGCCTGGGATCGCTCGACTAGAGCGATCCCCGATCACTGTCCGGGCGTATCGCCGTGTTCTGTCAAGAATGCGGGCGAAACACACTGACTCGGCACGGCTGTACGACCGCAGTGATCAGGGCGTCCGCCAAGGTGGGATCGCTCGCAGGAAGCGATCCCACTGCAAGCACCAGCCTGTTATTTCGAGTGACGTCTCGCGCCGCCCACGTTTCCGGGAACGCTGCCATGTCGTCCTGACCGTCGGCCGACTCGGCTGCACGATTGGTCGTCCGCGCTCCGCCGTCGAACGCCGGCCGAACCACACACCCAGACGCGAGCATTACAGCCAAGCACACCTTCGCAACTACCTCGGCGCGTCCGGACCGGGCTACGAGCTGCTGGGACGCCGCCTCTATCAGATCAAGAAACTCCTGATCTCCGTCGCCGAGTGAGGTCAAATATTCGTGCCACGGCTGCGCGTACGGACGTTCGGTCAACGCGACTCGTCGAGCGCGTGCGAGTTGCTGTTCGAGGACGAGATCAACGGTAGCGCGGCGCAGTTCGATCGGACCCCGAACATCAACAGCGTGAACCCGAATAGTGTTGTTGCTGTGGGCCGCTACCGGATCCCGTGAGACGTGGGAATGGATACGAAAGTTTTCGGTTCCGGTGTGGATCACAGTGCAATCGTCCCCGGCCGAGTCGGTGCTCAACAGGATCGATGAGTTCTGCTCAGCAATTCACGACGGGTCACTGTTGTTGTCACGTGCGCGACGTCGAGGGTCGTTCAATCAACTACGCTGGGTGGGCAATCCTCTTGCAGGGCTATGGGGCGGGGCTGCGTAACTGTGTCGAGCGACGGCTTCCCCGCCTGGCGGCAAACCAGCTCCAAACCGGGTTGTGGAGCGATGCAGTTCGATCAGGTACTTGGCAAGCCCGGCGAGCTCGTCGCGGAGACGCAGAGACCGAGACCAAGGGGCGGTCACCTGCTAGCTAGATGCCTGCGATCACGTCGTCGCGAAGCGCGTCGGACGACTTAGTGAGGCTCTGTGCTGCGGCAGCAAGTGCTCCTGAGATCAGTCTGAGCTGGTTCCCTTCAGCAGGTTGCCCAGCCTCGGTAGCTGCAGCGTAGGTGTCGAGAACGAGAGCTAGGCGAGCCAGTTCTTCCTGC
The DNA here is from genome assembly GCF_002258645.1 of Rhodococcus sp. 15-649-2-2. Taxonomy (NCBI): domain Bacteria; kingdom Bacillati; phylum Actinomycetota; class Actinomycetes; order Mycobacteriales; family Nocardiaceae; genus Rhodococcus; species Rhodococcus sp. 15-649-2-2. The sequence continues at coordinate 68,860 of NZ_NPFM01000038.1, forward strand.
GTTTGCGCAAGGTCTCGCTTGGTGCCGTCCAGTGTGGACTGCAGAGATTGAATGCGGAGGCCGGCGTCGTGGATCGTAGAACTGGCCTGGTCCAGCGAACTGGTGAGCGTCATGCCCGCGAGAATACATCGCGAATACGAGGTCGAAATGGGAGCTATCAACGCTGTTGGTGGCGGAGCGGCCGCGCCGTGGGCTATCCAAGGTTCGAGTAACTGATGGGTTCGTGGCCGTCCTCTGGCCAGGCAAGCGCAATGTATTTCTGGACGTCTGTCGAGGGTCTATCGAAGCGGTATGAAGCAGGTTGTACCGTCGCGCTGTTCTCGGGCACCCCAAGGCCGAGGTTCAGATTGAGTGCCCCGAATTGAACTGTTGCACCGCATACCTCGTCGTCAATTGTTTGGTTGATGACGCCGATGGATTCTGGCGTGCCCTTGGGATCGACTCGGTGCCTTCGAGCGTGCAGTCCCCATCGATTAGGGAACAACGCTCCGCGCCAAAGAATATCATGGAGCGCAACCCCTGGTTGTGTCCTGACTGACTTGAGGGGTGTGCCGGCCGCACCGAAGGAGCGTGAGGCCACGCCCCCGAGAACGAGTTTGAGGAGCCAAAGTTGTAGTCGTGGTCCACTGAGAAGGAGGAAATGATCGTCGGCCGGCCCCAGGAAAGGTGCTGTCGTGCTCGCCAAGGACAACTGCATGTCCCGTACTGCCTGAAAGAACTGTCCTGCAATGGAATCCAAAGGTGACAATGCATTGTTGTGGCGCTCACAGAGGATCTTCGAGGCTAGTGCTTTTGTGCCTACCGATTTCGATGCTCCATGCAGCCACGGTGCGCCGCTGAGCATGGGTGCTTTTCCGTCGATGTGCAGCTGCCGGTGAATGTTGGCACTGATCCAATGCTCTCTACTGATCTTGTCGGAACAGTCTGCTCCTGCCTGGCCGAAGCACTCGGGGTGTGCGTAGCCAGTGCGAGCATCGTTCAGGAGGGGTGGCGGTTCCGAGACGATCCAGCGACCGGCTGCAGTCGCATGGCAGGACCGCGTCCGCCGGCGGGATCCGCAGAGGCAGGCGTCCTCGAGATCGGGTCCCACCCGTTTGGTACTCCGCTTGTATCCGGAGGAGGTGAAGACGGAGTCGTCGAGAAGAGGAAAGGGACGGGGCACCTGAGCGATCCTATTCCGGCATTGGCTTCGGACAGGGCGCACCCGGTCCCCGGCACCGAGTGCGCCGGGGACAATTGCGGCCGCTGCCGGGTTGCGTCTTGTCGATAGATGTGATCCCAAACGCTTTGTTTATCAACGTGTTTCGATGACTCCTACGTCTTCCAGTGCAAGTGTTTCGATGGTAGATTCAGAGGCGTTCTGTTGATCGGCGGACTGACCATCCGTCACCCGAATTGAGAGGCTGAAATCTGCCATGACATCGATCGTCGATTCAGTGTTGCCAGTTGCGTCCGTGCTCGAGGTGGTCTTCGACAACGGGTCTCTAGGGGGTGCTGACTGGTCGAACCGGGCCGTCGTGCTCGAGGCCTTGCCAGAGCCCCTGGTTGCGGGATACCCCGCAGAGGGGGCCTATGTGCAGATAAGTGATGGAAGCGGCGGTATCGCCGCGTCGGGATGGTTCTCGGTGGACGAGCGCAATGCCACCGAGACCCATGCAAGCGTTGCTGTCGTGTGGCGTGAGCCGTTGATGGCCGTCGAGCACACCTACAAGAGCTGGACGGGGTTGGTGCGTACACGTGACATCTCACCGGTCACGGTGTCACCTGGGGCCGCTCCCGCGTGGTTCGGTGAGTATGTGCGGCCGATCCACGAACGGGCCGCCGTCGAACGGACCTTGCAGGCCGTACGCGAGAGCGCCAATACCGAGCGTGCGAACCATCGCGAGTGGGTCAGGCGGATGAGCGAGTCCGCGTGCGAATGGGCGGACGAGAACAGTCTGTGCAGCGAGTTCGAGAGGTTCTGCGAACAGTGGGGGCTCGAAGGCCGAGAACGTGACTTCGATGTAGAAGTGAATGTCACGGTTGCATTAACAATGACGCGATCGGCGCGTAGCCAAGAAGATGCGGACGAGGCCGTAGATCTCGACGATGTACGGCAGCATCTACGAGACAATTTCTCGTATCTCGATGTGAATTTCACTGTGGGTGAGTAGTAGTCGCACGGGAAGTGGGGTACGCGCAGCGTGCCCCACTTCCCGGTAGCGGTCTACTTGGTCGGGGCGCGCAGCGGTCCGAAGGTGTACTAAATGCGAAAGATGTTGGAAGACAACCAAGATAGGTGATCCGTTGGCCGTTGGCGCGCAGCGCCCGGCAAGGAAAGACCGCAATAGGCCGCCTTGGCGGCCGGCTTCTGGCGGTGGGCGCGCAGCGCCCACCAGAGCCAC
>NZ_NPFM01000035.1:0-68749 GCF_002258645.1 Rhodococcus sp. 15-649-2-2
CCATCCCGGCAACAGGAAGCGGTGGCACACACGACGGTGCGTGCCACCGCTTCACCATGCCGTCGTTGACAGGCCGACCTCCATATGAGAGCGGCTGCGCCGCATGTGAGTGTGGAGCCTGCGGGTCGTTCCGCAGGCTCCACTCCTGTCTCGTAGCAGGCTACGAGGTTCCACTCACATGCCTAGGCTCCCTTGCTGAGGAATCCGAGCAGGTCGTGGCGAGTGATGACGCCGACTGGCTTGCCTTCTTCGACGACCATCAGCGCATCGGATTCGCCGAGGGCCTTGGTGGCGTCGGAGACGGTTTCGCCGGCACCGATCAGCGGGAACGGCTCGCTCATGTGCTTGGCGACGGGGTCGGCCAACGCTGCGCGACCCTCGAACACGGCACTGAGCAGATCCCGCTCGGTGACGCTGCCGGCAACCTCGCCTGCCATGACGGGTGGCTCGGCTCCGACCACCGGCATCTGGGAAACGCCGTACTCGCGCAGGATCTCGATGGCGTCACGCACGGTCTCGGACGGGTGAGTGTGCACCAGATCCGGCAGCGCACCGGACTTTCCGCGCAGCACTGCGCCGACGGAGGTCTCCTCGGTTGTGCCGTCCAGACGCGAACGCAGGAATCCGTACGACGACATCCACGAGTCGTTGAAGATCTTTGCCAGGTAGCCGCGTCCGCCGTCGGGCAGCAGCACGACGACCAACGCGTCGGGACCTTCGCGCTCGGCAACCTGGATCGCGGCAACGGCAGCCATGCCGCACGAACCGCCGACCAACAGGCCTTCCTCACGGGCGAGGCGACGCGTCATGTCGAACGAGTCGTTGTCGGAGACGGCGATGATCTCGTCCGGGATGGACGGGTCGTAGGCCGTCGGCCAGAAATCCTCACCGACACCTTCGACGAGGTACGGGCGTCCCGTGCCTCCGGAGTAGACCGAGCCCTCGGGATCGACGCCGATGACCTTGACCTTGCCGCCGGAGACCTCCTTGAGGTACTTGCCGGTACCGGAGATGGTGCCGCCGGTGCCGACGCCTGCGACGAAGTGCGTGATCTTTCCGTCGGTGTCGGCCCAGATCTCGGGGCCGGTGGTCTCGTAGTGGCTGGCCGGTCCGGCCGGGTTGGAGTACTGGTTGGGCTTCCAGGCTCCCTCGATCTCGCGAACGAGTCGATCGGAGACGCTGTAGTAGCTGTTGGGGTCCTCGGGTGCGACGGCCGTCGGGCAGACCACGACCTCGGCTCCGTAGGCGCGCAGCACGTTGCGCTTGTCCTCGCCGACCTTGTCTGGGCACACGAACACACACTTGTAACCGCGCTGCTGTGCGACGAGCGCGAGACCGACGCCGGTGTTGCCGGACGTGGGTTCGACGATGGTGCCGCCGGGCTTCAGTTCGCCGGACGCCTCGGCCGCGTCGATCATCTTCACGGCGATGCGGTCCTTGGACGAACCACCCGGGTTGAGGTACTCGATCTTGGCCGCGACCGTGCCTGCACCGTCGCCGATGACGGTGGACAACTTCACCAACGGGGTGTTGCCGATGAGTTCGGTGATGTGCTGAGCGATGCGCATTGCACCATCTTCCCAGATGCAGGTATTCGACTCTCGGCCACTGCCGTCGACGCCCGCCTACGATGGTGTCGACGGCGCGACGAGAGGGATCGATCTGTGACGGCGAGCGGATGGCGCACCGCTGCGAAAGCGAGCGCCGCGACAGTACTTGCGGGCTCTGGAGCAGGGACTGCGTCCTGGGCCGCCTACCGACATCTCATGGGACAGGCCGCTGCGGCCCGCGGCGTCATCGGGCGTACCACCGCCAAGCCACCGGAGGCCGACGGCGTCTACACAGCGGGCTGCGCGGCCCCCGAACGGTGGCGATTGGGAAGTTCAGCAGATATTCATCTGATGATCTTCGGCGACTCCACGGCCGCGGGCGTGGGCTGCGTCGTTGCCGACGAAGTCCCGGGCGTTCTGCTCGCCCGCGGCCTGGCCGAGGAGACAGGTCAGCGAATTCGCTTGAGCACCAAAGCAATTGCCGGTGCCACCTCGAAGGGACTCGAAGGCCAGGTCGATGCGATGTTCGTCGCCGGTCCGCCGCCCGATGCGGCGGTCATCTTCGTCGGCGCGAACGACGTCACCAAGAAGTTCTCCATTCCCGCATCGGCAGCCAGACTGGGCGACGCGGTCGAGCGATTGACGGCCAAGGGCTGTGTGGTCGCTGTGGGGACGTGCCCCGATCTCGGTGTCGTGACTGCCATTCCGCAGCCGCTGCGCACCGTCGTACGCAATTGGGGTCGGCGGCTGGCCCATGCCCAGACGGCCCGAACGCTCAGCGCGGGCGGACATCCGGTGGCTCTGGCGGATCTACTGTCCCCCGAGTTTCTCGCGGCCCCCGACACCATGTTCTCGGCGGATCGCTTTCACCCGTCGGCCGCGGGCTACGAACTCGCCGCCCAGCAAATTCTGCCGGTACTCGCGTCCGCGCTGGGCGTGTGGCACGGCGGCCCACTGCCCGAACTGCCGACCGTGTCCGCAGCCGTCGAATCACGCAAGCCCATCCCCCGCGCCACGGCCGCACTCGACCGCTTCCTGCGCAGGAGAACCGCTGAGCTCGACGCCGAGATCAGCACTGCGTCGGAGGATCTCGTACGTCGTGGCGGCGGCGGTCGGGCGGGGTTGTAAGTTCGGTCAGGAGACATCGCCTACTCGGCGGTAACAGAGCAGGTAAGCAGTATCGATTCGAAGGAGATCTCATGCCAGAGGCAGTCATCGTCGCCACCGCGCGCTCACCGATCGGCAGGGCGATGAAGGGGTCGCTCAAGGACATTCGTCCCGACGACCTCACCGCTCAGATGGTCGCCGCTGCGCTGGCCAAGGTGCCCTCGCTCGACCCCAAGGACATCGACGATCTCCTCCTGGGCTGCGGTCTGCCCGGCGGCATGCAGGGCAACAACCTCGCTCGTATCGTCGCAGTGCAGCTCGGTTACGACTCCCTGCCAGGAACGACGATCACGCGCTACTGTTCGTCCTCGCTGCAGACCACCCGGATGGCGCTGCACGCGATCAAGGCAGGCGAGGGTGACGTGTTCATCTCCGCCGGTGTCGAGAGCGTGTCCAGCTTCGTCCATGGCAGCTCCGACTCGCTGCCCGCGAGCCACAACCCGATCTTCGCCGACGCCGAAGCCCGCACCAAGAAGGCACAGGAAGAGGGCGCGGACAGCTGGACCGATCCCCGTGAGAACGGCGAGCTCCCCGACGCGTACATCGCGATGGGCCAGACGGCCGAGAACGTCGCGCTGCTCACCGGCATCACCCGCGAGGATCAGGACCACTGGGGCGTCCGCAGCCAGAACCGCGCAGAAGAGGCCATCAACGCCGGCTTCTTCGAGCGGGAGATCACCCCGGTGACCCTGCCCGACGGCACCGTCGTCAACACCGACGACGGCCCTCGCGCCGGCACCACCTACGCGAAGATCAGCCAGCTCAAGCCGGTCTTCCGTCCGAACGGCACCATCACCGCGGGCAACGCGTGCCCGCTCAACGACGGCGCAGCAGCACTCGTCATCATGAGCGACACCAAGGCCAAGGAACTGGGTCTGACGCCATTGGCTCGCATCGTCTCCACCGGAGTCACCGGCACGTCCCCCGAGATCATGGGCCTCGGCCCCATCGAGGCCACCCGTAAGGCGCTGAAAATTGCGGGGATGTCCATCTCCGACATCGACCTGTTCGAGATCAACGAGGCCTTCGCGGTCCAGGTCCTCGGCTCTGCACGCGACCTCGGCATCGAAGAGGACAAGCTCAACGTCTCCGGTGGTGCCATCGCGATCGGCCACCCGTTCGGTATGACCGGTGCCCGCATCACCACCACCTTGCTGAACAACCTGACCACCCACGACAAGACGTTCGGCGTCGAGACCATGTGCGTCGGCGGCGGCATGGGTATGGCCATGGTGCTGGAACGTCTCAGCTGATCCGAGACACCACAACGAAAAGCCCCGCCCTCCGAAAGGAGTGGCGGGGCTTTTCGCGTGAGTACTAGTCGTTCTGGAAGTAGCTCAGCAGACGCAGGATCTCGACGTACAGCCAGACCAACGTGATCGTCAGTCCGAGGGCGACTCCCCAGGCTGCCTTCTCCGGTGCCTGTGCACGGATCAGCTGATCGGCCTGGTCGAAGTCGAGCAGGAAGCTGAACGCGGCGATACCGATGCAGACGAGGCTGAAGATGATGGCCAGCGGTCCGCCCGAGCGGAGTCCGAAGCCGTCTTCCATGAAGAAGCTGGCAACCAGGTTGCCGAGCATCAGCACGACGACACCGATCAGGGCACCGACGACCATGCGGGTCAGGCGCGGGGTGACGCGGATGGCGCCGGTCTTGTAGACGATCAGCATGCCGAAGAACACGCCGAACGTGCCGAGCACTGCCTGACCGATGAGGGCGGATCCGCCGACCCCACCGAACTCGACACCGGTGAACATCAGCGACAGTGCGCCGAGGAACACGCCTTCTGCGGCGGCGTAGGCGAGGACGATGGCCTTGTTGTCCATCTTGCGACCGAAGGTCGCGAACATGACCAAACCGAAGCCGATCAAGCCACCGCCGATCACGAACGGGATGGCCAAGTCGGTGTTGTTGGAGACGAGCAGGTACGAGATGATCGCCGTCACGCTCAGCACACCGAGGGTGATGCCCGTCTTGGTGACGACGTCATCGATCGTCATGGCCCGCTGAGCGGGCTGCGTGGTGTATGGATCGGCCTGCGTTCCGGGATGCTGGCCGAAGGTTGCGGCCTGCGAGGCTCCAGCCGTCGCAGATCCGAATGTGGCGTAGCCGCCGCCCTGCTGCTTGGGCAGGTTGCGGAACACCGGGTTGCTGGAGGTGCGCACCGTGTCTCTTCCCTTCGTAAGTTCTGATCCCCACCGGGGATCTCCCCGCCGGTCACCAGTAGAACGTCTGATATCCGGACAAAAGTTCCCGAACGGAGAACTTCTACGACGGACAAAACGGACTCTACCGGGTACGCCCTCCAAACGCGGACACGACCGCGTGTGTGACACCGAATCGAAACGGGCACTATGAGGAAATGGCAATCGAAGACGGACCCGACCAGACTTTGGACCCCAGCGAAAGCGTCGACTCCGACGAGGTGCGCAACGACGACGGCGACACCGTGGTCGATCCCCCGGACCACTGGAGCGAGGCCAACAGCTTCGGCACCACAGCCCGTGAGGCCGCCGAGGGCGAGAGCCTGGACCTCAAGCTCAGCGAGGAAGAACCCGACATCGCGGTCGAGGAGGAGCTCGACCGCCCGATCACCGAGACCCCCGACGACGAGTTGACCGAGGAACTGGTCGACCACGTCGTCGAGGAATCCGACGAGGATCCCGATATCGACTACGCCGAAGGCCAGCGTCAGGCGGAAATCGTCGAAGGAACCCTCGTCGAGGACCGCGGGCGCAACCGCGGCCAGATCGACGGCTCCCCCGAAGACGGCGGCCCGGTCACCTGACACTCACCGTTGCTCGCTCGGCCGCACCGAGCGAGCAACGGTGAACTTGCCGTTGCGCCCCATGAGGTCGGTGGGACCCACGGCGTCGGCCAGTTCGCGTCGATAGTTCAGGTGAGTGTTGAACACAGTCCACAGTTGACCGCCGGGCCGCAGCACCCGACCGGCGGCAGCGAACAGTTTGCTCGCTCCGCCCGTATGCACGGCAGAACCCTCGTGAAACGGCGGATTGCAGACCACCAGATCGACCGACTCCGATTCGAAGGTCGACATCGCATCGTCGGCGATCACCGCGACACTCGTCCCGTTCGCCTCCGCCGTCGCCGCTGCCGACGCGATCGCTGCAGCCGAACGATCGGTGGCGATCACCTCCAGATCCGGCCTGGTTCGCGCCAGCTCTGCTGCGAGAATGCCGGTGCCACAACCTAAATCGACGGCCGTGCGAGCACGCGGCACCATCTTCGGCACGAACTCGAGCAGGAACCGTGTCCCGATGTCCAGGCCTGCGCCGGCGAACACAGCGCCATGGGCCACGACCGTCATGTCGATATCCGCGAGACGTTTGCTCACCGGATACGTCATGGCCGACGCCACCGCCCCGGTCGCGGTGAGCACTCGGGCTTTCTGTCGGCCGCGGCCGGCCGTGACCGTCGCGAAGGACCGTCGTAGCACGTCGTTCATGGCAGGGGTCATGTGCTTGTCTCGCCCACCTGCCAACACCACGACGTCCGCGGTTGCGTGCGCTGCGATGTGCTCGGCGATCTCGGTGAGCTCGGCCAGACCTCGCGGCAACTGCATCAGTACCGTGCCGACGCCGTCGAACAGCTCGGCACCGAGCCTGTGCTGGGTGTACGAATCGCTCATGCCAACCCGCGCAGCGTTCAGTTCGAGCGCCCGCACGCCGGTGACGGCGTCCTGATGAACCCGCACATTCGTGAAGCCCAGCGCCGCGGCACCGAGGGTGAGGGCACCGTACCGATCGCCGATCACCGCGATCGGTGCAGTTCTCTCGACTCCCGGACGCTCGTCGACGGTGTCGAGTACCAGACGGTCCGCGGCGTCGACGGCATGGAGGTTGGGTGCCTCGGCGTCGGGCTCGCGACGCAAGGTGTCGAACAGAGTTTCATCAGGCACCCGAGCAGTATCCCACCCGTCACACGCATGCGTTCCGCGCGGCGAGTGGCTATTGCGGTCGACTAGGGGCATGCTCGGGGAATGGAACACAAGGACAAGAACGAGGCACTCTTCAGCCATCCCGACGACGCGTCGACCGATGCGCATGCCGAGGCTTCCAAGCCTGCCGTTTACACCGCCCTGTTCAGCGGCGCGAACGAATAGCGGCGCACTTCGGCGTCAAGACAGATAACGCAGGTATTCCAAGGCCTTGGTCGCGTGCACGTGACCGCGTTCGCTCTGCACCACCATCCGCACCACTCGGTGCCGATCTATCACGAATGTCGTCCGCTTCACGGACAGTAGCTGCCGCAGGTACCCACGGTTGGCCGCATGCGCCCGCCCGCGTTCGAGCTCACGAAGCCTACGCCGCCGGGTGAACCACCCACCTCGCCGCACTCCGAATTGTTCGGCCACCGCGCCGTCGGAATCGGACAGCAGTGGAAAGTCGAAGGACCTCTGCAGAGCGAAATGCTGATTCTTGTCACGGGTGTCGGTGCTGATCCCTACTCGCTGCGCGCCGAATCTGCTGAATTCTGTTCCGAGGTCCCGGAAATGGCAGGCCTCGGCGGTGCAAATGGGGCTGTTGGCCGCAGGATAGAAGAACAGCACCACCGGGCCCGATGCCGTCAGCTCGGAGAGCGCACGGGATTCACCCGAATGATCGGGGAGCTCGAAATCCGGGGCCGTCTGTCCGATTCGCATGACGCAGAGGCTACCGCTCAGTCCTGAACCAATTCGGCCACGAGCCGTCCGCGCAGATGTTCATCGATACCCAAGTGACTCAGGTACGCCTCGAACGACCCGTGATTCGACGTCACAGCCTGCATTCCGCGCTCCAGATAGGACGCGCGGACTCCCAACAACGCCTCCCCGGGCTCTTCGACGTCATCGGTACCTCCCCATATCCGGCGCACATGGGCGAGCAGCGGCTCCACTGCAGCATTGCTGGCGAGGTAGTCGGCGAGGATCTCGTCCTCGCTCACTCCGGCGGCACGCAGCACAGTCGCGACGGTCCACCCCGCCCGATCCTTACCCGCGGCGCAGTGCACCAGAACTCCGCCTCGTCCGGCTGCAACAGCCTCCGCCACCTGCTTGATCGCGTGCGCCGCCCCATCCAGCACCGGAAACGACGCGTACGCGCGTAGCAGGTAGTCGACCTGACTCTGTTCTGCGTGGGTCGGTACCTCGTGCGGAGCGCGCTCACCGATGTCGTTGTGGAACGGCACCGAGATCGACTGCACGCCGTCCGGAACTCTGTCGACACCACTTCGTGCAATCTCGGAGTCACTGCGAAAATCGAACACCGTGCGTATCCCGAGATCGACCACGGCGCGTTGACCACGCTCGGTGAGAGCACTCAATTCCGATGCGCGATAGAACTTTCCGGGCCGAATCCTCGAGCCGTCGACAGTGCGAACACCGCCGAGGTCTCGAAAGTTCCAGGCCCCGTCGAGAGCGAACTGGTTGTGCACACGGGCGTCGGGCATGATCCCGACTGTATAGAAGCGAGGTTGTACAGAAGCGAGGCCGGGCTCAGATGCGGGGTACGAGCCACTTCCGCAGCCGGGAGGTGACGAACGGCATCACCACGTAAACCATCAACGGCGTGCACATCATCACCACGACCGCCGTTCGCAGGGCGACGTTCAACCCCGTCAAATGTGGTGTGAGAACGATGTTGACCAGCAAGCTGACGGCATAGAACGCCACACCGATCGAGATCGCCTGCTTCCACCGGGGTGGCGGGCCGCCGATCACTCGAACAGCGTCGGTCAGGTTGGACTGCGGCTCGAACCATCCCTCCACGCCGGAAAGACGATGTGTTGCAACGTCGTCGGCGATGGGCCTGCCGCTGCTGAGCCAGCGGCGTCGAGAATCCGAGTGCAGCCACGCGTCGAGGTTGTCGTGGGTCTCGAACCGGTACACCACGTGGTAGTCGTTGGATCCGCCGGAACTGCGCAGCCAGCCGCCACCGAGAAAGCCGGGGAAAGTTCGGACGAGATCGATACCCTGATCGGTCCATTCGACGAAATCTGCTTCGTACCCCTCGCGAACGCGCCGTGCGACCGAGGTCGTGACGTGGTCGAGCGTGTCCGTCGTGGTCATGCGGTACCCCTTCTGCACGTGTTCGTCTCGGCCTTTCTGTTCTACACAGAGTGCGGGCCAGTGGACCAGCTTTCAAATCAGGGGCCCAGATGTAGATGTATGGCCCCCAAGTGCGACTGATGTGACAGTCTGTCCATACAGACCTCTCGTGAACGACCTGGAGTGGACGGATGGCACAGACCGAGTACGAGCTCGACGACGTGGATCGACGCATCGTCACCGAGCTGAGCCGTGACGGCCGAATGTCCATGCGCGCATTGGCCGAGGCAACCCACATCTCCCGGGCACACGCCTACGTACGCGTCGACCGCCTCCTCGACGAGGGCGTCATCGAGGGGTTCACCGCACGCATCGCCTACGAGAAGGCCGGAGTCGGCGCATCCGCCTATGTCGCTCTGTCCATTCGGCAGGATTCGTGGCGTGCCGTCGCCGACGACCTGAGTACCTATCCGTTCGTCGAGCACGTCAGCTTGATGGGCGGTGATTTCGATGCGCTCGTTCTGGTCCGTGCTCCTGACACATCGGCGCTGCGGCATCTGGTGCTGGACAAGTTGCAGGGGCTGGACGGGATACTGTCGACCCGAACCTGGCTGATTTTCGACGAGGCGGTCGGCCCCGGCGCTCAGTGGACCGCTCAGCCGAAAATCACCGAGCCGAAGAACGGGAGAACTCGATGAGCACGTCTGCTCGCGACACGGCTACCACCGATGTCATAGTTGTCGGCGGCGGAATCGGGGGTGTCTCGCTCGGCTACGAACTCGCAAGCGATCACCGAGTCACCCTGCTCGAACGCGAGAAGACCCTGGCCTTCCACACCACCGGACGCTCGGCCGCTCTGTTTCTGGAAACGTACGGCAACAACACGATTCGTGCTCTGACGACGGCCAGCCGTGACTTCCTCGAGAACCCGCCGGAGCACTTTCGATCAGAACTGCTCGCCCCGCGCCCCCTGCTCCAGTTCGCGTCCACCGGACGAGGCGACGCGCTCGAAGCGATGTACGCCGACGTCAGCCGCTTGACGCCCGACGCACAACTGGTTTCGCCTGCCGACGCGCGCACATTCTTTCCGCCGCTGCGCCCCGAATTGATCGATTGCGCTCTGTACGAGCCGCATTCGATGGAAGTCGACGTGCACGCCCTGCATCAGGGCTACGTGCGAGGGCTCCGTGCGCGGGGCGGGCGTGTCCACACCGGGACCGGGGTGAGGTCACTGAGGCGCATCGACGGACTGTGGCACGCGCACACCACCGATGGGTCGACACACACTGCTCCACTCGTCGTCGACGCCGCGGGCGCATGGGCGGATGTTCTCGGGGCAATGGCGGGAGCCGAGCCCATCGGACTCGTGCCCATGCGTCGCTCGGTGTTCATGGTGGCCGCACCCGACGACCTCGATACCGCGCACCTGGTGACATTGAGCGACATCGACGAGAAGTTCTACATCAAACCCGAAGGCACACAACTACTGTGCTCGCCTGCGGACGAGACGCCCACCGAGCCGAGTGATGCCCGCCCGGACGAGTTGGAGATCGCCCGAGCGTTCGACGACATTGCCGAGGCGACCACGTTGACGGCGCGGCACGTGCGGTCGTCCTGGGCCGGTTTGCGCAGCTTCGTGCCCGACCGAACTCCGGTCGTCGGATTCGATCCGAATATCGAGGGTTTCTTCTGGTGCGCCGGTCAGGGTGGGTACGGAATCCAGACGTGCGCAGCACTGGCCCGGGTCGGCGCGGCTCTGGTAGGGCGGCAACCACTTCCGGTCGATGTGACCGAGCGCGGGCTCGACGAAGCGGACCTGTCGCCCAGCCGCTTCAGGTGAGAGGCGCTTCGCGCCACGTGCACGAAAACTCGACCCCTGCTACCAAGTTCCGCGCACGACGTGTGCAGTCACCCGGCGACCACGCGTCGTAGATCGCGCTGCGTAGTTCGGTAGATGTCCACCAGGTCGGCGTCCTGCCCGGCGTCGATGCGCTCAGCCCAGTCGTCGAAGGCGATCCGCATGGCCATCCCGGCCCCCTCGACCAACAACCGTGCGTATGAGCGTGATTCGTGACCACCCAGCTTGGCGGCCACCGAATCGGTGACGCGACACAGCGTCATCGCGTCGGCCGCGAAGGCGGCGGCCCGCAGATGGTCGTCGCGACCGATCAACCGCCGGGTACGCAGGAGACGATCTCGCGCCTCGTACGGTGCAGCGGATAATCGTTCGACGGATCGCTCGTACAGTGCTTCGATAGCAGCGAGGGTGATGTCCGCGGGGGCCGTCGATGCCAGCCAGGCGTCGATATCGAGCTCGAACTCCGGGGCGAGCCCGAGAACCGATTCTTCCTTGGATGCGAAGCTACGAAAGAACGTGCTGGGCGATACTCCGGCCCGACGTGCGATCTGGTCGACCGTCGTGGCGGCGCAGCCCTGCGTCTCGAACAGATCGAGCGCAGCACGGGTGATGTCGAGGAGGGTTTCCCGACGACGTCGCTCTCGCAGATCCGGTACTCGATCGCTCATCGTCCTCCATCCATCGGTCACTCCTCTGACGTCTGGCTGTCAACATACCAGCAAGATCCAAGTTGACAGTCACTGTCATGATGATTCAAGCTGTCTACACACAAGAATTGCTCCACACGTTGCACCGATACCCGAAAGTTCTCGCCACATGACCACATCTGACATCGACCACAAACCCGACGGCCGACTCGCGCCGGGCAGCACACTGTTGATCGGCATTCTTGTCATCGCGGCGTTCGTCATGATCCTCAACGAGACGATCATGAGCGTGGCGCTGCCTACCCTGATGGTCGACCTGAGCATCACGGCGACCACCGCACAGTGGCTCACCACCGGATTTCTGCTCACGATGGCGGTGGTCATCCCCATCACCGGATTCCTGTTCCAGCGCTTCACACTGCGTCAGGTATTCGTGGCGGCGATGACTCTGTTCTCCGTCGGCACGCTGCTCGCAGCTTCTGCCCCGGGCTTCGAGATGCTCCTGCTCGGGCGCATCACCCAGGCCAGCGGCACGGCGATCATGTTGCCGCTGTTGATGACCACGGTGCTGACCGTGGTTCCAGCGCACAAGCGCGGCGCGATGATGGGCGTGATCTCCATCGTCATCGCTGTGGCACCCGCGATCGGTCCGACGATCTCGGGGATCATCCTCGATTCGCTGGACTGGCGATGGATGTTCTGGCTCGTCCTTCCGATCGCACTCATCGCGTTCGCCATCGGCACAACTCTGGTGAAGAACGTGACCGAGACCAGTCGGCCGTCGTTCGATCCTGTGTCGGTCGTGTTGTCCGCGTTGGCTTTCGGCGGCATCGTCTACGGCCTGAGCAGCCTGGGCCACTCGGCCGAGGAGTCCGTGGTGCCGGTATGGCTGCCGCTGATCGTCGGCACCGTCGCCCTCGTGGTGTTCGTTATCCGGCAGATCTCGCGTCAGGATCGCGGCGGCGCTCTGCTGGACATGCGTCCGTTCCGCACTCCCACCTTCAGTATCGGACTCGGCATGATCGCGATCTCGATGATGGCCCTGTTCGGCGCACTGATCCTGCTACCGATGTACCTACAGAACGTCCGCGGACTCGACACTCTCGACACCGGACTGATGTTGCTTCCCGGCGGACTCTTGATGGGTCTGCTCGCCCCGTTCGTCGGACGCATCTTCGACCGAATCGGGCCGCGTCCGTTGGTCATTCCCGGTGCCGTGGTGGTGAGCGGCGCGCTGTGGTCGATGACCGTGCTGGACGCGCAGACTGCACTGCCGCTCGTGATCGGTATCCACATGTTGCTCTCGGCGGGCCTGGCACTCATCATGACGCCGCTCATGACCTCGTCGCTGGGATCGCTTCCCACCCAGCTGTACTCGCACGGTAGTGCCATCTTCAGCACGGTCCAGCAGTTGGCCGGTGCTGCCGGTACCGCACTGTTCGTCACCGTGATGTCCAACACCGCAGCAGCCAGAATCGCCGACGGCGCAACTGCTGTGGGCGGCTCGGAGGCCGGAATACACACAGCCTTCCTCTACGGCGGGGCCGTGTCGTTGGTCGCAGTGGCGGCGTCGTTCTTCATCCGGGCACCGGCACGAACCGACAGCGAGGCGCTCGCCCCCGCACAACCGGTTCACTAGGTCACCCGGCGTCCATCATCCGCACGGCCGCGTCGACGATCTCGTCTTCCGACAGGAGGACGAGATCGGCCGCGCCGCCGAGGGGGACGAACGAATTCGCGCTGGAGACTCGCGCGATGGCACCGCCGTAGCCGCCCTCGACGAGAGCGGTCACGACGCCCTCACCCACTCCCCCGTCGTGCCGGGTCTCGTCGGCGATCAGCACTCGATCGAAGCGTGCCAGCCGGTACAACAGATCCTCGGCCGGCAGGGGAACTATCCAACGTAGGTCCACGACCGTCACCGCGATCCCGCGTTCGCTCAACCGAGACGCGGCGCGTCGACTCATCACCACTCCGTTACCGAACGTGACGATCACCAGATCATCTCCGTCGAGATGGCTTGCGACGGTGCCGAAATCGCCCGTTGAATTGTCGGCACAGCGCAGTGCACCGTCGCCGTCGAGCAGATCGGTGCGGTGATAGAGCGCAATGGGCTCCAGAAACACGCACACTCGCCCCTCCTCCGCGGCCAGTGCCACGCAGGTTCTCAAGAGACCGGCGGCCTCGGCCGCCGAACTCGGAACCGCAACCACGATGCCCGGAATATCGCGCAGAACAGCGACCGCATTGTCGTTGTGAAAGTGTCCGCCGAAACCGCGTTGATACGCCAAACCAGCGATGCGTACCACCATCCCGTTGGTGTACTGGGCGTCGGAGAAAAACTTCAGCGACGCGGCCTCACCACGCAGCTGATCCTCGGCATTGTGCAGGTACGCCAGATACTGAATCTCGGGTATCGGGACGAATCCAGCGAGCGCAGCACCCAGGGCGGTGCCGAGCACAGTTTGCTCGTCGAGCAGAGTG
The DNA here is from genome assembly GCF_002258645.1 of Rhodococcus sp. 15-649-2-2. NCBI lineage: Bacteria > Bacillati > Actinomycetota > Actinomycetes > Mycobacteriales > Nocardiaceae > Rhodococcus > Rhodococcus sp. 15-649-2-2. The sequence continues at coordinate 13,754 of NZ_NPFM01000035.1, forward strand.
TCGAAAACTCGCGCTGCGCCGAACTTTTTACGCAAGCCCTTCGTGACGCCGTAGACGCCGCCTTTGACGGCCACGTCCTCGCCGAACACGAGCACGTCCGGTCGCGTCGTCATGATGTCGGTGAGAGTTCGGTTGATCATCGCGGCCAGCGTGAGCCGACCTTCGTTGTGAGCGCCTCGCAGACTGCTCTCGGTAGTAGCCACGGCGGTCGGTCGCCTGTCGGTGAGCGGAGCCATCACCGCCTCTGCGGTAGCGAGGCGCGACGATTCCCCGGAGCGCAGCGAGTCGACCGTCGCCTCGGCCTCGCCCATGACGGTCTCGCGCATCGCCTGGTATCGGCCTTCGACGTCGGCGGCAGTCAGGATCCCGGCGTCGACCAACGCGCGAGCGCCGGCCAGCAACGGATCTCGCTCGTAGTCACCGACAATGTCTGCGCTGGAGCGGTAGGCGAGTTCGGCATCCGATCCGGCGTGACCCATCAGCCGCACCGTCTCGAGGTGGAGCACTACCGGACGCCGCCGATTGCGCACTGTAGCGACGGCGGCGTCGACGGTGCGCATCAGTGCGATCGGATCGTTGCCGTCGGCCCGCACGTACTCGATCGACGGTAATCGGCTGAGCGACTGCGCGATCCACCCCCGCGGCGATCGGGTACTGATCCCGATTCCGTTGTCCTCGCAGACGAACAGGATCGGCATCGGAACGGACTGATGCGCACAGTAAGCAGCCGAGTTGAGCGCACCCACCGTCGTCGAATGGTTGGCCGAGGCGTCGCCGAAGCTGCACACCACAACGGCGTTCTCGGGCCACGGGGTTCGATGACGCATCGCCTTCGCCCGACCGAGCGCGAACGCCAGACCGACCGCCCGCGGAACCTGGGACCCGATGGTCGACGTCTGCGGGACGATGCCCAGAGCCGGATGCCCGAACACCTTGTGGCGGCCGCCGGACATGGGATCTCGAGTCGAGGCGACCAGACTCGCCAGTACGTCCCGGATCGGGTTCGAGTCCGAATGCTGTTGTGCGCGTGCGGCATGGAAACCACCGGAGCGGTAGTGCAGCAGCGCCGGGTCGGTGACCTCGGTCGCTGCCCCGACGGCTGCGTTGGCTTCGTGCCCCGACGATCCGATGGTGTAGTAACCGAAGCCCTCGGACTGCAACCAACGGGCCGCGAAGTCGAGATGCCTGCTGGCGAGCTGCGCGTCGAAGTACCGAAGCAGTCGATCCGGATCCGCGACGACCGACTCAGCGGGCCGGGCGAAGCGAACCTGCTTCAGGAAGTACTCGTCGATTGCCTCGGCCACGCGCGCACCCTTGTCTCTATCGACTTGTCTCCATCGACCTGTCTCCATCGAGCCGCGGAATCAGCTCAGGGCGATCATATCCATCGGAGTGCTGAGCAACCGACCGACGAGGGCGAGGAATTGTGATCCCTGCTGGCCGTCGACCAGACGGTGATCGAACGACAGTGACAGCGTCGTCACCGAACGCAGTGCGATGGCACCCTCGTGTTCCCAGGGCATACGGCGGATCGAACCGAAGCACAAGATGGCCGCTTCACCGGGATTGAGAATGGGCGTCCCGGCGTCGACTCCGAACACTCCTACGTTGGTGATCGTGATCGTGCCGTCGGCGAGGTCGGCCGGACTGCTCTTGCCTTCTTTCGCGGTACGCGTCAGATCTGCCAGTGCACGCGCGATGTCCACCAACGAAAGTTCGTGCGCGTCCTTGATGTTCGGCACCATCAGGCCGCGCGGAGTCGCTGCGGCGATGCCGAGGTTGACGTAGTGCTTGGTGACGATCTCCTGAGCCGCCTCGTCCCAGGACGAGTTGAGGGACGGGTTCGATCTCAGTGCTACCAGAACTGCCTTGGACACCAACGCCAGCGGAGTCAGCCGCACGTCCGCGAAGTGGGTCGAGGACCGGAGGGATTCCAGCAGAGCCAGGGTCTCGGTGACGTCCACGGTCACGAATTCGGTGACGTGCGGAGCGGTGAATGCACTGCGCACCATCGCATCCGCCGTATGTTTGCGCACCCCCTTGATCGGCGTGCGCTCTTCGCGGCCGGTCCGGTGCGGGGCCCGCGCCTCCGCCGGCTCCTCACCCTTCAGGTAAGTCTCGACGTCCTCACGCGTGACGTCACCGTGGCTTCCGGTTGCGGGCACCTCGGCCAGGTCGACGGCGTTGTCCTTGGCGATCTTTCGCGCCGGCGGTGTGGCCAACGGCTTGCCGTTCCGACCACTCGATGTCGCGGTGACCGGAGCTGGTCCCCGGCCGCCGCGTCGACTGGATCCTTCCTTCGCCACGCCGTAGCCGACGAGAACCGGAATCCGTTCGTCATTGTCTTCTGCGGGGGCTGCCCCGTCCGTGTCGGTGGCTGTCTCGACACTCGGCGGGGCAGTCACCTCCTCCTCGATGTCGCCGCCTACTCGGATGTCGATGATTGGCACCCCGACCTCGACGGTGTCGCCCTCCGAGACATGCAGCGCAACAACCACCCCCGCGAACGGTGACGGAAGTTCGACGGCAGCCTTGGCCGTTTCCACCTCGGCGATGTTCTGATTCAACTCGATCGTGTCACCGACGGCGACGAGCCAGGTCAGCAGGTCGGCCTCGGTGAGACCCTCCCCGAGGTCGGGCAACGGAAAACTCTGGATGGTGGGCATCGTCGAATCCTGTTCGGTGTCTGTCGTAGGCAGTGAGCGAAAAGTCAGTGGGAGCGGCAGCGGTCGACGGCGTCGAGGATCCGGTCGACGTCGGGGAGGTAGAACTTCTCGAGCTTCGACGCGGGGTACGGGGTCCCGAAGCCGCCGACGCGCAGCACCGGTGCCTCCAGGTTGTAGAAACACCGTTCGGATATCCGTGCGGCGATCTCGGAGCCGATACCCATGAACACCGGCGCCTCGTGTGTGACGACCAGACGTCCGGTCTTGCGCACAGAGGCCTCGATGGTCTCGAAGTCGATCGGGGACAGCGAGCGCAGATCGATGACCTCGATCGAGATTCCCTCGTGGGCAGCAACTTCGGCGGCCTTGCGGGCGGTGGCGACGAGCGGGCCGTAGGCGATGAGTGTGACATCGGTGCCCTCGGCGACCACCCGCGCCCGGTGCAGCGGGTACGACGCGCCCGGATCGGTGGAGTCCAGGTCGATCGGGCTCTTCTCCCAGTACCGACGCTTCGGCTCGAAGAACAACACGGGGTCGTCGCTGGCAATAGCCTGTTGGATCATCGAGTAGCCGTCTGCAGAATTGCTACAGGTGACGACGCGTAGGCCCGCGGTCTGCGCGAAGTAGCCCTCGGGCGACTCCGAGTGATGCTCGACGGCACCGATTCCGCCGCCGTAGGGCACGCGAATCGTCATCGGAATCTTCACGTTGCCACTCGTGCGGTAGTGCAGCTTGGCGACCTGCGAGACGATCTGGTCGAAGGCCGGATAGATGAAGCCGTCGAACTGAATTTCGCACACCGGCCGGAATCCCCGCATCGCGAGTCCGACTGCGGTGCCGATGATGCCGGACTCGGCCAGCGGCATATCGAGAACACGACCGGGTCCGAAGTCCTTCTGCAGGCCGTCGGTGATGCGGAAGACGCCGCCGAGCTTGCCGATGTCCTCGCCCATGAGGAGAACCTTGGGATCGTTCTCCATCGCTCGTCGCAGACCTGCATTGATGGCCTTGCCCAACGGAAGACTCGTGGGCCGCTGCGGCGCAATACTTTCCATGGTGGTCATGACGTGGCTCCTTCGAATCCGGCCTGGTACGAGGCAAATTGGGCTCGCTCGTCGTCCAGGAGGGGGTGTGGATCGGCGTAGACGTTGTCGAACACCGACATCGCTTCCGGCTCGACGGTCTCGAGGCACCCACGGCGGAGTTCCGCCGCGACGTCGTCGGCGGTGCGCTTCACCGAAGCGGCGAACGCGTCGTCGTACACACCGATTCGACGGAGCAGCTTCTCGATTCGATCGATCGGATCCTTCGCACGCCATTCGTCGTCGGTGGCACCCGAGCGGTATCGCGTCGGATCGTCGGACGTGGTGTGCGGGCCCATCCGGTAGGTGACGGCCTCGATGAGCGTCGGGCCACTACCCTCGCGGGCGCGCGCCAGCGCTGCTCTGGTCACCGCCAGGACGGCCAGAACGTCGTTGCCGTCGACGCGCACCGACGGAATACCGAAGCCCTCGCCGCGGGCCGCGATCGTCGTCTTGGTCTGTACCGTCACCGGTTCGGAGATCGCCCACTGATTGTTCTGGCAGAAGAACACCACCGGCGCATGGAAACTGGCGGCGAAACCGAGCCCTTCGGAGATGTCGCCCTGACTGGTCGCGCCGTCACCGAAGTAGGTGATGGCCGCACCTTCGGCACCCTCGAGCTGCATGCCGATGGCGTACCCGGTCGCGTGCAGACCCTGCGATCCGACGATGATCGCCGGTGTGGTCATCCGGTACTCGTACGGGTCCCAGCCGGACAGCGTCGATCCGCGCCAGAACCGCAGCATCTGAGTGGGGTCTACCCCGCGACAGTAAGCGACGCCGTGCTCGCGGTAGCTGGCGAACACGAAGTCCTCGGTGTCGAGTGCACGAGCGGATCCGACCTGCGCCGCTTCCTGACCGAGCAGCGGTGCCCACAGACCCAGTTCGCCCTGCCGCTGCAACGCGGTGGCCTCGGAATCGATGCGCCGGACGACGACGAGATCGCGATACATCTCCATCATCGCGGCCGTGTCGATATCGGCGACGAGAGGCGAGTAGGTCTCGTTGCGCACCACGGTTCCCGATTCTTTGATCAGCTGAACCAGCGAGTTGGTGTTCATGGTCCTGGCACTCTCCGTCCTGATGTGATGTCCTTCACAAGGACACCACCGACATCCAGACTGCACAAGTGATGACTTCGAAACTGCGCAACGTGCACAATATCGAGTGACGACTGAGCTACAGGAAGTGCGCAATGACCGATTTGGACAAGACCGACGCCAAGCTTCTCCTCGCCCTCTGCTCGAAGCCTCGCGCCACCGGGGTCGAACTCGCCACGACACTGGGCTTGTCGCGAAACACCGTCCAGGCGCGTCTCGGCCGATGGGACGACAAAGGCTCACTCACTCCGATCGATCACCGCATCCCGCCGAAGTCGCTGGGGCGACCGCTGCAGGCGTTCGTCACCGCACGGGTCAATCAGCACATGCTGGCGGCGGTCACCGAAAATCTCCGCACCATCCCTGAAGTACTCGAGGTGTTCGGGCTGTCCGGAGCTGCAGACATGCACATCCGCATCGCCGCCGTCGACGCCGACGACCTGTATCGCATCGCCGGTCTGATTCTCGAGATACCAGGAGTCGAGCGCACCAACATGTCCATCGCCATGTCGGAACTGATCCAGTACCGCACCAAGCCGTTGCTCGAACAGCTCGCCGAAGACGGCCGGCGCTGAGCAAGCAGACCAGCTCTGCCAGACCGATTCAGCGTCCACAGTGCAAGATGCATGATCTCGGCGACGGCGGTTGACCAGCGTGCACGTTCACGGCACTCTTCGACGGACATGTCCCGGATACCACCCATTTCCGGGTACCGCCGCCTCATCACCGAAAGAGACCGCCTGTGTCCGTCGTTGCCGACCACCCCGCCGCCGTAGCCAGCACCCCGCCCCGCTCCCTCTCCTCGACGGCAGGCGTCTTCGACCGTCCCGACATGCCGCGCGACTCCGCGCACGAACGCGTCGTGTTCTGCCAGGACCGCGATACCGGGCTGCGCGCGATCATCGCCGTCCACTCCACCGTTCTCGGGCCGGCCCTCGGCGGAACTCGCTTCTACCCCTACGCATCCGAGCAGGATGCGTTGACCGATGTATTGCGACTCTCCCGCGGGATGACCTACAAGGCCGCCGTCGCGGGCGTCGACCTCGGCGGCGGAAAGGCCGTGATCATCGGCGATCCCACCGCCATCAAGACCCCGACGCTGCTGAACGCATACGGCCGGTTCGTCGAGTCGCTCGGTGGAACCTACGTCACCGCAGGCGATGTGGGCACCAACAGCAACGATCTCGACATCATCGCCGAAGAGACCGCGCACGTCGTCGGCAAGAACACCACTGCAGGCGGCACCGGCGACAGCGGTCCGCAGACCGCACTCGGGGTCTTTCTTTCGCTCCGTGCGGCAGCCGAATCGATCTGGGGCTCAGATGATCTGACCGGTAAGCGTGTCGCCGTCGAAGGTGCAGGAAAGGTCGGATACAACCTCGTCGCCCTTCTTCGGGATGCCGGTGCCGACGTGATCGTCAGCGACTCCTATGCACCCGCACTCGAGCGCATCGCCCTGGACTTCCCCGGGGTCACCATCGAATCCGACATCATCGGTGCCGACGTCGACGTCTACGCACCGTGCGCCATGGGTGCCACCCTCGACGCCTCCTCGGTAGCCCGATTGACGGCGTCCATCGTCTGCGGCGCGGCCAACAACCAGCTGCTCACACCCGACGTCGAAGAGACGTTGGCGGCGCGCGGAATCGTCTGGGTACCCGATTACGTAGCCAACGCCGGCGGACTGATCCAGGTGGAAGGCGAACTGCGCAGTAAGGATTCGGCCCAGGTGATGGCCACGATCGGGAAGATCCGCGACACCGTCTTCGGCATCTTCGCCATCGCGCGTACCGAGGGCATTCTGCTGGGAGCCGCAGCCGATCGTCTGGCCGAGGACCGGATCGCAGCCGCGCAGGGCTGAGAACGGACCGGCACGAATCGCTCCACTCTCGGCCGTCGAACGGGACTTCCCGCGCTGACGGTCGCAGAGTGGCGCTTCGTGCACTGACTACTGCAGCGCGATGTACTTGGTCTCGAGGTATTCCTCGATGCCCTCCGAACCGCCCTCGCGGCCGAAGCCCGATTCCTTGACGCCACCGAACGGAGCGGCCGCGTCCGAGATGGCACCTCGATTGACCCCAACCATGCCGGTGTCCAGAGCCGCCGACACCCGCAGGGCCCGGTCGAGGCTTTCTGTGTAGAAGTACGCCACCAACCCGTACCTGGTGTCGTTGGCTGCGGCCACGGCCTCGTCCTCGGTGTCGAACCCGATGATCGCCGCGACAGGTCCGAAGATTTCGTCCTGCAACAGATTCGCGTCCGCGGGGATACTGTCGAGCACCGTCGGCGCGTAGAAGAATCCAGGTCCATCCGGCGCCGTGCCGCCGGTGCGCACTCGAGCACCCTTCGCGACGGCATCGTCGACCAGTGCGGTGACCGTTCTACGCTGTTTGTCGTTGATGAGCGGCCCGATGTCGGTGCCTTCCCGATCGCCGGCACCGACCGTCAAGGCCTCGATTCGCGCCGTCAACTTCACGGTGAATTCCTCACGCACCGAGTTCGCGACATACAAGCGGTTGGCCGCCGTGCAGGCCTCGCCGCCGTTGCGCATCTTGGCGAGCATCGCCCCGTCCACGGCCGCGTCGATATCCGCGTCGTCGAACACGATGAAGGGGGCATTGCCACCGAGCTCCATCGACGTCCGTAGCAGGCGGTCGGCTGCGTTGCGGACCAACAGCTTTCCCACTCCGGTCGATCCGGTGAACGTGACCTTCCTCAGTCTGGGGTCGTCCATCAGCGGTCCGGTGACCGCCGCGGCGTCGGAGGTCGGAAGGATCGAGAGCACCCCATCGGGCAACCCCGCGTCGGCGAACACCTGCCCCAGAAGGAGCATCGTGAGCGGAGTGTCCTCGGCCGGCTTGACGATGACGGTGCATCCGGCAGCCAGAGCGGGCCCGATCTTGCGCGTTCCCATGGCCAGCGGAAAGTTCCACGGGGTGATGGCCAGCACCGGACCGACGGGCATCTTGGTCACCAGGATTCGGCCGTTGCCTGCCGGGGCGGGAGTGAACCGGCCGCCGATCCGAACGGCTTCCTCGCTGAACCAGCGCAGGAATTCTCGTCCGTAGTTCACTTCACCGCGGCTCTCCGCCAATGACTTCCCCATTTCGAGGGTCATCAACAGAGCGAAGTCGTCGGCTCGCTGCTTCAGCAGGTCGAAGGCGCGCCGCAGAATCTCTGCCCGCTCGCGAGCAGGCGTCGCCGCCCACGCCCCCTGCGCCGCAACAGCGAGATCGAGCGCGGTGATCCCATCGCCCGCCGTGGCGTCGGCGACGGTGGTCAACTCCTCTCCGGTCGCCGGGTTCAGCACGGCGAATCGTGCGCCCGACGCCGACGGTGTCTGCGCACCGCCGAGCCAGAGATCGGTGGGCAACGAGGAGATCAGATCGTGGGCCGACATGTCAGTTCCCCTGCGCCACAGAGCGAAGCGCACCTTCGAGGACGGTGAGCGCGTCGTCCAACAGCTCGTCGGAGATCACGAGGGGCGGCAGCAGGCGGATGACGTTGCCGTAGGTACCGCACGTCAGCACGATCACCCCGGCCTCGAGTGCCGCAGCCGCAACGGCTTTGGTGGCCTCGGGATTGGGCTCGTGTCCACCGGGTACGACCAGTTCGACGGCCAGCATGGCTCCGCGTCCGCGAATGTCACCGATGATGGAGACGTCCGAAGTCAACGCGTGCAGCCGGTCGAGCACGATGCGTTCGATATCGCGGGCGCGGGCATTGAGGTCGAGCGTCTCCATCTGCTCGATCGACGCCAAGGCAGCGGCGCAGGCGACGGGGTTGCCGCCGTACGTCCCACCGAGTCCACCCGGATGCACGGCGTCGATCAGGTCGGCGCGGCCGGTGACCGCGGCCAGCGGCATCCCGCCCGCGATGCCCTTCGCCATGGTGATCAGGTCCGGCACGACTCCCTCGTGCTCACTGGCGAACCAGGCACCGGTCCGGGTGAATCCGGATTGCACCTCGTCGGCGATGAAGACGACGTCGTTCTCGCGCGCCCAGTTCGCCAGTGCCGGCAGGAAGCCGTCGGCCGGCACGACGAAACCGCCCTCACCCTGAATCGGCTCGATGAGGATGGCCGCGAGATTGGCTGCACCGACCTGCTTTTCGATGACGGAGATCGCCCGTGCCGCGGCCTGCGCGCCGGTAACCGAGGAACCGTCGGAGTTCAGACCTTCGCGGAACGGGTAGGACATCGGGGCCCGATAGACCTCGGGAGCGAACGGCCCGAAGCCACTCTTGTACGGCATCGACTTCGAGGTCAGAGCCATCGTCAGGTTGGTGCGGCCGTGGTAGGCGTGATCGAACACGACGACGGCCGAGCGTCCGGTGGCGTGCCGAGCGATCTTCACTGCGTTCTCGACTGCCTCGGCACCGCTGTTGAACAGGACGGTGCGCTTGTCGTGATCTCCTGGGGTGAGTTCGGCCAACTTCTCGGCAACTGCGATGTAACCCTCGTAGGGCGCGATCATGAAGCAGGTGTGGGTGAAGTGGGCGACCTGATCCTGCACGGCGGCAACAACGGCCGGATTCGAAGCACCGACGGTCGTCACGGCAATTCCGGCACCGAGATCGATCAGCGAGTTGCCGTCCACATCGACGACGACGCCGCCGTCTGCGTCGGCCACGTAGACCGGCAGGGTGGACGCCACGCCTGCACCGACGACAGCCTTGCGGCGCTCCGCCAATGCCGACGACTTCGGTCCGGGGAACGCGGTGACGATCTTGCGCTCCTGCGGAAGTCGGTACTCGATCGAGGCCATGGTCGCACCTTTCGTCTGGGCTGTTTCAGCAAGTATGCGACTGCTCGATCGCCGGGTCAGTTGCCATTTCGTCCATCCCACGAGCCGATCGCACTCCTTTTCGTCAACCCCAGGATTACAGTGCGACATGTGAGCGTGCAGATGTCCTGGCTGCTGAGGCAGCGACACCTTCGACTGAGTCATCGCGGCGGACCCGAGCGCAGTTCTGCGTCCATCACCTTCGCGCAGGCAACCGAGCTCACCGACCCCAGCCCCTGGCTGTCGGGCGGCGAGTTGATTCTGACGACCGGACTGGGCTTCGACTCCGACGGTCCCGCGCTCGGGACCTACGTTCGAACCCTGGCGGCCGCGGGTGTTGCGTGCCTCGGATTCGGAATCGGTTTGTCCCACAGCACGATTCCCCAGTATCTTCTCGACGCCGCAGACGAGGTGGGCCTGCCGGTCGTCGAAGTTCCCTACGACACTCCGTTCGCTGCTGTCATCCGAGCGGTCATGAAGCGAATCTCCGAGCAGGAGTACGAGCAGGTCGTTCGCGCTGCGTCGGTACAGAACCGCATCACGCGGGCAGCGCTGCACGGCGGCGTCGACGCGATCGTCCGGGAACTCGCAGTTGCCACGTCGACATCGGTGGCACTGATCGGTAGGCGCGCCGAGTCGTTCCATCCGACGGACGCATCGAATCTCGTCGAGCAGGCCCGCGACATCGCTCGCAGCATCCGCTCGTCGGCGTCACCTGCCACGGTCTCGGTGAGCGAACCGGGTCGCACCGTGAGTCTGCATTCAGTCCCGATCACCGGCAGCGCACCGACTTTCCTGGCCATCCGCACCGCTGGACCGATGACCGGGGTCGAGCAGATCCTGCTCGGGCATGCCGTTTCACTGGTGACCCTCGAACTCGAGAAACCGGCGCGCCTGCGCGCCGAACAGTCCAGGCTCAACACCTTGGCGCTCGGGTTGCTCCTCGACGGGCATCTGACCACGGACGACGACGTGCACGTGCCCAGCTATCTCGCCGACGCTGCCGACGACGACTCTCACATCAGGGTTGCGGTGGTGCGCGGACCATCCGAGCGCATCGTCGACGCGATCGATGCAGAGTCTCGGCTCCGGGGGCGGCCCACCTTCGCCCGGACGACCGACACCGGCTGCGCGCTCCTGCTCCGCGGCTCCGACGACGCCACCTTCGTTGCACGCATGATGGATTCGTTACCCCGATCGACGTGCGTCGGCCTCAGTGCCCGCCTTCACATCACCGAGTCGCCCGCGGCGCTTCGACAAGCCTCGCTCGCCTGCGCGGCTGCCGGATCCCACGATCGCATCGTCGAATTCGCCGGGTCGATGTTGCTGGCCTCCGAGCCGGTGCAGGAGTCGTTGCGCGCCATGGCCGCGGTGACCATCGCCGTGCTGGCCGAGTACGACCGCATCCATACCGCCGATCTGGTGGCGTCACTTCGGGCTTTCCTCGAGGCCAACGGGCATTGGGAAACCGCTGCCGCACAACTGTCCGTTCATCGGCACACGCTGCGAAACCGGATCACCCGATGCGAGGAACTACTCGCGGTGGATCTGACGTCCGCACGAGTGCGCGCTGAATTGTTGCTCTCACTCCTGGCATCGACGTGAATGGAACGAACTGTCGAGCTGTGATGGAAGGGCCCTGTGTCAGGATTTCTCGATGACCACGTCACGTCCTGAGCCCCACATCGCTGTCGCTACCGCGAAGTCGGTTCGACTCGGGGTACTCCTGGCCGCAGTCGGGGGCTTTCTCGACGCCTATACCTACGTCACTCGCGGCGGGGTGTTCGCAGGTGCCCAGACCGGCAACGTGGTGCTGCTCGGCGTCGATATCGCCGGCGGGCGCTGGATCGACGCACTGGCGTTTCTACCGCCGTTGGCGGCGTTCGTGCTGGGAGTCGCGACAGCGGAATTCATCGCGTTGCCTGCGGTGGCAAAGGTCGTACGGCGGCCGGTCCGTGCGGTGCTCGTCTTCGAGATCCTCGTGGTTCTGGTCGTCGGATTTCTCCCGGCAACCGTGCCCGACGCCGTCGTCTCGGTCATCCTCGCGCATGTGGCCGGCGTGCAGGTGACCACCTTTCGCGTACTGGTGGATTCGCCTTTCAACACCACGATGACTACCGGAAATCTGCGCAGCATGGCGATGGCAGCATTTCATCGTGTCGTCGATCACGATCGCGAGGAAGGGACGCGGGCGCGACGGTTCGCCGCGGTGATTTCCGGGTTCCTCGGCGGCGCGCTGCTGGGTGCGGCTGCGGTCGAGCTGTTCGAACTGCGAGCGATCTGGGTCGTTGCCCTGATGTTGACGATCGCGTTGGCGCTGTTCGTGTTCGACGAGCGCGCACCGCGTTCACTGCCGCCGAAGGGCTAATCCCCCAATCGAAGTGGCGCGATGGTCTCGAAGACGTCGCCCGGTCCCGGATTGCCCTCGGCGGACGAACCGCCCAGATGATGCACGACGCCCCACACTGCGTTCAGTGCCGTATGAATCGCACCTTCCGCCCAGCCCGCGGTCCACGAGATGTCGTCGCCGGCGAGGAATATCCCGCGGTGCCTGGGGTCCAGCTCGTCCTGCACGAAGTGGGTGAACAGTCGTTCCTGATACCGGTAGTGACCCGGCAGGTTCGCTTTGAATGCACCCATGAAATCGCGTTCGGTCTCCCAGGACAGTGTCACCGGGGTCGAGATGATGTGGCTACGGAAGTCGACGCCGGGGTAGATCTCTTCGAGTGAGCGCAACATGATGTTCATCCGCTCGGTCGGGTCGAGGGCCAGCAGCTTGAGCGAATCGTCGGACCAGGTGTAGGACAGGCAGATCAGCCCCGGCTTGCCCTCGCCTTGATCGAGTAGGTAAGTGCCGCGGCTCATTCGATCGGTCAGCGTCATGCTGACCAGGTCTCGCCCGGTGACCGGATCCTTGTCCTTCCAGAACGGCCGATCGACGAGTGCGAACACCTTGGTCGACCCCATGTAGTGGGTGCGTTCGATGGCGGTCCAGTGATCGATGGGAAACAGGCCGTCGTCACATCTGATGTTGCTGAGCAACATCCAGCTCTGAGCCGTCACGACGGCGGCCGCATAGGTGCGGATGTTGCCGCGGTCGTCGTGGATCGTGGTGCCGCCGTCGGTGCGCCTGATCTCGGTGACGCGCGACATCGTGGTGCCGCCGTTCAGTGAGGCCACCGACGTGCCGGCCGGCCAGTGCACCATGTTCGCGGGCGAGTCGGTCCACAGCCGCATCGGCAGTTGCTGTGAGCCTCCGACGATTCCGCGATGGTGGTCGTCCGCTGCCGTGCTGACGACGCGGAGGATCTCGAGAATCGAGTTGGGATAGTCGGTGTCCCAGCCACCCGTTCCGAAACCCACCTGGCCGAACAACTCTCGCATCCGAAACGACGAGAAGTGCTCGGACGCAGCGAGGAAACCGTAGAAGGTCTGGTCGTCGAACTTCACGATCAGCTCGTTCCAGATCCTCTTGATCTCGGCCACGTCTCGCCTGCGAATGGCGCGCTGCAGCGGAACCAGCTCGGCGTGTTCCTCGAGCGTGCGGTTCCACGCGTCGGCAACCTCGGCGAAGATCGGCGGAAGATCGTCGAGCTTGCGCGCATAATGGCTCTCGCCCTTGAGGTCGATCACCGTACTCGGTGTCACCTCTGCCAACGGATTCGGAAACGGCGTCGTCTCGAGCCCGACGGCGTCGAGGTAGTGGAACAGCGTGGTCGACGACGGCGGAAACCGCATTGCACCCATCTCGGCCACCACCCCGGGGTGTCCGTCGAACGGCACCGAGCGCATTCGTCCGCCGATCCGATCCGACTCGTACACAACCGGTTCCAGCCCGAGCTTGAGCAGCTCGTGGGCGACGACCATGCCCGCGAGTCCGCCGCCGATCACGGCGACCTGGGTACCGAGGGCCGCGTCGGGAATGTTACCGAGACCGGCCGGATGCGCGAGGTAGTCGTCGTACGCGAACGGGAAGTCCGGGCCGAACATGGTAAGCGGCTGTTCGTCCTCGGATTCGATCGAGCTGTCCGGGGTGACGGGTGTGGTCATCGGTCGGTCTCCTGCTCGGGCCGCGAGGACCCTGTCGGGTCGAGAACTGTCCGGTACAGATCATGGCGGCGATCGGCCAGATGGGTGTTGACGGAGCGGGATCGAGCGAGTTCGGCCGGATCCAAGTCCACCGTCAGCAACTCCTCGTGTGCATCTGCCCGGGCGATGTCGGTACCGTCCGGCGCGACGGCGCAGGTGAGTCCGCAGTACGTCAGGCTGGCCTCGGCACCGCAGCGATTCACGTAGGTGATGAACAGTTGACTCTCGTACGCCCTCGTCGGGACCACGTGAGTTGCGATGATCTCGAACGGCGTCATCAAACCGGTGGGGACGATCAACCATTGCGCTCCGGCATCGGCCTGCGCACGCACCGTTTCCGGGAATTCGACGTCGTAACAGGTGAGCAGGCCGCAGCGCAGACCTCCGAAGTCGAACTGCACCAACAGTTCCGGCCCAGGAGCGAAGTGCGTGCGATCGAGTTCACCGAACAGGTGGGTCTTGCGGTAGCGCGCGATCGACAGCCCGGATGCGTCGACCACCTGGACCGAATTGAACACGGATTCACCGCTGCTCTCGGGATACCCGTACACGATTGCGACGGCTCGAGATCGCGCGATCGCGGCGATGCGCTCGAAGATCGGACCGTCGAACGGTTCGGCGCGCTCCCGCACGAGATCTCCGATGTCGTAGCCACTGACCGACATCTCCGGGGTGACGAGGATGGACGCCCCTGCCGCGGACGCGCTCGCCGCGGCGGCGTCGATCGCCGCGAGGTTCGCGTCGACATCACCGGACAACTCCGGCCCTTGGAACAGCGACACGGTGACAGTCATGAGGAAAACTCCTGTTTCGTTGCAGGCAACTCCTCCGGCAACGCCGGGGCCAGTACCCACAGAACCTGCGCACCGCCGCTACCCTCGCTGCGAAAACTGTGCGGTCGCCTGGGCGAGAAGGTGAACGCATCGCCCGCCCCGAGCAGGACGTCGTCGCCGCCGAAGCTGCCGTCGGGGTCGGCCTCGAAGGTCACCCGCACCTCGCCGGACAACACGTGCACGAACGTGACGTCCAACGGCAGGGTGTACGCCTCCGCTCCGCTGCCGCCGCCCTCCTCGATGTCCCCCAGCAACACCTGGACGCGCCGTTCCCCCACCGGAGTCAACAAATACTCCGTCATCGCCTCGCCGCCGAAGACGATGCGCGGCAACGACTGTGCCCGTACGACGTCACCCGCCGGGGCATCGTCGAACAGGGAGCCGACCGGTACGTCGAGCGCAGCACAGACCCGCACCAACGACGCAACCGAGGCGTTCACCTGATCGCGCTCGAGCTTGGACAGGTACCCCTTCGTCACCCCGCACGTCTCGGCGAGCGCGTCCAGAGTCAACCGCTTCTTCTGCCGAGCCTCCCTGAGCCGCGCACCGATACGCGGTGCATCACTGACGACCGACGTAGCAAGGGACACCGCTCTCGCCTTTCAGGAAACTCGTGTTGACAAGATCGAGCATCAGAGTAACGCTTGCCGGGCGAACTGGTCGACCCGACGTGACCGGACTCCTGAAAATTCGGAAGGATTTGTCGATGAACCCGAGCAATCCCGAGCACCCCCCGATCGGTCCGGTCGACGCCACCAAGGTCCCCCGCTTCGCCGAGCCGACCACCTTCGCGCGGCTGCCCCGTCTCGACGAGGTGTCTCGCGCCGACGTCACCATCCTCGGTGTGCCGTTCGATTCCGGCGTGAGTTACCGCCCAGGGGCACGTTTCGGCCCGGGTCACATCCGCGCAGCCTCGAAACTGTTGCGGCCGTACAACCCTGCGCTGAAGGTGTCGCCCTTCGCCCGTCAACAAGTGGCGGACTTCGGCGACATCGGGGTGAATCCGTTCGACATCACCGAGGCACTGACCACGGTGCACGACGCGGTGACGGACCTGCGCGCCGACGGCTCGTCGGTTCTCACCCTCGGCGGTGACCACACCATCGCACTGCCGATCCTGCGTTCGCTCGCGCGCGACCACGGGCCGATAGCAGTGCTGCACTTCGATGCTCACCTCGACACGTGGGACACGTATTTCGGTGCGCCCTACACACACGGGACGCCGTTCCGACGAGCCAGCGAGGAAGGGCTCATCGACCTCGAACGCTCACAGCACATCGGCATCCGCGGCCCGCTCTACAGTGAGCAGGACCTCGAGGACGACCGGGTGCTGGGCTTCCAGGTGATCCGTTCCGACGACTACGAGGTCGACGGCGTGGCCAGCATCGTCGAGCGGATGCGTCGTCGCCTCGACGGTGGCCCGGTCTACGTCTCGGTCGACATCGACGTACTCGACCCAGCACACGCTCCCGGCACCGGCACTCCCGAAGCCGGGGGAATGACCTCTCGCGAGCTGTTGAACACGCTGCGTGGACTTGTCGGACTGAACGTGGTCGGTGCCGACATCGTCGAGGTCGCGCCTGCGTACGACCACGCCGAGATCACCGGAATCGCCGCGGCTCACGTGGCCTACGAACTGCTCTCGGTGCTGGCCCTCAACCGATAGAACGTCACCGACGCGGCAGCACCAGGATCGGTACCGGTGAGTGACGAATGATCTTCGTTGCCCGCGAACCGAGGAACACCCGAGCGATGGGCCCCAACGGTCCGGACGATCCGATGGTCAGTACTTCGCCGTCCTGCCAGTGCAGTTCGTCGAGGGCTTCGCGCCAACTCCCGGCCGTGGCCAACTCGGTCGTCACCTGTTCGGCCGGAAGTCCCACCGCAACAGCGTCGTTCACCGCCGCAGTGAGTGCCTCGCTCAGCCCTCGGGCGAGCTCGGCGGCAACATCGTCCTCGGCTCGCAGTCCGACCTCGGGTGGGTACATCGTTGCCCCGCGGACGACGAACGACGCCAATCGCAGTGGAATGCCGGCATCCCTGGCCAGCTCCGCGGTGGGTCCCACCACACGCGAGGCCTCGCTGTCACCGGAGAAAGCGCAGGTGATCCGCGTCAGCGTCGCACGTTCACGCATGCGATAGCCGCGCGGAGCGAGCGCTACCGTCACCGGTGAGGAGTGCAGGAGCTTGTCCGCGGTCGACCCGACGACAACTTGCCCGAGCGCCCCGTCCCCCGAGGAACCGAGTACCAGAAGCGAAGCCGAAAGGTCCTGTGCCGCTTCGGTCAACGCCGTCGATACCGAGCGGTGTGCCAGACGATGGAACGATGCTGCGATGTCGGGGGCCCGGTCCTCCAGGTAGTGGCGCGCCTTCGATTCCGACTCGGCTGCCGTCACCGCCGCCCAATCCGCGAACTCGGCATCGACGCGTGCCATCGACGGCGTGGACCACGGCTTGGGCACCACCGTCGCAACGTCGATGTCGGTACCCGACGACCGCGCGAGTTGGGCACCGAGATCGAGGGCACCGACACTGCCTTTTCCCGGCGCGAAGGCGATCAGAACGCTCATTCCGCGTCCTTTCCAACCGATCGGAGCGCCGAATGATGCCGACCCCACAGGAAGTAGAACGCGAGAACCACGGCGAGCCAGAGACCGAACCAGAACCACGTGGTCCACCGCAGACCCGACAGGATGTACACGCATGCGGCGACCGACAACACCGGCGTCACCGGGTATCCCGGCACCTTGAACGGACGCTCCAGGTCCGGCATCGTCCGACGAAGCACGACCACCCCGATCGCCACGACGATGAACGCGACGAGCGTTCCGATCGACACCAGATCGGCCAGCTTGTCGAGCGGAATGAACGCAGCGAGTATCGAGATGATCACCGCGACCACGATCGTGTTGTTGACCGGGGTGTGCGTGCGCGGACTGACTTTGGCAAACGCCTTCGGCAACATGCCGTCTCGGCCCATGGCGAACAGAATGCGAGTCTGCCCGTACATCGTCACCAGGGTCACCGAGAAGATCGAGATGACCGCGCCGGCAGCCAGAATCGTTGCCGGCCAGGCCTGCCCGGTGACGTTGCGAAGAATCTCGGCCAAGCCGGCTTCCTCCTGACCGGCGAAGGCGGTCCACGGCTGAGTTCCCAGCGCTGCCACCGCGACCACGAGGTAGAAGACGATGACGACGATGAGCGCAGCAATGATGGCCCGCGGCATGGTCTTCTGCGGATTCTTCACCTCGTCGCCCGCGGTGGACACCGCGTCGAGTCCGATGAACGAGAAGAAGATGGTGCCTGCGGCAGCGGTGACACCGGCGGTACCCAGCGGCATGAAATCGGAGAAATTCCCTGAATCGAAGGCGGAGAATCCGACGACCGCGAACAGTGCGAGCACACCGAGTTTGATGACGACCATGACCGCATTGACTGCAGCGGATTCACTGGCACCGCGAATGAGCAGCACGGCGCACAACACGATCAGCACCACCGCGGGCAGGTTCATGACCCCGGGGTCGGCGTCACCCGGTGCAGCGGACAACGCATGCGGGATGGTGAAACCGAAGAGGTTGTTGAGCAGCTCGTTGAGATACCCGCTCCACCCCACGGCGACGGCGGCACTCGACACCCCGTACTCGAGCAGCAGACAGGCCGCGACCCCCATCGCGACCACCTCACCCATCGTCACGTAGGCGTAAGAGTAGGTCGAGCCGGAAACCGGCACTGCCGATGCCATTTCGGCGTAACAGATAGCGGCGAGACCGGCCGCGATACCTGCCGCCAGGAACGAGAGGATCACCGCGGGACCGGCCTCGGGCACGGCGAGCGACAGCACGAAGAAGATACCGGTGCCGATGGTGGCACCGACGCCGAACATCGTCAGCTGGAACGTGCCGATAGTGCGTTCGAGCCCCCCGCTGCTGTGCTGTTCGGGGTCCACGATCGGCTTCTTGCGTAGCAGCTGTGATCGAAGACCCGATGCAGGTCTGTTCGACGAAGTCATGGTCGGCTCTCCCAACGTGGAGGCGAACGTGCGGATCGGCTGATTGTGCTCCCAGATAGTGCCTGCCGCACATCGAACACGCCGCGAAATCTCTCGATTCACGCAGCGACTCGTTTCGGGACGGCCACTGCGATGCCTACCATTGACCTTCGATCGAATGGGAGACGAGCGAACACATGGCCACACAGGAGGGCGGGGCACGGCTCGACACGGTCGCAGCGCTGGCTGCGTCGGACGCAGGCGGCCTCGACGTCGTGTTCCTCGGAAACTTTCTCGATGTCCTCACCGACGCGGTGAACGCCGGCGTCCCGCTCAGACGACAACAGCTCAGACCGTTCCGGGCGCAGGGTGATGCTGCCGCGCGCGCCGGAGTCGCATTGCGCGCGCTGCTCGACATGTATCTGTCCTCGGCATGGCGACTGTGGCGAGAACTGCCCGCAGTGACGGCAGCCGCCGACAATCCGGCCGGCGTAGTGACGGCAGGCGAGGTGATGCTGCGGGCCGTCGACGACGCAGTGGCCGAACTCGCCGAAGGGTTTCAACTCGCCCGTCGCACGCTCGTTCGTGCCGAGGTACTCGCCCGCCGCGAGTTCGTCGACGATCTGCTCTCCGGAACGTCCGACGTCGCCGGGGTACTCGGACGCGCCCAGACATTCGGACTCGACCTGTCGAGTCCGCACGCGGTTGCGGTGGTCACGTCGAGCAAGCCGTTCACCGACGCGAGCTCGGCGATCGGACTCGTCGAGCGCAGCGTGCAGGGCAGCAAAGGTGACGCCGAGTTGCTCGTCGCAACCAAGCAGGGCCGGTTGATTCTGGTCTTTCCCGCACCCGACCGCGAGGCCGTCGAGCATGTTCTCGACAGGGCGGGACGTGTCCTCGGTACGTCCGCGCACACCCCGACCGACTCCGTCGACCTCCGTCGCGACGGCGAGTACGGCAGGACGCAGACCGGGGTCGGTCGCCCACGCGGAGGAGCAGGGGGCGTCGCCGCGTCCTACCGGGAGGCGCTCGATGCTCTCGAACTGGCCTCCGCGCTCGGACTCGATACCCCGGTGGTCGATGCCCGAGATCTGCTCGTCTACCGAGTTCTCATCAGTGACCGGGCCGCCATCGCAGATCTGGTCGACACGTTGCTGACGCCGCTATTGGTCGCCCGCGGTGGTGCAGGTCCGTTGTTGGAAACGTTGCAGGTGTACTTCGACACCGGCGCGAACTCTGCGTCCACCGCGCGGCGCATGCACTTGTCGGTGAGGGCGGTCACGTACAGATTGTCGCGAATACATGATTTGACCGGTCAAGATGTGGGCAACCCCGTCGAGGCATTTGCGCTGCATACAGCCGTACTCGGCGCCATGTTGCTCGACTGGCCGGGCGGTCGCTTGCCGTCATGACAGGTACAGTCGACCAACTTGCCGGGTTCCGGCAAAGAATTCCTACGAAACATGTCCGCAAAACGACCCTGCCTGCATGAACCTGAACAGTCACACTGGAGTAGTCGCGGTCGGACCCACCAGGCGTGGGGCCCCGCGGAAAGACCCACGATTCCCGTCGAGCATAACGCTCGGCCAGAACGCCACCGGGATCATACGAACGAGAACGCAAGGAGCATGTGACAGATGTCGTCATTGGTACAGAAGTTGACCACATTCGCTCGCAGCCCACAGGGCAAGAAGATGGTCGACCAGGCACGTAGATACGCAACCAAGCCGGAGAATCAGGCGAAGTTGAAGCAACTCGGTAGCAAATTCAGCGGTAAGGGTGGTCGTTCATGAACGTCGTTCCGTGGTGGGCGTGGGCGGCTTTCGGTGCCGTCGTCCTCATCCTGCTGGCAATAGACCTGCTTGCGCACCGCGGTGCTCACATCATCGGCTTCAAGGAGGCCGCGTGGTGGAGCGCTCTGTGGGTCGGCGTGGCCATCATCTTCGGCATCGTCGTGTTCTTCACGCTCGGCACGACTGCCGGCGTGGAATACACCACGGCGTGGTTGCTGGAGAAGAGTCTGTCCGTCGACAACCTGTTCGTCTTCGCACTGATCTTCGGCTACTTCAAGGTTCCCCGTGAGTACCAGCACCGCGTGCTGTTCTTCGGTGTCATCGGTGCCCTGGTCTTCCGTGCCATCTTCCTGGCCGCCGGTGTGGCCATCGTCAGCAAGTTCGCCGCTGTTCTGTTCGTCTTCGCAGCCATCCTGCTCTACAGCGCCTACAAGCTGATGAAGGACGAGGACGACTCGTACGACCCCGGCACCTCCATCGCAGTGCGCTTGCTCAAGAAGATCGTCCCCGTTCAGGACGAGTACTCCGGTACCAAGTTCTTCGTCAAGGAAGCAGGCAAGCGGGTGGCCACGCCGCTGCTCGCCGTCGTAGTAGCGATCGAGGCCGCCGACCTGGTGTTCGCAGTCGACAGCGTTCCCGCTGTTCTGGCCGTGACCGACGACCCGTTCATCGTGTACTCCTCGAACGCGTTCGCCATCCTCGGACTGCGTGCCCTGTACTTCTTGCTCGCAGGGTTGCTCGAGAAGTTCCACTACCTGTCCAAGGGTCTGGCAATCATCCTCGCCTTCATCGGCGTCAAGCTGATTCTCCAGGCCGGACACAAGGTGATCAGCACGTCGATCCCCGAGATCCCGTCTCTGGTCAGCCTGGTGGTCATCATCGTGGTCCTGGCAGGCTCGATCATCCTGAGCCTGAAGAATCCCCCGGAGGAAGACAGCGCCGACGCGATCGACAGGGCCGCGGCCGACAGCCCGATCGTCGAACCGACGGACGGAACATCCACCGCCGGCTCCTCGTCGACGGGAACGTCGGGTACGGATTCACCGAGACTCGACAAGTCCTAGCACCGCACGACACATGCCCCGCCGATCAGTTCGGCGGGGCATGTTTGTGTTCCGGGACGTTGGGGCAAACACTGATCATGGCTGAAAAGAACTCGTACACCGTTCCCGGACTCACCTCGGAAAAGGGCGCGCGCGTCGCCGAGATCTTGCAAGATCGACTGAACGCGTACAACGACCTACACCTGACGCTCAAGCACATTCACTGGAATGTCGTCGGACCCAACTTCATCTCGGTACACGAGATGCTCGACCCGCAGGTCGAGTCAGTGCGCGGTTTCGCGGACGACGTCGCCGAGCGCATCGCAACCCTCGGCTCCTCGGCCAAGGGCACGCCCGGCACCATCGTCTCCGAACGTAGCTGGGACGACTACTCGATCGGACGCGCAACGGCCATCGAGCACCTCGGAGCTCTCGATCTGGTCTACACCGGCGTCATCGAGACCACTCGCAAGAACATCGAAGAGGTCGGTGACATCGACCCCATCACCGAGGACATGCTCATCGGCCAGAGCGCCCAGCTCGAACTGTTCCACTGGTTCGTTCGCGCGCACCTGGAGAACTCCGGCGGGCAGCTGTCCACCGCGAGCGCAACCAGCGAGGTCGACGCGGCAATTCAAGCAGGCTAGACCTCCTCGACACCAGCACCGACCCCGCCGTCACCGGCGGGGTCGGTGCTTTTTGTCCGAGTGCCGTCAGTCGGACGGCCTGGCCTCGCGCCCGCGGCGGCCATGGGTACGACGCTGCTCTTTCATCTCTGCCTCGAAGATGTGGCGGCGACCGTCGAGCAGTTCGTCTCGCACCGCCCGCTCGTGTTCGCGCAGCGGACTCCAGTAGCCGTCGTCGAATTCCTCGACGAGCTGGAACGTCCAGCGTCCGGGTGCGATGTTCCTGCCGATCATGTCGTCGCCGATTCGCTGGGCGATCGCATCGTGATCTGCTTCGGCGAGTGCCTCGACGGCTTCTCCGAGCAGCAGGTCGGAGTGACCCATCAGTTGATGGAACGAATAGAGGTGCCCGCGGGCCCGCTCGACGCACTCGAGCGCCTCGGACATCTTGCCCACCGCGGCCACGGTCGCGTCGTTCACACCGCTCGGACGCCGATGCTCCGGAGACGGTGTCTCGTGGGCGGGCGTGGCGTCGCTGTCTGAGTTCATGGTCGACGGTTACCCGGATCGCATCCGTACAACCGCACCCACAACGGGGATTACCGCGTCCGATCGTGGGTATAGCTCTCTGCGATCAGGTAGGACAATCTATTTCGAGGAGTTCACATGGCTGATTTCATCGACAAGGCAAAGCACAAGGCCGAAGAGCTGGTGGGCGAAGCCAAGGAAAAGATCGGCCACAAGACCGACAACGACGATCTTGCTGCCGAAGGCGCAAAGGATCAGGCTTCGGGTAAGACCAAGCAGGTCGGCGACGACGTCTCCGACGCTGCAGGCAACATCAAGGACAAGTTCACGAACTGACTTCGTGTTCGGACGACCCAAGGACCCCGCATCTCGAGCTGTTCGAGATGCGGGGTCCTCGGTCTGTGCGCGATCGACGGCGTCAGATCTGCGGATTCGGGAGCGGCATCGGCCGGCCGAACAGCCAGCCCTGCCCCAGGGTCGCGCCCAATGCCATTGCACGACGCAGATGCCGACGAGTCTCGATTCCTTCCGCCAACAGAGTTGCGTCGCTCGTGCGCAGGTAATCTCGCACCTGCCGCACAGCCGTACGCGATCGGTACGGCGACCGGACGATCGACGCGTCGAGTTTTACGATGTCCGGCGCGACCGACGCCAGCAGACCGAGTGTCGCCGGCGTCGCACCGACGTCGTCCATCGCCACCGACATCCCGCGCGCGCGAGCACCTCGAACCAGCGCCATCAGCATCGGTACGTTTCGATCGAGATCTCGCTCGGTGATTTCGAGGACTACGTCGAGATCGTTGCCGATCGCATCGAGGTGGATGTCGACATCCCGTTCGTCGACGAAGCAGCCCGGCTCGATGTTGAGGAAGAATCGCACTCTGCGTGAGTACGCGCGCTCACGAGCCGCCCGCAACGCGGCCGCCCGGCATGCGACGTCCACACGGCCCACCATGCCGCGCTCGCGGGCGAGGGCGAACACGGCCTCGGGAACGGCCAGGCTGGGAGAGGGCCACCTGGCGAGCGCCTCGTAGCCGACGACCGCCCCGGTCGACAGTTCGACGACGGGCTGAAACATCGCAGCCACCGACTCGACCGAATCGAGCGCCGCCGATGCTGCCAGCACCGCGCCGTCCGACACGGTCACGATATTCGCTCGTCCACCGGAGCGCGGCGTGCCTCGAGGCGGTCGGCGATCAGAGCCGCGTGCAGTCGGCGCAGCCCCGACGGCTTCATCGGATCCAGTCCGGTGAGCTGCTCTACGCGCTTGAGTCGGTAGTCGACCGTGTTGGGGTGCACCGTGAGCCAGGTGGCCGTCTTCTTTCGGTTGGAGTCCAACTCGACGAAGGCCTGCAGCGTCGGCAACAGGTCGACAGAATCGCGGAGCGGATCGATCAACGTCACGAGGTGCTTGCGGCCCAGACCCGGCCTACTCACCTGATACTCGAAGACCAGATCCGCAATCCGATACGTTCCCGGTGAGTATCGCAGGCGACGAACGAGACTCAGCAGCTCGTACAGATGCGGTGCAGTAGCAGCGATGTCGTCGATCGCTGCCGATGCAGTGGTCGCGGTAACGGCTAGCTGCCCGCCGTCTGCGAAACGACCGACCACTTCGTCGACGTCGACACCGGGAATATCGGGCAGCAGAACGGTTCCACCGGTAGCGCTGACGGATGCGATCGGCGCACAGTCCGCGTCCAGCGTTGCCAGAGCACCATGGATTCTGCGCAGTTTGCGGGCTGCCATCATGCCTGCGTCACTCCTGCGGGCACCATCGTCGGCGTGGGCCGGGAAGTGCAGAGCCACCACGTGATAGTCCTCGGCGAGCAGTGCGCCCATTCGATCGGCGATCTTGCGGGCCGTCCCGTCGCCGGTCAGCAGCGCGTCGAGCAGTTCCGCGTCGTGGCGGGGACCGTTCTGCGTCAGTGTGCGAAATTCCGCGAGGTAGGCATCGGAGACGGATTCGGTGACTGCGTCGAGGAGCTCCATGATCAATACGGTGCCGTCGACCATCGGGGCATCGGCGTTGTCGTCGATCGAGCGTGGGGCAGTGCGCAAACCCAGTGCGCAGCCCTCGTTGATCGCGTGCTGGATCCGTCCGAGCGGGACACCGTCGCGGGCCCACCTGGTTGCGGCATCACGAAAGATGTCCATCGCACCCGCTATCGGTAGACGACCTGATTCCAGGACCCCCGTTGCCAGTTCGCAACAGGTGGTCGTCATGTCGTCGAGCTCACCGCGAGCACAGTCCCGGGGCGGTGGAGTGTCCTCCGGCTCCCCGATGTCCTGATCCAACATCCGGGCTGCCGTCTCTCGCGGCGTCCGCAAGCGATCGGATGCGCGTCGCCCGCCCACGTAATCCTCCTGTGGCACGCGCACGCTCTCTGTCGTGGTCACCCGACTCCACCCCTCGCACTCGAAACCCGTAGCAGGTTGGTCTGTCGTATCGGCTCGGCACCCACCCGCTGCGGCATCGACCCCGTGCGTCGCTCTCTACTGCACCCGCTGAACTACCGAACGGAGAAGCGAACACACGAACCGTAGAACAATAATCAAACCTACGGATTGTTTTGGCCAATATATCCGGCATCGCATCCTGAATCGAGGTGGCCCAAGTCACTTGTGACGTCATCTCACAAATGACGCAGCGGTTACGGGCAGATTCCAAACGCCAGGCCGGAGGCCGTAATCGACCGAAATCCGCGCCTACTGTTCCGGCTTGTCCAACAACCCTCGTCGAAAGTCAGGCTCCATGACCACTTCTCGGTCCACTTTCCGCGCAACACGGAAAGCCACCACTGTGCGCGCTGCAATGATCGCGGCAATGGCGTGCTCGCTTGCCCTCGGTACCGGTTCGGCAGCACTTGCCGCTCCCGCCGCTCCCGCTCCGCCCGCCACCGTGCAGGGCGAGGACGTCATCCCGCCCGCACCGACCGAAGCGTCACCCAAGGCCTCCGACCAGGGCATCGTTCCTCCGAGTCTCGACTCCGCTCTTCCTGCGACCAGCACCTACGATCCGAAGACCGAGACGAAGGGCTACGGACCGGTATTCACCAACTTCCTCGCCGGCTTCCTGTACAGCGTCGTCAATCCCGACGTGGCACCGCAGGGGGCCAACGACTGGAACTGCAAGCCTTCGGCAGCGCATCCGCGACCGGTTGTCCTGTTGCACGGCACCTGGGAGAACGCGTTCAACAACTTCGCTCGGATGTCGCCTGCGCTGAAGAAGGAGGGCTACTGCGTCTTCGCCCTGAACTACGGTGACACGGACTCCAGCGCCATCGGTCACATCAAGTCGCTGCGCGGCACGGACTCCGTCGCTTCGAGCGCCAAGGAAATCGCGACCTACATCGACGCAGTTCGGGCCGCTACCGGCTCCGCTCAGGTCGACATCGTCGGTCACTCTCAGGGTGGCCTCGTCACCCGTCAGTACCTTCGCTTCGAGGGCGGTGCCAACCTGGCCGATCCCACCAAGAACAAGGTGAACACCGTCGTCAGCGTCGCCGGCTCGAACCACGGCACCACGCTGGTCGGAATCGGCACGCTCGGTCGCACCATCAACAATCTGGGTCTGAACGTGCTCGGCGTCGTCGGTGCGATCGCCGGCCCCGCTGCCTCCGACCAGGTCATCGACTCTCCGCTGGTCAAGGCGCTGGCTGTCGGCGGTGACACCGACCCCGGTATCAAGTACACCGTGATCGGCACCAAGTACGACGAGGTAGTCACCCCCTACAAGACGACGTTCCTCACCGCAGGCCCCGGTGCCACGGTCAACAACGTCACCCTGCAGGACGGCTGCGGAATCGACCTGTCCGACCACCTGTCGATCTCCGTCTCGGAGCGCGCGATCGGAATTGTGAAGAACGCACTGGATCCGAAGGGCTTCCCCACGAAGTCGATCCCGTGTGCGTACAACTCCCCCATCACCGGCGGATAGTCACCCCGCTCAGCACTCACCGATGAGGACGATCGGCCGTACGGTCGATCGTCCTCATTGCTGTGCCGGCCTCCACCCCAGGGCCGGACCCAGCTCGAGTGCCATGTCGGTGAGGATCTGTACGTAGTCCTCGTGGTCGAAGCTGAACGGCAGAGCGAACGCCACCTCGTCCACCTCACGAAACGACTTGTTGGCATACAGCTGCTCGGCAATGTGATCCGAGGTACCGACGAGGTCGGGTGCGAACATCATCCGCGCCGGGCCCTGCGGCTCGTGCGTGCGCGCCGATCGGGCCCGCGCATACTCCTCGTACTTGGCGACCTGAGTGGCACTGGCGTTGTCGGTCGGAATCACGACCAGTCCCTGCGACACCCTCGCATCGAGCCCTGCCGGGTGGAACTGCCGGAACGTGCGGATGTGCGAGAGCTGAATCTCGTCGAACTCGGTCGACTCCTCGGCACGCACCACGCTGCTCACCAGAAGGTTCATCTCGTTCTCACCGGCCCACTGCGCCGAGCGAAGGCTTGCTCCGCCGTACCACATCCGACTACGCAGACCGGGCGAATGCGGTTGCACTCGATCGGAGTACGACTCGATTCCCTCGGTTCCCGACCAGCTCGACGCGGGCTCACCGGCCACGAAACCGAGCAACCTCGATACCCGTCCGTACCCGAAATCCTCGTCGTTCGCGGTGTCGGGATAGAGAGAGTGCTTGACGCGCTCGAACTGCATCGGTGGACCGACGCTGACACCGGGATTGATCCGTCCTCCCGAGAGCACGTCGACCGTCGCGAGATCCTCGGCCAAGCGCAGCGGGTTCTCCCAGCCCAACGGGGTCACCGCCGTACCGAGCGCTATCCGGTGGGTGCGCTGCGAGGCCGCGGCCATCACAGCAATCGGTGAGGAAATTCCGAACTGCAGATGTCGGTGGCGAAGCCACGCACTGTCGAAGCCCAGGCGCTCGCCGAGTTCGATGATGCTCAACGTCGATTCGTGCCCTCGCGCGGGATCGTCTTCGTCGAACAACCCGATCGTGAGGAAGCCGAGCGAGCGCAGCGGCTGAGAAGGCTGGGGCACTGGCTTACTCCTCGGTCCGAATGTTCGACCAGCCTAGGCGACGTGACCGGATGTGCGCCGAATCCCGGAGTCGCCGAACTCGATGAGACCGCGGGCCGCGAACGCGTCGAGCCAACCGACCATCGGCCACCGACCCCATCGATCGAAGAACCTACGCGCGTTGGCAACGATGTCGTCAAGATGCTCCACCGGAGGATCGGAGACCGGATGCCACTGGTGATACGCATGCGCCCCGCCCACCCACCGCAACCCCATCCCCGACGCCACCGCGGTGGCAGCGAAATCGGTATCCTCGCCGCCGTAGCCGGTGTAGTCCTCGCAGAAACCACCCAGTTCGGTCCAGGTCTGCGTGGTGACGGCGAAGGACAGCGACCAGAAGAGGTCGAAGTTGTCCCCGTGGGCGACGGTTCCGGCCGGCGGATTCGGGCGCGCCGGATGCGGCGCGGTCAGTGCCGCCAGAGCCGGGCCCTCGGTACCGACGTCATATTCTTTCAGGTAGGTCACCGGACCGCACAGCAGGGATCGTTCGTTACCCGGAGCGGTTGCCGCACAACGGTATTGCTCCAACAATCCTGGCCCCGGGATGCAGTCGACGTCGAGGAACACCAACAACTCTGCGCCGCGATCGACTGCAGCAGCAGCGCCGAGGTTGCGCGCACGGGCCAGCGGTAGCGCGCCCTCGACGGGAATCTCGATACATGTGGCGGCCGAACCGGTCCGGGTGAGTACGTCGGCAATTGCGTTGTCTCCCATGGACACGACCATGTGGTCGACCTGTTCCGCGGTGGAAAGTCGCAGACCGCGCACCTGAGCGCCCAGGTGCTCGTGTCGCCCGGCCACCACGGTGACGACCGCGATCTTCACTGCCGACTCCGTCGAGGAACGGACTGCTCGATGGCCCAGGCGGCTCTCTCAGGGGCACCATCGGTGCGCAGTGCCGACCACCGAGCACCCCCGAGATCGAGGGCGCGATCCGCTGCGGCATGCCACCGGGCCACGGACGGCCATGTGTCGAGCACCTCGGCGATCGATCCGTCGGCCAGGGCCCGTCCGGTGGCCGACTGCTCGCCGAAGGGCCGGACCTGCGGCACGACGACGGCGGGCGCACCCGACGCGGCGACGTCGGCGACGGCGTTCTGCCCGGCGTGTGTGACGACGAGAGCGGCCGAACACAGCACCGGCCACACGTCGTCGATCCAGTCGCCGCCTGCGACGCCGAGGGCGCGAAACTCGAACCGGTCGTCCACCGCGGACCACGAGTCCACCAGATCGCGGGTGAGCGACGTACCGCCTGCCGCACCCAACACCACAACCGTCGGATCGCCCGAACGCGAGGTTCGCTCGCGTCCGGCGAATCTACTGATCGATCCCGAGAACGTCGTCTTGTCCGCGTACGGCAGCAGCCAACCGGGGTCGTAGACCTCGCGTGACCACGGCGCGAGGATGTGTGTCGCTGCCCGGTAGGCCAGACCATGGATCGGATCGGTGCGCTCCCCCGGGATTGCCATGACGATCACCCGAACTCCCATGAGACGCAGGAACATCGCCACTTCCACCGATACGTCCACCACTACCGCCGACGGTTTCTCACGCGCCACCCACTGCGCGACGATCGCCATCCGCTCGGTCAGACCGTCCACGTCGTACGGTGCCCAGTGCAGCACTCCGCCCGCCGAACCATTCTGTGCCACAACGTCTGTGGACTCGTCCACATCGAGGGGTAGCGAGAGCCACTCGGCCGCCGCATGCCCCGAAGGTCGAGGCCTCGAGGACAGAACGGTCATCGGTTCCGACATGGAGCGTGCGATGGCGTCGGCACGGGTGACGTGACCGACCCCGTGATGGTGCGCGTAATAGCCGATCATGCGATCGCGAGCCGATCGTCGACCGGGTCTGCGACCGCCTGGAGCGTCGAGCGGTACAGGGCCTCGTACTCGTCGACCATCCGATCCATCGAGCACACCGCTTCGGCGCGTGCCCTGACGTCGCTTCTCTTCAGAGCAGCTGCCCGAGGGATCGCCGCGGCGAGGCCCTGAACATCGTCGGCCGGTACGAGTACTCCCGACGACGCGTCGACGATCTCCGGAATGCCGCCTCGTGCAAACGCTGCGACGGGAGTGCCGCAGGCCAGCGCTTCCGCCACCACCAGGCCGTACGGCTCGGACCACACCGGCGACACCAACGCGACCTCGGCGCCGGCCACCAACGCCGCCAACGCAGGCTGGTCGAGGTGCCCGACGTAGCGAATGTCCTCGTCGAGCAACGGTTCGACGACGTCGTGGAAGTAGTCGAGGTTACTCAGCGGACCCGCGATGCGCAGCGCGCGTCCTGCTTGCTTCGCAGCGGCGATGGCAAGGTGCAGTCCTTTCTCCGGAACGACCCGGCCGGACCACACCACGTAATCGCCACCACTGCCGAAGGGCCACTCCTCCAACGAAATTCCGTTACGAATGACGACAGTGCCGGTAGTGACATCGGCCCATTGCGAGGCTGCGAACTCACTGACCGCGGCAAAGGTGTTGGCCCCGGCAGGGGCCAGCGCCACCGCCGACTCCAACCATGCGAACGGCGGTGTGTGCAGAGTCGTCACCATCGGCACCGACAACGTCGAGGACATGGCCAGCGGCAGGTAGTGCAGGCTGTGGTTGTGCACGATGTCGAATGACTCGGACAACGTCCCTGCGAGCTCCATCATGACCGCAAGATAGGCGTGGTGTTCGCGAATCGCGGTCGGAGTGATCGCGACGTCGGCAATGGATATCGGCGTCAGATCCAGTGTTCGGACCGGTAGCAGCGTCGCGTCCAGATCGACGCTCGAGCCGTCCGCTGCGAACAAACTCACCCGGTGCCCGCGCTCGGTGAGCGCACGCACCAGGTTGTAGACATGTGCCTCCAGACCGCCCGCGAAAGGCTGGGCCACCGGAAAACTCGATGACGCCAGCACCGCGATGCGAAGTGGGTTCTCGTTCAACGCATCTCCTTTGTCACTGCTGAATAGATTGCTGCGTGGGTTTCTGCGATCGTTCGTCTCTGCTTCGCTCGGACGTCGCGATCGAGTGCGGGCGTTCGATCGTCGTGCGCTGCTTGCACGGCCGCAACGAGGCCGGCCGCATCGAATGAGTCGATTCCCATCCGGAAGCTGTGCACCGGGGCTTGGTCTGCATAGAAGCCACAGTCCGACGCGACCACGGTCGTCCCGAGATCGCGGCATGCCTCCAGCCAGCCCGAGTGGGTGCCGAATCGATACGGCAGCAACGACACGTCGATCTCGGTGAGATAGTCCCAGAGCGCGTCGTCGTCGAACCGCTGGTGCACCCGAACATCGACGTCGGGAAACGTGTTGTAATCCAACAGCTTTGCGCCGACCGTTGGGCTGTACCAGTGGCTCGTGGACTCGAAGACATCCTGGTCGATATCCAACCGAACCGTCGCGTCGGGCAGCGATCTCGCGGCCTCGATCACCGCGTCCATCACCGCCAGCGGGTCCATGTTGGATCGTAGGTTCTTGGCGTGGACACCGATGACGAACGAGTCCGACCGGGGGCGGGCGCGATTCATTCGCTCGAGCGGCACCACGTGAGGATGCTCCACCACGCTCGCACTCACCCCCCACCGGTCGTGGATCCAGGCGGCCGCGCCCTCGGTCAGGGTGATCACCGCATCGGCCCCGCGAACCAGGACGTCCAGCTGCCGCAGATGATCGGTGTTGTCGGCGACATGGGGATTGTGCAGATCGTGGACGGTCAGAACCAACGCCTGACGGTGGGCACGTAGATGTTCGACGGTGCGAGCGAGCTCCTCGGGACCGAAGGACTCGAACCCGAAATGCACGTGCAGAACGTCGAACTGGACGTCGGTCTGCTCAGCGAGCCACTGTGCATCGAGCAGCCGCGGCGGCCACCACTGCCCGGGCACATCCACGCGGACGGGTGGAGGGTCGGGTAGCAACGTGACGGACTCGAGGGTGGATACCGCACCGTCGCCGAGCACCGGCTGCAGGTGCTGAACGTAGACGTGCGAGGACGGAACCGAGGCAACACGAATCATGACATCCTTCGGGTACAGGCAGGGCAATCGTGCCTGGTCCCGACACGCGATACGTGTTCAGTACCCACTTTCGCCCGGGTTCAATCGGGGTTGGCGCAGCAGGTCTTCCGGGGTTACGTTGACGAGGAAATGGTCCACTACGAACGAGCACACGACGTCGGGGCAAGCATGGACGGGCGCACCCGCCACTACGGCGAATTCTACGAAGTAGCCGAACGACAACAGGGCCGTGACGCCCCTGAACACGACGACCGGCCGCTCCTTCTGGTCTGGGGAAATTGTCAGGCCGAGGCACTGCGTATTCTCCTCGATTCCGATCCGGCCATGCCGCTGCGGACGGTGCGCGTACCACCCGTTCACGAGCTCGAGTCCTCGGACTTGCCCTATGTCGACCGGCTCGTGCGCCAGGCGTCGGTCCTTCTCACACAGCCGGTTCGGGCCGGCTATCGTTCGCTACCGCTCGGAGTACCCGATCTTGCCGAGAGCCTGCCGCCCGACGCCACCGTCGTGCGGTGGCCGGTGCTCAGATATGCAGGGCTGCATCCCTTTCAGGTGATCGTTCGACATCCGAGCGATCCTGCCGCCGTTCCGAGCCTGGTGCCGTACCACGACCTGCGCACGATACTTGCCGCTGAGAGCGGACTCGGCGAAGACGACGACTGGGACCGCTCCGTCTCGGACGACGGTCTCCGACACGCAGCCGAGTCGAGCCTCGACGAGTTGCGTCGGCGCGAGAGGCGAGATACCGACATCGCCGCGGCCGATTTGTTCGCCGATGCCGGGCGCGCTGCCACCCACACGATCAATCATGCGACCAATCTGGTGTTGACTGCGCTGGCACAGCGGATTCTGGACCAGCTCGGCACCGGCTGCACCGCCGCGGATCCGGGCCGCGAATTGCTCGGTGGCGTCCGGGCACCGGTCGAGCGACGAGTACTCGACGCACTCGGTCTCGACGGCGATCCACGGCCCGAGTGGACGGTAGACGGCACACCGCATTCACCCAGTTCGGTGCACCGTGCCCATCTGCGTTGGTATGCAGCTCATCCAGAATTCGTCGGTGCGGCGCTGCAGCGGCACTCGGAACTGATTCGCATCCTGGAGCTGGTGCCGTGACCCAGCCAGTGCACCATCTGGTCATCGGCCCTCCTGAGCACGGAGTGACTCGTTGCGCGCGCGAACTGGCCTCTGCGACAGCCAGTCCGGTGATCTCGAGCTTCGAAGATCTGCCCGTCGACATTCCGATACACGTGCATTTCACCGACCGGCTGTTCGGCCGAACCGCGGGTGAGGCCGCAGACGTGTTCGTCTCCGCGGTGGAGCGGCACCGAGCTCCGATCACCGTCACACTGCACGACATCCCGCAGGCCTCGGATGGAACCGCGTTCGAAGCGCGAACGACATGCTATCGGCGGGTGATGGACTGCGTGTCTGCAGTCGTCGTCTCCAGCATGCACGAGCTGCTGCTGCTCGACGACGTAGCGCACGACCGAATCGACACTCGCGTCATTCCGCTACCGATCCACAGTGCTACAGCAGAACCCGGACCGCGCGACGCCATGCGCAACGTCGTCGGCGTACTGGGGTTCGTGTACCCGGGCAAGGGGCACGAGGAAGTACTGCAGGCCATGAGATCTCTCGACACTGCTGTCGACATGCTGTCGATCGGATCCGCGTCGCCGGGCCACGAGACCATGATCGACGAACTCGCCTGTGCCGCTGCTCGACTCGGCCGTTCGTTCGACTCCACCGGGTTCGTTCCCGACGCCGACCTCGACGAACTCCTTCGGTCGATCGCGATACCCGTCGCGTTCCACCGGCACCTGTCGGCATCCGGTTCCATCAACTCCTGGATCGCGGCAGGCCGCAGGCCGCTGGTCCCCCGCGGTCGGTACGTGGAGGAGATCGAGGCCAATTCTCCGGGCACACTCTGGATCCACGAGAACTCCGTCGACGGCCTCGCTGCCGCCATGATCGAGGCGCTGGATCATCCCGAAAAGACCTGGCAGCAACCCGGCGTAGTTCCCTATCCGACACTCCACCAGGCAGCGACGCTGTACTCCGCACTGTTTCGCGAACAGAGCGCGCTGGATGCGCAGGAGCTGCCCGATGGCCGCTGGGTGGTACCGGGCAATCGGTGGGACCTGGTGCCACCCGTCGACCGGAACCCGTCGGTGTCGGTGGTGATCCCGTACTTCGAGCAACAACGCCGGTTGGAGTTGGTTCTGACCGCGCTCACCGCACAGACGTATCCGGCCTCTCGCATCCAGGTGATCGTGGCCGACGACGGGTCCCCCGTAGCGCCCGACGTCGATGCCTTTCGTTCCGCGCTCGATATCACCGTCGTACGACAGGCCGATCTCGGGTTTCGTGCGGCAGCGGCTCGCAATCTCGGCGCGTCGGCCGCCCACGGTGAGATTCTGTGTTTTCTCGACGCGGACACCGTTCCCGAGCCCGGGTACATCGCGGAATCGGCCCAGCTGCTCGCGGCCCTGCCCGACGCCCTCGCCGTGGGACGTCGACGCCACGCCGATCTGGCAGGTTGGGCCGCACAGGATGTAGCGGAGTGGTTCGGGGGGCGAGCGGCCGGACCGCCGGAGTTGACGGAACCGCTCTGGCTCCGAGACGGATACGCGCACTCACGCGACTTGCTCGACGCCGATCGACGCTCGTACCGGTACATCATCAGCGCCGTCATGTCGTGCAGCCGTGACCTCTTCACGGAGATCGGCGGATTCGACGAGAGCATCGTCGGATACGGCGGCGAGGACTGGGACTTCGCGCACCGCGCCTACGATGCCGGAGCCGTCCTGGTACACCTGCCGCGCGCAGTCGCC
The DNA here is from genome assembly GCF_002258645.1 of Rhodococcus sp. 15-649-2-2. Lineage (NCBI taxonomy): Bacteria > Bacillati > Actinomycetota > Actinomycetes > Mycobacteriales > Nocardiaceae > Rhodococcus > Rhodococcus sp. 15-649-2-2. The sequence goes on from NZ_NPFM01000035.1 coordinate 48,187, forward strand.
TGGCACGACGGGCCGGAATGGGCCGAGCGGACGGGCGGAGACCGCGAACGCAAGAACCTGGAGGCCATGATGTTGGCCTCGCGGATCACCGACCCGGCGGCGCGCACCCACGGTCTGCTCTACGCCGTGCCCGAGATCGCTGTGGTCGTGGATTCCGCAGGACACACCTCGGCGTCGCTGCTGTACACCGTCGGATCCGTTCTGCGCGAACGAGATTGCGTCGTGTGGATTCACGGCACCGACGCAGCCGAATTGCGAAGGCCGTGGGGGGACGTCGATCCGCGGGTGAAGCAAGGGCGACCGAGCGGTACCGGCCGCAGCCACGCCGTTGTGCAGGTGCGCGGCCAGGTGCTGTTCGGCGATCAGGCTCTGCGTCGACTGCTCGCCACCGGGGCCGATCGGATGACAGTGGACGTCGGGGGTACGGGAGTGGTCGAATTCAGCACTTCGCGCTCGAATGCACGTGCGGCGCGGTGGGCAGCGGCCCTGGAGCGCACACCGGAGGACGTGGCCGACGCGTTGTTCGGCCGCACGCACCGCACAGGTGTCGAATTCGGGTTGTCGATCGGCGAGCGGCAGCCGAACCTGGCCTGGTGACAGGTAATGCCGTGTCGGAGCGAACGATTCAATGAAGGTCGATGGAAAGTACGAGTCGAGGCTCGTCGGGACGAAGTGAAGAGCAAGGTCGGATGAAGATGAACAGAACGCTGTATTCGATGATCTGCATGATGGCGATCATCGCCTTCGTTGCATTGCTATGGGGCACAGTCGGGTACGTCTATGCCGACACCCACCCGTTGCGCCGCGCGGCGTTTGTCGGTGGCGGGGTGCTGATCTCGGGATGGCTGATCGTGCTCGTCGCCGCGGGCGTCAAGGTTTCTCGGTTGAAGGCCCGCAGACGAGAGAGCAACTCCGACACCGATTGAGAACGCCGGCGACGGGTACTCGGGATGGAAGTCTCGACGTACACCCTCCAGTTCGGATGCTCGTCGGGTCCCTCGTATCGGGTGCCGAGCAAGGATCGTCGATGGTCAGTCAGCGCAGTGTGTCCAGTCAGCGGGATTCCCCGGTTCGTCCGGCGACTCGCGACGAATACCTGTCGACGTGGTCGACGCTGCACAACGGCATCGATCCGTCTTCGTCGGTGTTGGTCAGATGGTGGCTCCGAGTGGTCTACACGCTGAGCGCCCCGCTGGTTCGTGCCTCCGTGTCCGCCCATGCCGTCACCTGCACCGCCGTCGTCGTGGCAGGGGCGGCGGTCGCTCTGTCTCGGCCAGGCACCTCGGCCCCCCTGCTCGCCGCTGTGCTCATTGCTTTCTCGGGCCTGCTCGACAGTATCGACGGCGGCGTCGCGATGATCGGTCGATCCCAATCACAGTGGGGTTATCTCCTCGACACGGTCGCAGATCGCTGCAGCGATCTTTTGCTGCTTGCGAGCGGCTTGGCGCTGGGAGCCCCGATGCCTCTCGTCGTCGCGGTCGGGGTGACGACACTCCTCCACGAGATGGCCCGGGCCCGGGCAGTCGGTGCCGGTATACCCGACGTCGGATTTCTGACGGTATGGGAGCGTCCTTCCCGAGTGATCGCTGCCGCGGTCACGGCCACCGTTGCCGGTGCCGCTCCGGCGAGTGCCGGTACATCGGCGACAATCGGTATTTCCGTGACGTGCACACTGGCCGTTCTCGGCTTCACCCAGTTGATGTTCGGGCTGCATCGCCGGGCAGATCGAACTCCGCGGTGACCAGCCAGCCTGCGAGCGCCAATATGTGGAACACGAACATCCACAGCATGATTGCCACGCCCCCACCGATCGCGGTGAGGCCGCCGAACGGCGCGCCGAGATCCACCGGAATCGCCAGAAACAGAATGAAACCGTGCACGAACCCGGTGACGATGGACGAGGTGACCAACGATCCCACGGCCAACGCCCGCCAACCCACCGCCCGCGGAGCAATCACTCGGTAGGTCCACGCAAGGGGAACCGACAGAATCAGCCACAGACAATTGAACCCGAGGAACACGCGCAGCGTCATAGCACCGATCCCGCCGTCACCGGTCGTTGCCTCGAGCAGCCGCGCAACGCTCAGCACGCCGGCCAGCAGCACCGGCGCTGCGGCGAAGAACGGCACCATCGCCAGTCGACCACGCCAACCGGTGAACGATTCTCGAGTCGGAGCGAACCGCACGATCGCCCGGCGTAGGCCTTCCCCGTAGAACGTCGCGGGAAAGATCGAGATCAGGACCCCGAGCGGACCGAGTTCGATGCCGGCGGTGGCCAATCCGTCGACCGCAGCCCGGGCACCGAGCGCGTCGGGCAGCAATGCCGACACCGCATCGAACCCGGACCGTACCCACTCCGCCGATACCAGCAGAGCTGTGGCGCGAATCGCGAGCAGTAGCAGCGGCACAACGGCGATGACGGCGTAGAACGTGAGTCCACCTGCAATCAGAGTGGTGTCCTCACGGGCGAACCCTGCTCTGATGGCGCCGAGGCTACGAATCGCCCGCGTACGAATTGTCGTCACGGCTGGAAATGTGCCACAGAATGCCGACGCGGCGTCATTCGAGGACTACGTCCACTCCGTCGATCACCTTGAGAAACGGGCAGATCGACGTCGCCTGCGCCAGGATCGCCTCGGGATTGTCCGTGCCCGGCAGCGACACCGCCAGAGAGAACTTTGCGTCGTACCCGGATGCGTCGGAGTCGGTCAGAACGACCTTGCCTTTGACAGCCAGGTCGTCGACACTGCCGCCCACTGTTCCGAGGGCGATGCGCAACGATTCGACCAGGCAACTCGACAGGGCCGCGGCCATCAGTTGCTCGGGGTTGGTGCGTTCCCCGGGACCACCGAGTTGTTGGGGTTCGCGCACACCGAGCGACAGGACGCCGTCGTCGGACGTGACTCCGGTCGCGGTGGCGGAAACGGTTGCTGTGTAGAGCTCGGTGTTCATCGATTACGGATGTCCACTCGGTGCGCGATCGAAACCGGCGTACGTCGCGACCATCCCGCGCATCCGTCCACACGTGTCCCTGTTCACACATCCGCGACTCCTGTTTGACCGAACCTACCCACGGGTAATGACCGGTACAGGGCCGAGCATCACGCTGCGACCCGCAGGCATCGGCCACAGGAAATCGATCACCAACCGAAAGGGGAGCACCATGAGCACATCCACGCTGATCGCCCAGTTGCGCGTCGCGCTGCAGCTGACGAACACGGAAATCCAGATCGCGGAAACTCGCGTCGTTCAGGCGCGCACCGAGGCGGTTCGTCGAGAACTGACCCAGAATGCCGCGAACGGCCGGGATCGCGCCGCAGCCATCGAGGAAGCCCTTCGTGGTCTCGGTGGCTTGCCCGATCTCGTGTCACCGTTCCTGGGACGCACACTCGCTGCCGTCAAGGCAGTCGCCGAACAGGCTCAGCCGTTCGACGAAGCACTGCTGGGCGATCTCGCGCTCGAGCAGCAGCTGCTGGGCCGAGCGAAGTACATCAAGGCACTGGCAACAGCAGCGAACGAGCCGTCCGTGGTTGCACTGGCCACCAGGCTGGCCACCGCTCACACCGCCACGGTCGAGTGGCTCGAGACGGTACTTGCCGAGGACGCTCTCGGCGGACCCGCAGCACTGCGCCGCACCCCGTTCCAGGCCGCCGCAGGTACCGCGGTCAAGATCGTCAACGCACCGGCAACCTGGTCGGCACGAGGCCTCGACCGCGCACTGGATGCAGCTCGCGCCACCCCGGACCGCCTCAGCGCACTGCTGGGCCGCGGTGCACATGCCGGTGACGTCGCAGTCAAGACACTCACCGCGAGCCGCGACGCAGCACTCGAGGCTGCCGAGGACGTGACCCGCAGCGAAGGCGTCGATGCTGTCGCCGACGCGATCCACACTGCTCGCTCGGCCAGTGGAACCCTCGACGCCGACGAGCTGCCGATCGCGGACTACGACGATCTCAACGTCTCGGACGCCGTCGCCGCCATCAAAGACCTCAGCAACCCGACCGACGTTCGCACCGTCGTGACGTACGAAGAGGCACACAAGAACCGCCACGGAGTCGTGTCCGCAGGACAGACGCGCGTGGCAGCAATCGCCAAGGACGTCATCTCAGTCGACTGATCCTTCTGCGAATACCGATGCGGCCCGTGATTTTCCGGGCCGCATCGCTGTATTCGAAGCCCTACGGCTTCAGCAGAACCTTGATGGCACCGTCCTGCTTCTTCTGAAAGATCTCGTACGCGTGCGGGGCATCGTCGAGCGACAACTCGTGCGTTGCGAACGAATCGACGCCGAGAGGATCGTCGTCACCGAGCAACGGCATGATGTCGTCGACCCACTTCTTGATGTTCGCTTGCCCCATTCGCAGCTGAATCTGCTTGTCGAACATGGTCATCAGCGGTAGCGGATCGGCCATACCGCCGTACACGCCGATGATCGAAATGGTTCCGCCGCGGCGAACGATGTCGATGGCCGAGTACAACGCACCCAGCCGATCCACACCGGCTTTCTGCATCATCGGAGCCGCAACGGCGTCCGGGAGCATCCCGACGATCTGCTGCGCCATCTTGCCGACCGGAGATCCGTGCGCTTCCATGCCCACGGCGTCGATGACGGAGTCGGTTCCCCTGCCGTGGGTCATCTCCCGGATCACGTCGCCGACGCCGCCGCTGTGTTCGGCGAGGTTCACCGTTTCGATTCCTCGCGCAGCTGCGCGGGCAAGCCGTTCGGGAACGAGGTCGACCGCGATCACTCGGGCACCCTTGTGCTGCGCGATGCGAGCGGCCATGTCTCCGATGGGCCCGAGACCGAGCACCGTCACCGATCCGCCCTCGGGGATCGCAGCGTATTCGACGGACTGCCACGCGGTGGGCAACACGTCCGACAAGTAGACGAATCGTGAATCCGGCGGTCCCTCGGGAACTTTGATGTGTGTGAACTGCGCCTGCGGGACACGAAGGTACTCGGCCTGTCCGCCGGGCACCTGCCCGTAGAGCTTGGAGAAGCCGAACAATGCTGCGCCCATTCCCTGCTCGCGAACCTGGGTGGTCTCGCACTGGGTGTACAGACTCGAATTGCACATGTAGCAGTGTCCGCAGGAGATCTGGAACGGGATGACGACGCGGTCACCGACTGCCAGATCGCCTGTCTGCGAGCCGACTTCCTCGACGATGCCCATCGGCTCGTGGCCGAGGATGTCGCCTTCGTCCATGAATGCACCGAGCGTTTCGTACAGATGCAGATCCGAGCCGCAGATGTTGGTGGTCGTGATTTTGACGATCGCGTCCGTCGGCTGCTCTATCCGCGGATCGGGAACCGTGTCCACGCTGACTTTTCTCTTGCCCTGCCAGGTGACTGCGCGCATGAGGTCCTTCCGGTGGATTCGACACCGAAGTTCGATGTCGTGCACGACGGATTGCCGGTTGTGACGGCTCACAAACACCTGCGCCGACTGCGATTGATACCGCCCCGCGGTGGGTAGCCTCAGGTATGACCGAGCTTCTGTCCGCCCGCCCGACCGCCGCACGCTCCCCCGTCCTGCCGGTTCCGTGCGGGCCGATTTCGGAAGCCGTCGTACGGTGCTTGACCACAGGTGAGCCGGGAACGGTCGGAATCTTGCCGACACCGACAGACGTCGACTCCACGTCGCGAGACGTACAACTCGCCCTGCTGATCTGCTACGAATTGCACTATCGCGGATTCGACGGTGTCGCCGACGCATGGGAGTGGGACCCCGATCTCCTTCGCCTGCGAGCAACACTCGAATCCGCTTTTCTCGAGTACGTCCGGGCTCACGTCGAACCCGGGCACGATGCAGCCGCAGAGATGGACTCCCTCTCCGTCGAGGCGACCTCGGGAACCGGCCCGTCGTGGTTTCTGCGCGACGAGGGTTCGTGGGAGCAGATGCGCGAGTATTTCGTGCATCGGTCGATCTACCATCTCAAGGAAGCCGATCCGCACGCCTGGGCCATCCCCCGGTTGACCGGTCAGGCCAAAGCCTCTTATGTGGCAGTCGAATTCGACGAGTACGGCGGCGGGAAGGGTGATCGCGTCCACCAGAAACTGTGGGCCGACTCCATGGTGGCCGCCGAGCTCGACGCGTCGTACCTCGGATACGTCGACCGTGTTCCCGCTCAGACTCTGGCGTGGGTGAACCTGATGTCGCTCTTCGGCCTGCACCGAGGACTGCGTGGTGCCACGGTCGGACACCTTGCCGCCACCGAGATCACGTCGTCGCCGGGCTCACGGCGGTACGTACACGGTCTGAAGAGGTTGAAGGCGCCCCAGGCATGCATTGCGTTCTACGCCGAGCACGTCGAAGCGGATGCGGTGCACGAGCAGGTGCTTCGGCACGATGTCGTCGGCAATCTACTCCGCGACGAGCCCGAACTCGAGGCCGATGTGGTGTTCGGAATGCGTGCACTGGATTTCGTGGAGAACGAGCTCGCCGATCACGTGATGTCGCGCTGGTCCGCCGGTCGGTCCTCGCTCGACTGAGCCTGCCGCTTCTTGGCGCGATGGCTGGTGTCGCACAACGGATAGTTCTTGCTCCGTCGGCACGTGCAGACCGCCACGGCGAATCGGTCGGAACACACTCGTGTGCCGTCGTCCAACTCGATCTCGACAGGGCCGTCGATGACGATCGGCCCACCCCTGACGATGCGGACGGTGGTGCGTTTCGTGGTGGACGCCACGGGACCATCGTTGCCCCCGATGGCACTGCCCTCATCGTCGGTCGGCACGAATGACCACCAGATCCTCGATGTCGCGGGATGCTTCGAGCAGTCCGACCTCCTGAAGCCAGGCAGCCCTCTCCGTCATGACCGGGCCGAACGAGATCGATCGACGTGCCGCCACGGACACCGTCATGTCCGCACGGCGCAGCATCGCCTCGGTTCGTGCAGGGTCGGAGTACTCCGACTGCACCACCATCAGGGTCCCGCCGGGAACGAGCAGGTCGTGAGCGGCATCGCACAGCGGATCCAGCACCACTCGGCCGTCGTGGCCGCCGTCCCACGCTCGGTGCGGACCGACACCCTCGGGCACAGCCTCCGAGGGCACGTACGGCGGATTGCACAGAACCACGTCGAACGGCTCGAGCACCGACGCATCCGCGAACGACCCGAGACGGACGTCGACGTCGACATCGAGGGCGGCTGCGTTGCGGCGAGCGCACGCCACCGCGAGCGGCGAGATGTCGAACGCCAGCACTTCGCGTGCGCCCAACGACGCCGCAGCGAGCGCGACGGCACCGCTACCGGTACACATGTCGAGCACACGGGCACCCCGCAGCACCCCGGCCCGCGACGCCATCTCGCAGAGGAGCCATGAATCGTCCTGCGGCTCATAGACTCCAGGATCCGCGTGAACCGCGCGGGTGGATCTGAACGTATCGAATTCCGCCGTCGTCATCGAGGTGTCCTCTCGGAGATCGTCATCGCAAGACGTGCCCTCTCGGGCTGTGTGCCGAGCGTGGACTCCACTCGAAGGTGGCAACTGTATGCCCGATTGCACCGGCCGCAAACAAGCCGCTTGAAACCGCACGAATCGGGTAGTCCGACTACAACCTGCGGTGAAGCAAACGCCGCCGTTCGCCCGTATCGGGCCCACACCGTCTGCGACGGCATCGCTGCCCGCGTCCTTCATCGAGGAGATTCTCTTGTCGGTTCTACCTTCCATCGACCCTGTTCCCGCCGTCGTCGTACCGTCGCTTCGGCAGGTGTTTCCGGCACCGACTGCTGGAGCCGGCATCACCGTCACCGAACTGGGCGGTGCCACCGTCGTTCGCGTCGCCGGAGAATTCGGTCGTCAGGATCTCGGCGTGCTGGCCGAGACACTCGGTGATGCATCGGTCGAAGGTTCTCGGTTGGTGCTCGATCTGACCGCGGTCGACGCAGTGCCGGCAGGCACGGCGGCAATTCTCGATGCCACGTCGATGCACCTGAGCCGGTGGGGCACTCGACTGGCTGTGGTCGGATCGATCGAGTCGACCCGGGCGCTGGCCGCAAACGCACGCGGCCGCACCGCATTTCACACCACTCTCGATGCTGCACTCGCATACAGAGAGATGTCGGCTTGACCTCGGCCGGCGTCGACGGCCGCCACGACGTTCTCGTTCTCGGCGGCGGCAACGCAGGCGTCAGCGCGGCCGCACGCGCACTTCGTCTCGGCATCAGCGATGTAGCGGTCATCGAACCCCAGTCCGTGCACACCTATCAGCCGTTGCTGTCGTATGTCGGGGGCGGCCAAGCCCGACTCCGCGATGCCGAACGAACCCAACGCTCGGTGATGCCGAAGGGCAGCACCTGGATCCAGGACACGGTAGCCCTCGTCGACCCACACGAGAAGGTGGTCACGACCGCGTCGGGTCGGCGATACGGGTATCGCGACCTGATCATCGGGACCGGCCTGGTACCCGACCACGAGGCTCTGCCCGGAATCACCGCGGCCGCCGACTCGGACGCGGTGACGAGCAACTATCTGGGTCGAGCAGAGAAGACCTGGCAACTGATCTCCCACTTCCCGTCACCCGAGATCGGCGACTCCTCCGAGCGCGGCACTGCAGTGTTCACGGTGCCGCGGCCACCCGTGGGCTGCACCGGCACCACGCTCAAACCACTGTTCCTGGCCGCCGCCCACTGGCGGGCGACCGGGCAGCTCGCCGACATCGACATCACCCTGGTGATCGACCGCGAAGGTCTACTCGATGTGCCTCGGCTCGATTCGGTGTTGCTCGATCATCTCCGCGATCTCGGCGTCCGGATATTGCACCGCACAGCAGTGACCGCCCTTTCCCCTGCAACTCGGCAGATCAGCGTCACCGATCACCATGGCGCACAGCAGATCATCGACTACCGGATGCTGCACCTGGTGCCCCCGTTTCGCGGACAGCCATGGGTCGAGTCGTCGAAACTGACCGGAGACGGACAGCACGGTCTCGTCGACATCGACCCCCGCACACTGCGACACCGCGAACACAGCGAGATCTGGGCCGCCGGTGACGGTGCCGGAATCGACACCGATTCGTCCGGTGGTGGGCTGAGAAAGCAGATAACCGTTCTGATCGACAACCTGCTCGCCGCCAGAGCCGGACGAGAAATGTCCTCGTACGACGGATACACCGTGGCACCGGTGACGATCGACGCCCACCGTCTCGTTGCGGCCGAATTCGACCGAACCGGGGCACTCACGCCATCGCTACCGTCGTTTCTGGATCCGCTGAAAGCGCGACGATCGGCCTGGCTGTTCGACCGCTACGGCCTGCCACTGAGCTACTGGAACATGATTCTCCGCGGACGGCTCTGACGGCACCGCCCAACGATCAGTCGAGTTCGAGTACTGCCATCAGTCCGTGCGGATCATCGATGTCGACGTCGTGGCCGTCTTCGCGCAGACCGGCGGCTGCGTCCTCGAGAAGCCGACGCGCCACGTCGTCCATCGCGCGAACATGGTTCAGATCGAGGGTGATTCGGTGATGGGCGTCGATGCCCTCGGTCAAGGTGGCCAGTACCGACTCGGCTCCGGCGAAACGTAGGTCACCTTGCAGGTGCACGATCGTGGCGTCCTCACCCGTCACCTCACGAATGGCCGACGTACCACTCGGTGCCACATGCATCATGTGCAATTCGAGATCCCGTGAAAGGCGCTCGAACACGGCGACTCCCCGCACGCTGTTTCCGTGTTCGTTCAACTTGGGCGACAGCACAGCCAACCCGACCTGCCCGGGCAGCACACCGACGATCGCACCGGCCACCCCACTCTTGGCCGGAATACCCACTGCCGCAACCCAACTCCCCGATCCGTCGTACATCCCGCAGGTGGACATCACCGACAGCACGTGACGATTGACCGCACCGTCGATCAACCGTTCGTCGGTGATGGGATCGACTCCCCCGTTGGCCATCACCGACGCAATGGTGGCCAGATCCACACAGTTGACGTCCACCGAACATTGACGGGCGTAGCCGTCGACCACCTCGGCCGGATCGGCTGCGAGAATTCCGACGGATTTCAGAAGGTAGGCGATCGCGGTGTTGCGGTCGTCCGATTCGATCTCGGCTTCGTAGACCGACGTGTTGGTGCTCAATTGCCTTCCGGCGCACCGGCTGTGCAAGTCCCTGATGCGATCGGCACGCTCCTGCGCCGAGCTCCCCCGAATCATCGAGTGCACAGCGAGTGCTCCTGCATTGATCAGCGGATTGCGCGGTCGACCCGTGGCGCGTTCGAGCGAGATCTCGTTGAACGAATCGCCGGAGGGTTCGACGTCGGTGGCCTCCAGCATTCGTTCGAGTCCGTTGTCCTCGACGGCCAACGCATACGCCAGGGCCTTGGAGATGGACTGGATGGAGAATTCGGTATCGCAATCACCTGCGGCATAGACCGATCCACCGACGGTCGCAAGGGCCACCGCGAAGGTCTCGGGGTCTGCTCGCTCGAGTTCGGCGTTACCCTCCGCGATTGCCCCGCCGTCGAGGTGTCGGCAATCGTCGAGGACGGATTCGAGGTAGCGGGTGATCGGTGACTGCATACCGTCACGCTAACTCGGCGCAGAGGTCACTTCCGCATTGCGCGATTCAGCGGTCGCGCTCGGAGTTCGTCGTCGACGCGCTCTGAAACATTTCCAGGAAGGATCCGAAGCCCTGGCCACTCGTCGCAGTGTTGTCACGTGTGTCCTGTGCGGGTCCGACCGCCGCGTTGTCTGATTCCATGTCACCGATGCTGCCGTTCGGACATGTCAGCAGATCTGGGGGCAATATCACGATAGGGCAACAAAATATAACGAATCGATAACGGCGACCGAGGTAGCGCCGTCGTGACGAGTGACAAATGGCCGAAGGAATTCTCGGGCTCGCGAACGGCCGAACCTCGCCGTGCGGCGTTGGTCGGATCGGCGACTGTAAAGTCGGGCCCAACCGAAAGGACGATGTGACGCACGCGACACCCGGACGGCGCACCGTATCGCGTCGTTCCTTCTTCACCGCTGTAGTGGCCGGCTCCACGTTGATGCTCGTCACACGCACCAGCGCGTCCGCGGAACCGGTCGGCACCGACGGTGAGCCCGATCAGGTCCTCACCGCGATTCCCGCCGACTCGAATCTGGTGATCCTCGAGGTGCGCGGGGACGGCTCCGTGCACTGCGCGTTGCCCCGTGCCGAGATCGGACAGGGACTGACCACCTCGGTGGCGATGCTGATAGCGGAAGAGCTGGACACGTCTCTCGACAAGACCGTCGTGTCACTCTCACGTGGCCGGCAGGAACTGATCGGAAACCACTACACGGGCGGCTCCAACTCCATCCAGTCTCTCTGGGAGCCCGTTCGATCCATCGCTGCGACGGCACGAGCGCGGCTGCTGCGCGCTGCCGCCGATCGGTGGGGTGCCGATGTCGGCACGCTGAGGATCGTCGACGGTGTCGTCATGGCACCGGACGGACGGGCGGCGCACTTCGGCGAGCTGGCAGCCGCTGCCGCGGCCCCGGAACTGCGCTTCGAGGTGGTGGACCCGAAGTCGGAGGAAGATCTGACGGTCGTCGGCACACCGACCACGCGCCAGGATGCTCGCGCGATCGTCACCGGTCGGCTCACCTACACGCTCGATCTCGACGTGCCCGACGCCATGCCTGTCGTCGTCCGACGCCCACCGACGATCAACGGAACCGTCGCCTCGGTGGACGAGGCGGCGTTGCGGGCGATGCCAGGGGTCATCGATGTTGCCGTCGTGTCCACCGGGGTCGCCATCATGGCGCGCACCTTCGGATACGCGCTCGCGGCGAAGGACGCCGCGGTGGTCACGTGGAATGCCGGAACCATCGACGACGAGTCCACCGATTCCATCCAGGACAGGCTTCGTCGGAGCACCCCGGCGTTCACGGGTCTCGGCGGAGTAGGCAGGCCCGAGCTGCCGGGCGAAACGAAACTGAACGTCGATTTCGACTTCGCTCCCGTTTCGCATGCCGCGATGGAAACCAATTCGGCAGTCGCCGACGTGCGGGCCGATCGCGCGGACATATGGGCATCGATGCAGCTACCCAACTACGCCGGGCAGAAAATTGCTCTGACACTGGGCATTCCGTTGAATCGGGTCACCACCCACGTGATGAACGGGGGCGGCTCGTTCGGCAGGCGGCTCTACTTGGACGGCCCGCTCGAGGCCGCCGTCATCTCCCGAGCAATGGGCAAACCGGTGCGCCTGATGTGGTCGCGGGTGGACGACATGCGGCACGGCCGAGCCCGGCCTGCGGTACACACCAAGTTCGACGCGGTCCTTGCCCGCGGCACGGTGATCTCCTGGGAGCAGCGCGTGGCCGCAGTGTGCACCGATTTCGACGGCGGTTTCGGTGACCTCGTCACCGACGCACTGGCACCGTCCCCGCTGATTTCCCAGACGCTGTTCCACAGCACCCGCGACCCGTACTCGTTCACCGACAGCAGCATCAGGACCCTCGTCGAGGTACCGGTGGAGATGCCCACCGGCAGTTGGCGATCGGTGTTCTCCGGAACGGTACGTACAGCGGCCGAGATCATGGTGGATCGCATCGCCGACGCCCTCGATACCGATCCGCTGGAGCTACGCATCGGGGCGGTGGCGAGCGACCGCCACCGTGATGTACTGAACACGCTGGCCGTGGAGGGCAACTGGGGTGCAGACCTCGGCCCCGGCCGGGCGCAGGGCATCGGGTTCCATGCCGAGTTCGGTTCCAGTGCAGGATATCTCGTCGAGATCGACGCGCAGGACCCGCGAGCGCCCCGCGTGCGAAAAGCCGTCATAGTCGTGGACGTCGGCCGCGTGGTCAACCCCCGCAGTCTCGAGGCCCAGATGATCGGCTGCCTGATGGACGGCATCTCGACCACCCTCAGGGCCGGACTGCACTACGAGCAGGGGCTGCCGCTCGAGGGTAGTTACTCGCAGTTCCACTACGCCCGCCAACGCGATTCACCACCGGATGTGTCAGTGGTGATCATGCCGCCCACCACCGAGAACCCTGGTGGAGCAGGAGAATTGGGAGTGCCCGCTGCGGCCGCCGCAGTGGCCAACGCCTACGCACGAGCCACCGATACCACCCCCACCAGCTTCCCGATCCTGTTCGACGTCGACTTCGATCCGTTCCCGAAATGAGGATCCATGGCTGAACAGAAGTTCGTCGTCAACGGGGTCGCGGTGTCGGTCGACCTACCCGACGACATGCCGTTGCTCTGGGCCCTGCGGGACGAACTCGGTGTCCGCGGCCCCAAGTACGGGTGTGGCATCGGCGTGTGCCATGCCTGCACGAGCCATCTCGACGGGGAGGAGGTACTCCCCTGTGTCACACCGGTCTCCGATGCCGCCGACAAAGAGGTCACGACCATCGAAGGACTCGCGGACGGCGACGTTCTCCATCCGGTGCAGCAGGCGTGGATCGACGAGGACGTCTCCCAGTGCGGTTACTGTCAGCCGGGCCAGATAATGGCTGCCGTCGCACTGCTGAAGCGCATCCCCGACCCGACGGACGAGGACATCGACACCATCGAGAACGTCTGCCGGTGCGGTACCTATCCCCGAATTCGACGGGCCATCAAGGCGGCCGCGAAAGCGATGTCGCAGCGCTGATCGAAAAGGTTTCTGCCACAGCACAACACCCCGCGAACCACAGGTTCGCGGGGTGCTGTGTGAACTACCCGATTCAGCTCAGTTCGAAGCGATCGAGCATCATGACCTTGTCCCAGGCCGCGACGAAGTCCCGGACGAACTTCTCCTTGGCGTCGTCGCAGGCGTACACCTCTGCGAGAGCGCGCAATTCGGAGTTCGAGCCGAAGACCAGATCGTTGCGAGTTCCGGTCCACTTCTTCTCACCGGTCGCGGCATCCTTGGCCTCGTAGATGCCGTCCTCGGCGGTGGGAACCCACTCGGTGCCCATGTCGAGGAGGTTGACGAAGAAGTCGTTGGTGAGCGTGCCGACCTTGTCGGTCAGGACGCCGTGTGTCGACTGCTTGTAGTTCGCGCCGAGCACGCGCAGACCACCGACGAGCACGGTCATCTCGGGTGCACTGAGCGACAGCAGGTTTGCGCGATCGACCAGGTTGAACTCGGCCGGCAGCTTCTGACCCTTGCCCAGGAAGTTACGGAAACCGTCGACCTTGGGCTCCAGATCGGAGAACGAGTCGACGTCCGTCTTCTCCTGCGTGGCATCCATGCGGCCCGGAGTGAAGGGAACCGTGATGTCGACGCCTGCGTTCTTGGCGGCCTGCTCGACGGCTGCGACGCCACCGAGCACCACGAGGTCTGCGAAGGACACCGTTCCGGAGAACGACTGCTGGATTCCTTCGAGGACGCGGATGACCTGCGCGAGCTCGTCGGGCTCGTTGACCTCCCAGCCGGCCTGCGGCTGCAGACGCAGACGGCCACCGTTGGCACCGCCGCGCTTGTCACTGACGCGGAACGACGACGCCGCCGCCCATGCAGCCGAGATCAGCTGCTCCTGAGTCAGTTCGGATCCGAGGATGGCCTGCTTCAGTTCGGCGATCTGTGCGTCACCGATCAGCTCGTGGTCGACGGCCGGGATCGGGTCCTGCCAGAGCAGGGGCTCCGCGGGAACCTCGGGGCCGAGGTAACGCGAGACCGGGCCCATGTCGCGGTGGGTGAGCTTGAACCATGCCTTCTGGAATTCCTCTGCGAGCTCCTCGGGATGGTCGAGCCACCGCCGGGTGATCTGCTCGTAGATCGGGTCGACGCGCATCGCGATGTCGGAGGTGAGCATCGACGGGTGGCGACGCTTGGAGGGATCGGCGGGGTCGGGAACGAGATCCGCACCCTCGCCGTTCTTCGGGCGCCACTGGTGTGCACCGGCCGGGCTCTTGTAGAGCTCCCACTCGAACCCGTACAAGGTCTCGAGGAACGAGTTGTCCCACTGGGTGGGCGTGGGGGTCCAGATGACCTCGAGGCCACTGGTGATCGCGTCCGCGCCGACACCACTCTGGTAGCTGTTCTTCCAGCCGAGGCCCACCTGCTCGATGGGGGCACCCTCGGGCTCGGCGCCGATGTGCTCGTCGGGGTCCGCTGCGCCGTGTGTCTTACCGAACGTGTGTCCGCCGACGGCGAGTGCCGCGGTCTCGATGTCGTTCATGGCCATCCGGCCGAAGGTCTCGCGAATGTCCAGTGCGGACTGCACCGGATCCGGGTTGCCGTTGGGGCCTTCCGGGTTGACGTAGATCAGGCCCATCTGCACTGCGGCAAGCGGGTTTTCGAGGCTCGTGCGATCACCGTCGTAGCGCTCGTCGCCCAACCAGGTCTGCTCGGGGCCCCAGTAGACGTCCTCGTCCGGCTCCCAGGCGTCGACGCGTCCGCCGGCGAAGCCGTAGGTCGGCAGACCCATGGATTCGATGGCAACGTTGCCGGTGAGCACGATCAGGTCGGCCCAGGACAGCTTGCGGCCGTACTTCTGCTTGACCGGCCAGATGAGGCGCCGGGCCTTGTCCAGGCTTGCGTTGTCTGGCCAGCTGTTCAGCGGCGCGAAGCGCTGCATGCCGGCTCCGGCACCGCCGCGTCCGTCCTGCTTGCGGTACGTGCCCGCTGCATGCCATGCCATGCGAATGAAGAAGGGGCCGTAATGACCGAAGTCGGCAGGCCACCACGGCTGCGAATTCGTCATCAGGGCCTCGATGTCACGCTTGACCTCGGCGAGATCGAGAGAGTTGAACTCGGCTGCGTAGTCGTAGTCGGGCCCCATGGGGTCGCCGACTGCCGGGTTCTTCTTGAGGATCTTCAGATTCAGCGACTTCGGCCACCACTCACGATTGCTTCCGCCTTCGACGGGCCTCGGCATCGAGTCGTGCATGACCGGACACTTGCCACCGCCACCTTCCTGCGGCTGATCCTCGTTCATCTCTTTTTCGCGTGTTACGTGATCTTCAGACACGTGCTTCCTTCCAAGGTATGACGATCGGGCTGTGATCGGTGGTCACGAACTCTGCTGTGTTCGAGACCGGGGAGGGAACTGAACGGGAACCGACGGCTGCTCACGAGCTGCCGAACACTGTGCGCAGAGGCCCCAGTAGATGACCTCTGCCTCGTCGATAGTGAAACCGACGGAGTCCGATGCCGTGAGACACGGCGTCTCGCCTACTGCGCAATCCACATCGGCGATGACGCCGCACGAGCGGCATACGGCGTGATGGTGATTGTCGCCGACGCGCGATTCGTACCGCGCGGGCGAACCCGCCGGCTCGATCCGCCGAACCAGGCGCGCAACCGTCAATGCATTGAGGACGTCGTAGACCGTCTGCCGCGACACCTCGGGCAGCATGGATCGCACGAGCCCGAGAATGGTGTCGGTGTCTGCGTGCGGGTTGGTTTCGACGACCTCGAGTACCGCGACCCGGGGACGGGTCACGCGCATATCGGCAGTGCGCAACTGCTCCGCATGCGGCGAAATTGGCATCACGCGGCCAGTATCCTCCGGCTTTCTGGACCAAGTCAAGTATTCGGCCGAATCTGCCGGCCTGAACCCCAAGTGTTCACCTCGTCAGGCCAACGCCAGAAACAGCTTTTCGAGTTCCGCCTCGGACATCGGCTCCTTACCGTCTGCACCCTCACCCGTCATGCACTCACGCAGACCTGTCGCCACGATCTTGAATCCAGCTTTGTCCAGCGCACGCGAGACAGCAGCGAGCTGGGTGACGACGTCCTTGCAATCGCGACCGTTCTCGATCATCCCGATGACGCCGGCAAGCTGACCGTGTGCGCGCTTGAGTCGGTTGAGTACCAGTGCAATGCTGTCTTCGTCGCCGATCATGTCGATCCCCTCGATGGTGGTGGTGTCGAACTCGATGGTACCCCCGGGGGCATCAGGCAGGGTTGGATCCACGGCCGCCGAGAGCAGCGATGGCCGCCTCCAGTCTGGTTGTCGCTTCCGCGGCGACCGAGGCCAATTCCGGCTCACCGGTGACCTCGACCATGATGGCCGGGTTCATCGCCTCGACGATCACCGATCCCGGTGCCGACGTGTCGTCACGCACGATCACGTTGCACGGCAGCAGCAACCCGATCTGCTTCATGACACCGACCGCACGGTGCGCCAGCCCGGGGTTGCATGCACCGAGAATCATGTAGCGCTCCATGTCCTCGCCGAGCTTCGCTTTGAGAGTCGCCTGCATATCGATCTCGGTGAGGACTCCGAAACCCTGTTCCGACAGCGCCTTTTTCGTGCTGTCGATCGCGGTGTCGAAATCGGTGTCGGTCAGCGTGGTGGACAGTGCGATGTTCATGGTGTCTCCTCGAAAGCTTGTTGTTCGGTGGGAGCTGTTGATTCAGTGAGAAAAGCGGATGGAGGGCAACACGGCACGCAGCCATGCCGGCGACCACCACGCGCCGTGTCCGGTCAGCCGTAGCAGTACCGGAAGCAGCACGAGTCGAACCAGGAACGCGTCGAGCAGTACCGCAACGCCGAGGATGATGCCCATCTCCTTCGGAGGCAGCGGATCCGACAGTGCGAATGTGAAGAACACTGCCACCATCACCGCTGCGGCGGCAAAGATGACTCGTCCCGAGTGAGCCAAGCCGTCGACCTGGGCCACCTTGGAATCACCTGTGCGCTCGTAATGCTCCTTGGCGGTGGCCAGCAGAAAAACGGTGTAGTCCATGGCGATGGCGAAGATCATCGCGAAGAAGAACACCGGACCCCAGCCGTCCAGGAATCCTTGCGGGGTGAAACCGAGCAGTGATGCGCCGTGGCCGTCCTGGAAGATCAACTTGGCAACGCCGAAGGCTGCGGCAGTGGACAGCAGGCTCACCAGCGTGCCGAGCAGCGCGATCAGCGGGGCCTGCAGCGCCACCAGAAGTAGCACGAATCCGAGGACCAGGATGATCCCGACGACGATCGGCAGGTAATCGTTCAAGGCCTGCTGCAAGTCGAGGTTCTCCGCGGGCGCTCCTCCGACGAGCGCGGAGTCGGGCAGAGCGGCGCGCAGATCGTCGAGAATCGAGCCCATCGCCTCGTCGGACGGATCCACCGACGGAATTGCCTGCAGCAGTGCAAATCCCGATCCATCGGTCGCACCCTGCGGCGGAGTCACCATCGAGATCCCCTCGACTCGAGCTGCCGCCTCAGCGGTGCCGACAGCATCCGCTTCGGGCACGACGATCTGCAGCGAACCCGGTGCACCCGGGCCGAACTGGGCTTGGACGAGTTCGTATCCCTGCCGCACCGGTGCATCCTCGGGCACCACGGCGATGGACGGCATCGCCACCTTCAAGCCGAGCACCGGGAGTGCCAGGGCGATCAGAATTCCTACGGAGACAGCGGCGAACGGCCACGGGTGCTTGTGCAACAACTCACCCCATGCTGCGAACTTCGGGGATCGATGCTCCTGACGCTTGGCGTACGGCAACGATGCGGCGTTGACCTTGGGTCCGAGCGCCCCCAATGCCGCAGGCAGCAGTGTCATGGTCGCCAGCAACACGAAGGCGACGGCCAGCATGATCCCGACAGCCATGGTGCGCACCGCAGGCGCGGGGACCAGTAGTACTGCGGACAGACTCACCAACACTGTCAGACCGGACAACACGACGGCTTTGCCCGCGGTGTCCATGGTTTCGGCCACTGCCGCCCGAGGGTCGGCGTTTCGCAACGCATCGCGGAATCGAGCGACGATGAACAGCGCGTAGTCGATTCCGAGAGCAAGGGCGAACATCATCGCGAAGTTCATGGCCCACACCGAGATCGGCGTGACACCGTTGAGCAGAACGAGACCACCGGCGGATGCGACGAGCCCGGCGACCGTGAGCAGCAGCGGCAATCCCGCGGCGACGAGTGATCCGAAGGCAAGCACCATGATCGCCAATGTGACCGGCCACGAGAACAGTTCGGCTTGGATCATCGCATCGTGGTTCGCCTTGTTGAAGTCCGACCACAGTGCCGACGAGCCGGTGGGATACACCTCGATTCCGTCGCCCGAGAGCCCGGTCAACCGCTCCTTCACATCGTCGACGGCTTTGACCATCTCGTCGGTCGTTCCGTTCGCACCGGCGATGACGATGCCGGTGCGGCCGTCCGGGCTGATCGTCATACCCGGTTGCGGCGCAACAACGTCCCCGAATCTGGAGTCACCGGCGAACACGTCGGACACGTCGGCAATCACATCCTGGACGGCGGGATCGGTGACGGGTGCCGCGTCGGAGTGGACGACCACCTGCACCGCCGCAGAGGAGTTGCCGCCGAAATGCTGCTGGGCCAGCTCTCGAACCTGAACGGATTCGGATCCGTTCGCCTGCCATCCCGCCCCGGCGAGAGACGAGAACACCGACGGCGCAAACGAACCGAGGCCGATCAACGCGATGAGCCACACGCCGAACACCCAACGGCGATGGGTCACCATCGAAGCACCCGCACGGCCGAGTAGGCCTGGCCTGCTCGCGGGCAGGTCATCAGGTGGACGAAGAGTTTCGGCATCGCGCAGCGACATGGTTCTCCTATACGGGTGGGGGTATCGATCGGGGCAGAGGAAACCCCGAGCAATCGAACGTGCCCACCATCGCATATACCCAAGGGGGTATGCAAGTACCCCTGGGGGTATCACCCCAGGGGTACTCGAATCACACCATGCGCGCCGTTGCAGTCAGCCGCCGATCAGTGCCGACCGTTCCACTGCTTCTCTATCCCCCGCAGAACCTCGAGCGTCTGGGCAGAGTCCGCATCGACCGCCATCCGCGACCGGGCGCGCTCGAGCGCACGCTCGGCGCGCGTCACCGCACGGTGGCCCGAGTCGGTGGCCTCGACCAAGTACTGCTGCCGATTCCGCGGATTGACGCTTCGCACCAGCAGCCCCGCGTCCACCAGGCTCGCGGTGGTCGCGGTGATACTTGTTCTGTGCCGCACCAGCTCTCGCGACAATGTGCTGTACGACGTCGGCCCTCGCCTGCACACCAGTTCCAGCACCTCGTACCTCGCCCAGCTCAGCCCCTGTGCGTCCAGTGCCTCCGCCAGACGAACCCGCGCGGCCGACGCCATGCGCAGCACCGTCGACACGATTTCGAGCTCGGTCGAATGCGCCGGAGAGGTATCACCGTCGAACGATTCAGCGAGGGCAGTCATCGGATACTCCCTACTTGATTTCTGTGAGGACGGTGCCTTGGGTGATGGCGTCGCCTGCGGTGACGCTCAGGCCGGTGATGGTGCCGCCTTTGTGGGCGGTGACGGGGTTTTCCATTTTCATCGCTTCCAGGACGGCGATGAGGTCCCCTGCTTCGACGGTGTGGCCTTCGGTGACGGCGACCTTGACGACGGTGCCCTGCATCGGTGCGGTGACGGAGTCACCGGACGCGGCTCCTGCTCCGGCACCGCCGCGGGTACGGGCTTTCGGTTTGCGGCGTACTGCTCCGGCAGGCCCGTTGTTGCCGCCGAGGGACAGTTCCCCGGGCAACGAGACCTCGACGCGGCGGCCGCCGACCTCGACGACGACGGACTGCCGCGGCAGGACCTCGTCCTCGTCGATCGGTTGCCCGGCGGTGAACGGGGGAACCTGGTTGTCCCATTCGGTTTCGATCCACCGGGTGTGCACCGAGAACGAGTCCCCGTCGCCGATGAACGCCGGATCG
>NZ_NPFM01000009.1:0-68213 GCF_002258645.1 Rhodococcus sp. 15-649-2-2
ACCATCTCCCGAATCTGCTCCCCCGTGAACTCAGCACTCAACATGCGATAACCCTCCATAGCTTCTCGAATGACTCACCAGAAGCTTGGCAAAGAGGGCTCGCGCGAAATAGGGCCCGATCACGAAGCTATTCCGCTCGCATCTGACGAATGCGCGCGCGTTTGCGGAGTCGATCAGCCCCCGCAGATCAGTCGGCCCGCGTCTCCGACGAGTCCTGACCCACAACCGAATTCGGCTCGTCGTAGGTAACCGTGATGTCCTGGAATCCCTTGTTACGCTGCGCTTCTGCTTGGCCGGTGTAGGAGTTCTTGTCCCCTTCGGTGAGTTCGACGTTGTCGGTGAACGGCGTGAGCAGCGCTCGGGGATGCAGGTGATCGACTCGCACGGCATTGATTTCGATGCACAGCACGATCAGCACCGATGCGACGTACAGGAAGCCGAGCAGACCGAGGACGATCGCAAAGATTCCGTTGGCAGCGCTGGCATTGCCGACGACGTAGCGAATGTAGATTCCGCCGAAGGACTGCAGCGCCTGCCAGATCACGGCGGCGATCGCTGCACCGGGCAGCACCTCGCGAACAGTCAGTGCACGTGCGGTTCCGATACGAAACGCTGCTGTGAAGACCACGACGTTGACGATCACCGCACCGATCAGTGCCAACGCACCGCCCGCGAACCCGAACACACCCGAGGACGCGACTCCGTTGAGGACGGTCAACCCGATGATTGCCGTGCCGACGGTGCTCAGGAGCAACAGCCCGCGCAGGCGCCCCTTGATCGGATCGGGTTGCTCGTTTCGGGGCACCGACCACGCGGTGTTCATCGCGTACTGGGCAGCCAAGGAGACTCCGAGTCCGCCGTACAACGACCCGACGACGCCGATGACGATGGCGGTGGTTCCGCCGCTCAGGCGATCGGGTTGACCGAGTTGGTCCCCGATCACGGGGATTTGGCTCATCGCCGAATCGATGATTCGGGTCTGCAGTTCCGGATCGCCGGCCAGCACGATCCCCAACACCGTGGTGAACAGCAGCAGTAGCGGAAAGAGCGAGAGGAACGAGTAGTACGCGATCAGAGCAGCGAGGTAGCCGCCTCGGTCGTCGAGAAATTTGTACAGCACTGCCAGCGGAAAACCCGCCGACGGGTGTTTGCGCTGATAACTGTCCACTTTCGCGACCATCATCGGTCGAATGTATCCACAGCCGACGTCGCGGAAACGTCGACGGCACGTGTGACCTAGATCTCTTCACGCACACGTGCGCTTCGGGCGGCAGCCCTCGACTAAGTAACCAGTACCAACCCAGGACGAGGAAAGGAACTCACATGAGCTTCATCGACAAGGCCAAGAACGCAGCAGAAGACGCCATCGGCAAGGCCAAGGAAGTTGTGGGCGACGCCACGAACAACAAGGACCTCGAGGCCGAGGGCAAGAAGGATCAGGGTTCGGCAGGCGTGAAGAAGGTCGGCGAGAACATCAAGGACACCTTCAAGTAAGTCTTTCCGCAGAGGGGACCGTCGATCACACGATCGACGGTCCCCTCTGCTTTGCACCCGTATAAAATGCACAGAACCGGCTGTAGCAGCCGGCAGGGCGTCCAGCAGACGGCGCATGTTCATGGATCTGTCCGGAGAACGACGGCAGAGGTCCCATGCGAGAGGACAGTGTGAATGTCGCAACAGTCGACCGATAGACACCCTGCCAGTACGTCCCATGCATCGTCGCTTGCCGAGTTCGCGCGATCTCTACGCGATACCCGTCGTTCGATGCCCGAGACGATCAGCGAAATTCTGCGTACTGCGATTCGGCTCATCCCAGGAGCAACCGTCGGTTGCGTCACGACGGTGAGCAAGGGTGAACGCACCGTCGTGGCATCCACCGATCCTGTTGCCGAGGAGCTGTGTCGACTTCAATACGAGCTCGACGAGGGCCCGATTCCCACCGAGGTCCGTCATTTCGATGTCGTCGTCTCGGACGACCTCACGTCCGAACCGCGATGGCCGGAATTCGCCGTCCTCGCCGTCGGCGAAGGGTTCAAGTCACTGGCCGCATTTCAGCTCTACAGCAATGCCGATGACCTCGGCGCGTTGGTTTTTTACAGCGACGAACCCGGGGCCTTCGACGCCGATGCCGTCGAGATCGGTGAGGCGCTCGCCGCCCACGCCGCGATCGCGATGCTCGGTGCCCGCGACAACGAACAGTTCCGTGCAGGCTTGGCCAGCCGCGACATCATCGGCCAGGCCAAAGGGATGATAATGGAACGCTACGATCTCGACGCGGTGCAGGCCTTCGAGCTGCTGGCGAAGCTGTCGCAACAACAGAACCTGCCGTTGCACAGGGTGGCTCGCGATCTGGTCGAGACCGATCACCCGACCAACTCGACCTTCTGACCGGCCCCCCAGGTTTCGATTTCCGCGTACGAGGAAGCCTGTGGGTGGTACCGGCTCACAACACGCGATACCCGCGGGCGGTTATGTCGTTGAGCCAACAGCGATCGACCGCTCGTCGCTAATGCTCCGGTTGGCATCTCGGACACCACCATGTTCGACGCCGATCGGGGTTACCGGGGACCTCAGCGACCACCCGAACGTGCGTCCCACATCGCAGACACGGCTTGCCTGCTCGTCCAGCGACCCAGTGCGAGTGTCCTCGTCGTGTGTCGCCGGTGGTGACCTGCATCGCTCCCGGAACGGACGCGGAATGGCGCATCGCCCGCTCTAGCAGCGCGACCAATTTCTCGGCATCCACGTCACTCGACCGAGTCCACGGCCACAATCCGCGTAAGAAACACAGTTCGTTCGCCCATAGATTGCCGGGCCCTGCTATCACCTTCTGATCGAGCAGAGTCGCGATGATCGGCCGATCCGTCTGAGCGACCACGTTGGCCACCGCTGTGTCGGTATCGAACGTCGGCTGCAGCGGGTCCGGACCCAGATGCGCAACCAGGGCATTCATGTCGGGTGTGAAGCCGTAGTCCACTACCGGCAACAGAATTCCGTAGGCGGTGGGCCCGTCGGCCACGGCCAATTGCACGCGAACGTCCGGACGCACACGCTGCGGAATCGATCGACCGGCCCGTACCACCGTCCACGAACCGCTCATCCGCAGATGTGTATGCAGCGTTGTGCCACCATCGAAATCGGTGAACAGATGCTTCCCATGAGTTCGATGCGCGACGACGGTTCGCCCGGCCAGATTCTCCACCGCATGTGCCGGCACGTTCAATCTGCCGGCCCGTAAGGTGGTGCCGTCCAGGGCTCGACGCAGCCTCGCGGCCAGCGCGAACACGGTGTCACCTTCGGGCATGCCTGTGGTGTATCCCTACTTCCGGATACGCAATCCTGCGCTCAGCTACGGCGCAACCGAGGATCGAAGGATGCCCGACGGCGTCGGCCGCAACACCGACGCGAGTTCCGTCAACGGAACCGGCGCCTCGACGAGGGCTTCCCACGGATACTTCGCGCCGATGTCGTGCAGGAAGGCAACGGCCTGATCGAGATGCCGCGGTTCGTAGTTGTGAACGCCGGTGACCGTCAGCCAGTTTCGGACCACTGTTTCGGGGTCGACGGTAATCGGTGGACCCGGCGCGACGGAACCAGCGAGCACCAGGCGGCCGCCGACATCGAGTCTGCCCAGCGCAGCCTGTACAGCGGGCGACGAACCGGAGAAGTCGATGGCCACATCTGTCGGTGCACCATCGTCCTCGCAGGCTCCGAATTCACGGGCTCTGTCCTGCCGCTCGGGGTCTCGATCGAGCACGCGGACCGTCGCACCTCGCTCGGTGGCCGCTGCCGCAGCAGTGATGCCCAGCATTCCTGCGCCGACGATCAGTACCCTCCTGCTGTCGAGAGCACCCGCCGCCTCGAGAGCCGCCATGACCGTGGCCGTCGCACACGCAGCCGGTGCGGCGACGGCGTCGGGCATGGTCTCGGGAACACGAGCCACAGCGGTACCGCGAGGAAGCACGATGTGCTGGGCGTAGGAGCCACTGAGAACCCAAGCCCCTTCGGCAGATTCGTGCCCTACCTTGCGCACGGCCGAGCATTTGGCCGTGAAACCTCTGTCGCATCGGCTGCACCGGCCGCACGGCACGGTGACCGACCATACGATTCGATCCCCCACCTCCACAGGGGATGTCACATCGCCGACGTTTACCACGTGGCCGACGGCCTCGTGCCCGAGCACCGACGGGCACGCACCGGTCCGGCGTCCCGACACCGTGTGCAGATCGCTCCCGCACACCGTCGCGAGATCGATGCGGACCAGCAGGTCACCCGATTCGAGTGTGGGAATCTCGATGTCCCGCATCTCGATTCCGTCACCCGTCCATAGTGCAGCCCGTGTCACACCAACAGCGATCTGATCCACCCGGAGATCCTTTCCACGATGTACACGACGACGAAGATCACCAGAACGATGGCACCGGCAACATCGAAGTTCAGTGTCCTGATGGACTCGAAAAGTAGGAAGCCGATACCGCCCGCACCCACGATCCCCAGGATGGTGGAGGTACGGATGTTCACGTCGAGCAGATACAGACTCGACCCGACCATCGACGGAATAGCCTGTGGGACAACAGCACTCAATGTCCGATTCCACCAACCGCCACCGACCGACGCGACGGCCTCGAGGGGGCCGGGATCGATCTCCTCGATGGCGTCGGCGACGAGCTTGCCGAGAAACCCGACGGATCCGATGGCCAGTGCGCAGGTTCCCGCCACCGGACCCAATCCGAGCGCCGCGACGAACACCACCGCGAGAATCAACTCGGGAACAGCCCGCACCAACAGAATCCAGGACCTCGCGCACCAATACACCACGGGATGCGGAGTTGCGTTGCGTGCGGCCAGGACTCCGATGGGTATCGACAACACGATCCCGATCGCGGTGGCCACAACACCGATGGCGATGGTCTGGACGGCGGCGTCGAGCAGGTCCGATCCCAGGGACGAGAAGTCCGGTGGGATCATTCTTCCGAACACTTCGACCGACGGCCCGATCCACGTCAGCAGCGACCGCGGATCCAATTCGAGCACCACGAACGACGACACCACCGCGACGACGAGCACCGCCGACGCTCCGATCCGCATCAGTCGATCGCGCTGCGGACCGGCCGCGGACGGAACCAGCAGCATGCGGCGAAGAGCCATGGCCGCCAACTCCATTGCCGCGATGATCACCAGGATCACCAGCACGATTCCGAGAGCACGCGGGTAGATCAAACCACGCAGGGCGTCCTGCAGTGCGAAGCCGATACCGCCTGCCCCGACGAAGCCGAGGACCACCGACATGCGTAGGTTGATGTCGATCCGGTAGACGAACGCTCCGATCCATGCCGGAACGACCTGCGGTACAACCGCATTGATCATCTCTCGAAAGTAGCCCGCCCCGGCGGCGCGCAGTGCCTCGCGCGGTCCCACGTCGGTCTCCTCGATGGCATCGGCGAACAGTTTGCCGAGCATGCCGATCGAGTGCAGCGCGAGGGCGAGGATGCCGGGCAGCACCCCGATTCCCAGCGCCCTGACGAACAGCACCGCGAACAGCAGGTCCGGCATCGCCCGGCAGAAGGTGATGATCGCACGAGCGACACTGTGCAGCATCGGATGCGGCGAGGTGTTCCGCGCGGCGAGAAAGGCCAACGGAACCGAGACAATCGCCGCAAGCACGGTGCCGAGCACCGCCATGAGCAATGTTTCGACGGCGAGTGAGACGATCCGGCCGGTGTCGTCGACGCGAGGCGGCAGCATACGTTCGACAAGGTTGCCGACGTCGTCGAGACCGTCGAGCAACGTGGTCGGCGCGAAGTCGATGTACCCCGCCGAGAGCACCGTGACAACGAGCGCGACGACGCCCAGCGCCGGGAACAGCCATCGACGTCGCCGCGGATCGTTCTGTACTGCAGCGTTCGTGGGCTTCGGTTCGAAGGTGACGGTCACGTCGGTGCCACCGCGGACCTGTTCCCGGCGTCGGGGGCAATCCGCTGATAGATCGGCATGATGTCCTCGCGCTCGAGCCCTGCTGCCGGGCGATCGAGCACCACCCGACCGTCTCGGAGACCCACGAGTCGGTGCGCCCAACCGAGCGCGAGATCGACCTGATGCAGTGTGCACACCACCGTCAGTTTCTCCTCGCTGCACACTCGCTGCAACAGGTCCATGACCACCCCCGCGTTCTCGGGATCGAGGGATGCGACGGGTTCGTCCGCGAGCACGATCCGCGGTCGCTGCATCAGGGTGCGTGCGATCGCCACCCGTTGCTGCTGCCCGCCCGACAGAGTGTCGGCGCGGCGTTCGGCGAAGTCCGCCAATCCGACTCGGTCGAGACAGGCCCGAGCCTCTTCTCGCATCACCTTCGGGTAGGTGAGTGCTCCGTAGCGCGGAATCGACAGGCGGCCGATGCCTCCCACGAGTACGTTCTCGAGGCAACTCAACCGACCGACGAGATTGAAGTGTTGAAAGATGAAGCCGACATCTCTGCGCAGTTCGCGCACCCGGCGACGGTTGGCCAGATCGACTCGAATGTCGAGTGCGGTGACACTGCCCGAGGTGACGGGATGCAGACCGTTGATGCATCGCAGTAGCGTCGACTTGCCGGAGCCCGAAAGCCCGAGCAGCACCAGCATTTCACTGCGGTGCACATCGAGGTTGACGTCCGCAAGCGCGGTGGTCGACCCGAACGTCTTGGTGACGTTGCGGACGCTGACGACCACGTCGGCCCTGTCCAAGGAAGTGGACATCGTCAGCCCTTGCACTTCTCGGAGGCGGTGATCTCGCAGACGTTGCGCACACCGTCGTAGTCGCTGTCCTGTGCCGGTACGACGCCCCAGGCATCCTCGTCGGTGATGCGGCATTCTTCGGCGCAGATGCCGTCGGCGACGAAAGCATCCGAGTTCATACCCTCGCTGAACACGTCCTGAAGTTTCGCGATGGCGTCGGTACCCAGATCGTCGTTGGCCGCGAAGAGCGAACCGGCGATCGTATCGGACTTCCAGACGGTCTTCAGCTCGCCGGGTGCAATCTCGCCGTTGTCGATCATCGTCCGGTCGACCATGGTGTCGAACGCGAATCCGGCGTCGCAATCGCCCGCCTTCACAGCAAGTACCGATGCATCGTGCCCGCCGGCATAGATCGGGGTCATGGCGGCCGAGATGTCGGCCTCCGAACCCGAGGCGATGACGTTGTCCTCGATCAGTCCTGCTGTCGGATAGAGGAATCCGGATGTCGAACTGGGGTCGACGAAGCAGACATTCTTGCCTGCGTAATCGGCAAGACCGTTCACCGATGCATTGTCGGACCGGGCGATTCCGTAGGACTGATAGCCGGGCTTGCCACCCTCGTCCTGGACGACGGCTCCCAGCGGCGTCATCTCGGCCCCGTTGATGCCGGCTACGACGTAGGCGAACGGGCCGAAGAATGCGATGTCGACGTTGCCTGCGATGAGGCCCTCGACCACACCGGCGTAATCGGAGGCCTGGATGAACTCGACCTTCGCACCGGTCTCCTTCTCCAACCGTGTGATCACCGGATCGTAGCTGGCCTTCAGATCGGTCGAGTTCTCGGCGGGAATCGCAGCGAGCGTGATGGTTTCGGGAAACCCTTGCTCGGTGGTGGCTCCGTCGGACGAACTGGAGCACCCTGCAGCGACGAGAGCTGCAGCAGACAGTACGGCCGCGGCGGTCACGGCACGACGGCGAGAGGTGGTGTTCATGGCAATGGTTTCCGTTCGGTGAGGTTGGGTCGAGTGAGTGTTCACGGCAGAACGATGGGGGGAAGATCGGCGACGCTCTCGAGCACGTGGGTCGCGCCTGCCTCGCGCAGAAGGTCCTCGGAGTGAGCTCCGCTGAGCACACCGACGAGTACTGATGCGCCGGCGCGGCGACCGGACAGGATGTCGCTCGAGGTGTCGCCGACGACGGCAACGGCTGCGATGTCACTGACCTCGGCGCGCAACGCAGCAGACAGGACGAGATCGGGGTGCGGCCGGCCACGACCGGCATCACCGGGCGCGAGGAATGCGTCGGGCAGATCCTGCCAGCCGAGTGTGTCGATGATGCGCTTCTGTGTCGGTGCCGAGAACCCTGTTGTCAGTACGACTCTGATGCCGGATTCACGAAGCTTCGTGATGGCCTGGGCCGCACCCGGAACGGGCGCGATGCCGTCGTCGATGCGGGCGTCGTAGGCAGACTCGAATTCCCGGTTGGCGGCCTGGGCGCGATCCTCGGATCCGAACAATGCCCGGAATACCTCGATCTTCGACTGCCCCATGGTGTCGAGTACGTAGCGTCGGGCGTCGTCACGTTCGGGTCCGTCTGTCGCGAGTCCGACGGCCGTCGCCGCGGCGTCGAATGCATCGAGTACGAGGCCGTCGTCGGTGACGGTCGTTCCTGCCATGTCGAGGACGACGAGCTCGATGTCGATGCTGGTGTTCGAGGTGGTGGAGTTCGGCATGAGGAAGAGACTGCCGTTTGGTATAGACCATTGCGTGGAACTCGGGTGAACGAATCGTGAACGTCGCGCAACAATTAGGTCTAGACCAATTGATGCTATGGTCGGATCATGGTTGTGACCACCGAACCCCGGGTGCTCAAGCACCAGATCGTGCGCGGAAGTCTCGATGCGATGCTCGACGGCATGTCCGCAGGCGACGCTTTTCCTTCGGAACGTGATCTCGCCGATCGATACGACGTCTCCCGCGAGACGCTGCGCCAGGCCATCCGAGAACTGTTGGTAGCCGGTCGAATCGAGCGTCGTGGGCGCGCGACGGTGGTGGCCGAGCCCAAGGTCGTACTGCCGCTCGCCATCGGCTCGTACACCGAGGCAGCGCGCGAGAAAGGCATGAGCGCAACCCGAATCCTGGTGGGCTGGGATACGTTCCGCGCCGACGACGCCCTGGCGGATCTGCTCGGAATCGACGTCGGTGCAGAGGTGGTGCAACTCGAGCGCGTCTTCACCACCGGCGACGTCCGAGTGGGCCTGGAAACGACCCGCATCCCTGCGCATCGGATTCCAGGACTACCGGACAGCTTCGATCACCGAACGTCTCTTTATGCCGAATTACGCACGCGTGGAATCACGTTCGGACGCGTCGTCGATACCATCGAAACCGTCCTCCCCGACGCCAGAGAAGCCGCGCTCCTCACCGTCGACACGAGGACACCGATGTTCCTGCTCGGCCGCGTCTCCTACGACACCGACGGCAGTCCCATCGAGCACAGACGTTCGCTCTATCGCGGAGACCGAATGACCTTCACCGCTGTCATGGACGCCTGAGATGACCACGAAATACGACGTCGTGGTCGTCGGGGCCGGGATCGTCGGCCTCGCCCACGCGTACCACGCTCACCGTCGTGGCCTGACCGTGGCAGTGGTCGATCATGCAGACCGGGTCGCGGGCGCGTCGGTACAGAACTTCGGACACGCCTGCATCACAGCGCAATCCGGTGACGCGCTCGAGTACGCCAGGGCCGGTCGCAGTCACTGGCTCGAGCTTGCCCGCCTAGCGGGCTTCTGGGCCGCGGAATCGGGAACACACTGCGTTGCCCGCCACGAGGACGAGTTCGCAGTACTCGAGCAGTTCGCCGAGTTGCGCGGCCCCGACCACACGGTGTTGTTGGACCGACGCGAGGTGCTGGACCGGCTCCCGATTGCCGACACCGATGTGGTGGGTGGCGTGTACATGCCGACCGACGTTCAGGTGGACCCCCGTACCGCCGCGCCGGCCATCGCGCGCTGGCTCGCCGACTGCGGGGTGGACTTCCACTGGCGCACCGCTGCAACGTCGTTCGCTCCGGGCATCGTCCACACTTCGCGCGGCGACCTGCACGCAGGCACCACGTTCGTCACCGTCAACCACGACATCGATCGACTGTTCCCCGAGTACGCGGAACGCGGCGGACTGGTGCGATGCCGTCTGCACATGATGCGCGCCACCCTCCCAGTGCGCGCACCACTCCCCTCGCCGCTGTTCACCGGTTGGTCGCTGCTCCGGTACTCGGGCTTCGAGAACCTTCCCGCCGTCGCAGACGTCGCCGCTCGCCTGCAGGCCGACCACCCCGACTACGTCGAACTCGATCTGCACCAGATGTACACCCCGCAGCCCGATGGGTCGATTCTGTTGGGTGACACACATGTTCGCGAGATCACCACGTCCCCGTTTCAAAACGAGGAGGGGTTCGAGGTGCTGCTCACGGAAGCGAAGTCACTGTTCGGAGTCGACCGCGTCGACGTCACCGAACGGTGGCAGGGCACGTACTGCTCGGCACCGGGTTCGGAGTTTCTGCTCGAAGAACCCCTCGATCGCGTGCACATCGTCACCGTCACCACCGGCATAGGAATGACCACCAGCATGGGCCTGGCGCTGTCGAGCGTCGACAACGCTCTGACGCCGGTCCAGCGGCCGGACTCCCGTTCTCGGCTCACCGCGCACAACTGAGCACATCTTCGTGTCAAGATGTAGTCATGCCGCCCGTCGTCCGTCCGTACCGAGGCGTCGCCGCCGACGAACGCCGACGTGAACGGCGTGAGAAGTTGCTCGAAGCGTGCCTCGACGCGGTAGCGGAGTCCGGTGTCTCCACCGTCACGGTCGACGACATCTGCGCCCGGGCCGGCCTTTCCAAGCGCTACTTCTACGAGAGCTTCGGAGATCGCGACACCATCCTCGTCTCCGCCCTCGACGACGTGATCGATACCGTGGGAACCGCGCTGAACGAGCTGGAGCAGCAACATGGATCGGCGGAGGACCGCGTCGCGCACACCGCCGCGGCCCTGGTACGCGCTCTCACCGCCGATCCACGGGCCTCCCTGCTGTACACCGCGGCATCGGCCAACCCCGCACTCGATGCCCGACGCCGGCAGATGGTCGACAGGTTCACCCCGCTACTGATGCGAGAAGTGCTCGACGCAGATCCCGGAGACCCACGCGCCGAAGCAGCCACCGTACTGATGGTCGCCGGCACGACCGAACTTCTCGACCGGTGGCTGCGCGGCACTCTGACATTCACCGAAGCCGAGTTCGTCGACACGTTGACCGCACTCGGCGTCGCCCTGGCGACAGCGTTCTGAAGCAGAGGGTCACGGTCACCCGAGCAAGGTCTGCCCCAGATAACCACCTTCGGCCACTCCCGGCAGGATCGCGAACACTGCAGACCCGATCGGCGTGGTCCATTCGTTCAGCGCATCGAATTCGTCGAGGCGCTGCTGAATCGGCACGAACTGGGTGAGCACATCACGCTGATAGCTCGCGAACAGCAGGCCGGTGTTCGACAGCGACCCCGTAGCCGGTGGGTCGTCGTAGTTGTAGGCCCGTCTGAAGATGCGTTCCCCGTCGCGCGTGTGCCGGGCACGCGCAATATGTGACGACGGTGGAATCACCGGAATTCCGAATCGATCGGTCGCATCGAAATCGGCCTCGTCGAACTCGGCGGTTCCGGTCAACGGGGCACCGGTGTCGAGGGTTCGCCCCACCGACAGTTCGCGGCCGGGTCGGTCCAGCTCGTCCCAGGTGTCCAACTCGATTCGGATGCGCCGCAACACCATCGACGTTCCGTGTTTCATCCAGGGCTGATCGCTACCGTCGTCCCAGACCAGAGCATCGAAGTCCGTGCTCCCGGCCGTTGGATTGACCGTGCCGTCGACCTGCCCCATCAGATTCCGCATTGTGGTGCCCGATTGCTCGGTGCCCCGCGATCGCCGGAATCCGCGCTGTGCCCAGGCGATCGTCACCAACGAGCGAACGTTCTTGGTGAGTACCCGCACAGCGTGCGCAACGGTGACAGGGTCGTCCGAGCACACCTGCAGCAACAGATCGCCTCCGGTGAATCCTGGCTCCAGACGGTCGATCCCGAACGCCGGGAGCGGTGCCAGCCACGACGGACGTCGATCCGGCATACCGATCGCATCGAACACACCGGGGCCGAGTCCCACTGTCACCGTCAGGCGAGCAGGCCGAAGCGCAAGTTCGGCCTCGGTGTCGGCCAGCGCGGGCGCACCGGCTGTCAGCCGTCCGATGTCCTCGGTCCAGACTTTCAGTATTCCGATCAGCTCGTCGCGCCCGACGCGATCCTGCAGGTTCAACCCGACGAACGTCGAGTGCGCCTGCGGCGGAACGGTATCGACTCCGGCTTGATGCATGCCGTGGTGCGGCACCGTGTCGGTTCCGGTGGTCGTCTCGTCCACTCGGTTGCCGATGACTCCGTAACCGGTCGCGGCTCCCACGCCCGCGACGCCGAGCGCGGCGACGCCTCCTCCGAGGAGGCGTCGCCGGCTCATCGAGCGTGGTGACCGGTTCTCGTTCTCAGCCACCGTGCGCCGGCGCAGGGGTCGCCGACCCGTCCATGTTCATGGTGCCGGGCTCGTAGTTCTCCTGGGCGCCGGAGAAGTCCCTGACCTGCGCGGTGAACGTCGTCGTCGACGCATCCTCGAATTCGAGGGTGAAGTCCGCGTCGGCTCCGGGAGTCAGCGGAGATGTCACATCCATCAACATCAGGTGGTCGCCTCCCGCGGCAAGCACATGCGTGCCGCCCGCCGGAATGACGAAGCCTCCCTCCTTCGGACGCATCACCATCGCACCGTCTGCCCCGGTTGCCATCTCGTGCAGTTCCGTTCGGCTCGATGCCGGTGACGATGCGCCGACCACGTGCACATCGGAGTCGCCTGTGTTCTGTAGTTCGGCGAAGGCTGCCGTCATACCGGAGTCGGCCGCTTTGACCCATTGCTCGCGGACGACGACGGAATCGGATTCCTTCGCCGCGGCAGCCGGCTCGTTGCTGGAGCATCCGGTGAGGATCAGACCGGTGACCGACAGTGCGGCCACCATCGTCGAGGTACGTCGGGAGAGCTTCATGCGAGTTCGCTTTCGTGTTGGGAAGCAGCAGAATTGGCGGCTCTGGTTCGCGTTCGACGGATCGACCCGAGCACGACGTCGATGGCGAGGAAGGCCACCAGGCTCAGCCCGAGGAGCGGGACGAACCAGCCGACCCCGACCGCGACCACCGTCAGTACGACCGCCGCGATCGGTGAGATGCGTCGAATACCGCCACGCAGCGGCGGGCGTCCCGCGGTGAGACCGGTTGCTTTGGTGGGGCGGCGTTTCCACCACATCATGTAGCCGCGGATGATGACCGACGCCAGTGCGATCGCAAGGGCAAGCAGGGCAAGCTGATTGGCCACGCCGAACAGCGTTCCCATGTGCAACTGAATACCCCACGCCGACAGCTTGGCCGCGAGGGGCCAGTCCGAGAAGTACTGGGTGTCGATCACCGTGCCGGTACTGCCGTCGATCGAGATGGAGTTGTTCGACATCACCCAGGGCTGACGGGTTTCGGCGACGACGAACGCCATGTCGTCCGACGCTGGGATCGACGCCTCCACCGCCCCGTCGATACCGTTGGCCTTTGCAGTGTCGAGAACCGAATCGATACGTCCGACGTTGTTTTCGGCCGTCGACGCGTCGGCCGACATGTCCATCGAATGACCGCCGTGACCGGAGTGGTCACCTGTCGTCGTCGCCTCGGAGGAACCGATGGTCGTGGTGATGGCGGGTGTGGTCCAGCTCAGTGCCGAACGCAGCTCGGTGACGTTCTCCCCCGCGTAGGTGGACCACGTGAGTCCGGTGGCGGACAGGAAGATCAGACCGACGGCTATCCAGATCCCGGCTACGCCATGCCAGTTCAAGGACCTGTTGCGACCCTTCGACTTACGATCGAAGGTGAGCAATCTTGCCTTGTCGCGGTTGCGTCGATAGCGCTCGAACCAGAGGTAGAGGCCGCCGAGCGCGATCACCCACAACCACGATGCCGCGAGTTCGCTGTAGAGGCGACCCGGCTCTCCCAGGTGCAGATGGCGATGCAGTTCGGAGATCCAGGTGCGCACAGGTAAGGCGCTGGAGGAGCCGTAGACCGTCAGTTCGCCCACGGACGTCGCGGTGGCGGGGTCGACGAAGACGGCCAGCCGCTTGGATTCACCGAGGCCGGGGTCGGTGAACATCACTCGGGTGGTGTCGCCCGCCTCGGTGGCGGGACGCACTGCGGCGACGGTGAGGTCGGGTTGTTCGGCCTGCGCTGCTCGTATCTGCTCTGCCACCGGAACGGCCGGGCCGGTGGCGTCGACGTGCAGGTAGTCCCGATACATGAGTTGTTCGATGGTCGGTGCGACGGCGTACAGCCCGCCGCTGATGGTGGCGATCAGGATGAACGGTGCGATGAGGATGCCCGCGTAGAAGTGCAGCCGCAAGATCAGCGGACGCCAACTGCGAGGGCTGGTCGGACGGGTGGGCGGGGAAGGATCGGCGACGCGTTCCATTTCCGGTGTGGACACGAGGACTCGTTTCGTGAAGGCATGAGTGGGCGCGCAGATATGCGCGAGGTGGCATCGCCTACGGGACCAGGCCGCGCGGAGGCAGCGTGAATCACCGAGAGTGCGATGTGCGGTATCGAATGCGGCACCAACCCACTACCCGACGCCTGACGAGCAGCGCGGGTGAGACGATGGGTTGTGCTCAGGCAGTTCGAGCCGGTGGTCCGCGGTTCCCGCAGCCCGAGAGGTCGAGCAATAGCGTCGATTCCGGGACCCGGTACACCGGGAGCGGCGGAGCGATGCGATTTTCGTCGACGACGAGGGCCGCCAGTAGAGGCAAAACCCTGCGCAGCGAGGTGACTGCACGCCGGAGTCCGAGCTCGGCTCCACGAATGGCGAGTGCGCCGGCCAGGACGGCGACGGCGTGCGCGGCAAGCATCTGCTGGGTGAGCATCGATCCGTGATGATGACCGTCGACGGCAGTAAGCAACAGGTGCCCGATCGCCTGCGCCGTGGCCAGAACGACCAGCAGCTGAGCCCGGGGTGCCGCTGCAGTCGGTGATGCCGCTGTCGCAAATCCGACCGCCGTGCAGACGAGCACCAGCAACACTATCGCCGCGTCGGACGGGAACATCCCGCCGCCGAACGTATGTGCAGTGGCCGTGACCAGCGCAGACAGAGCGCCCACGGAGGCACCGCGCAAGGGCGCGAATCCATCCGAGGCAGACATGAATGGGATCCTACTATCGACTACGCCGCGTAGTAGCCAGTCGCCGGCACCGATGCCCACATCTTCACGAATCCGGTCAGACGGTCTCTTTGGGAGCGGTTATCCTCATCTTCGGTACTCGAACTTTCGAGTACTTCAGCTCTGTTCGTGAAAGGACACACATGACGGAGAGCTCGGACGAGGCGCAGGCGCGGGTGTTTGCCGACATGCTGGTTGCCGAGATCGCGTCGGCGTCGACTCGCGTGGAGGAGTCCGAGCGATGTGCGCGCAAGGCGTCCCGGGTCGGAGATTCCCGCAGTCAGGTGTGGCACAGCGAGGAAGCGCACACTCAGAGGCGGGCCCTGTACGAGTTGCATCGCCAGCTCGATGCGTTGCGCAACCGGTTCCCCGTCACGAACGCGCATACGTCGCAGTAGACGCGACCCGATTCACACTCCCATCCCGCCTGCCGCGTCAGGCCTTACCGACAATCGCGACGATCAACTCCGCCAACTCCCCAGTTGCCTCCTCGGGAGCGAGCGCACCCGATACAGCCGCATGCGACAGCGCGTCCGCGGCACCGAAGATGGCGGTGAGGGAGGGCGCAGACAGGCCGGCGGGGGTACTGAACGGCTGCAGGATCTCTCGACAGCGTTCGGAATAGGCGTGTTCGGCGGTGCGCTTGACCTTCTCGAGTTCGGGTGAACCTTCCAGCGCGGCAAGCACTCCCGTCAGCTCGCGCCCCGTGGCCAATGTGCAGCCCACGTAGGAATTGGCAATAGCGCTCGCGCGTCCGTTCAACGTCGCGGGCGCTGTGTCGAGAGAAGCCTCGAGCATCGCCGCCTGTCGGTCGTCGAATTCCGTGAACAATGCCGCCAACAGCTCGGCACGTGAGCCGAAATGGCTGTACACCACCGGTTTTGCGACGCCGGCATGTTCGGCGAGCCGGCCCAGCGTCAGCGCGTCCGCCCCCTCTGCCCGGACGAGAGCCCACGAGACCTCGACCAGTTGGTCGTACCTGTCCGATCGGGACAGTCTCGTGCGTGCCATCGCGGACCTCCTTGCGCTATATACGAATAGTAACCTACTCTTGGTACATAGCCGTTGCCTCAACGAAAGGACCAGCCATGACCGCTCTTGTCGTAGTCTCCCATTCCGATCCCGACTCTCTCACCCACTCCGTCGCCAGATCCATTTCGGACGCGATCCGCACCACTGGCGGAGCTGTCGAGACGGCCGACCTCGCTGCGGAGAACTTCGACCCCCGCTTTGCCATCGCCGATCAGAACCTGTTCCGCGGCAACGGCACCACCCCTGCTGACGTCATCGCCGAACAGGAACGAATCGACCGCGCAGACCATCTGATTCTCGCCTTCCCGATGTACTGGTGGTCGATGCCCGCCCTGCTGAAAGGGTGGATCGATCGGGTCTTCGTCAGCGGATGGGCGTACGAGTACAACCCGGGAGTCGAGCTCGTCAAGAAGCTGGACCGACTCACCGTCCACCTGGTAGTTATCGCTGGCGACGACGCCGAGAGCTTTGAACGCCATCGCGTGCACGACGCGTTCCGCACGCAGATCGAGCGCGGCATAGTCGAATACTGCGGGGCTACAGTCGGATCGACAACATTTGTGTACGAGTCGGATTCCAGAACTCGCGAGGACCTCGGTGTCGAAATCAGCGAGATCGGCATCGCCATGGCCGCGCGCGTGCAGGATCAGCACCCGAGCGTCGACACCCGCAACACACCGGCACCGGTCGACTCGAATTCACATGCAGGGGTATAGAAGTCGCGGCTGGTAGTCGACTCTTACTCAGTCGAATCGCGCTGCCACCGCAGCGAGGTCGGCCACCGACCCATCGGAGATCGTGCGGATGTGTTCGGTGATCGAGTCGATGGGCCAGTTCCACCAGGCGATGTCCGGCAGAGTCCGAATCTCGTCCGCGGTGAACCGTTCTCGGAGCACACGGGCGGGATTGCCACCGACGACGGCGTAATCCGGAACATCTTTGGTGACAACGGCTTCGGTGGAGATCACTGCCCCGTTCCCGATCCGCACCCCCGGCATCACCGTGACGTTGCCGCCGATCCAGACATCGTTGCCCACCACGGTGTCTCCCCGCGACGGCAGATCGGACACCAAATCCGAGTGCTCGGACCAGGCACCACCCATGATGGGAAAGGGATACGTGGACACACCGCTCATTCGGTGGTTCGCCCCATTCATGATGAATGTGACTCCGGTGGCCAAGGCACAGAACTTCCCGATCATCAATCGATCGGGTCCGTAGTGATGCAAAACGTTTCGGGTCGCGAATTGCTCGGCGAACTCCGGATCGTCGTAGTACGTGTACTCGCCGATGTCGATGAGCGGGCTGGAAATCAACGGCTTCAACAGCACCACCCTCGGCTGCCCGGGAATGGGGTGCAGGTTCGATGCGTCTGGTGCAGTCATGCTCCGACACTAGCCACGCACCGACCCAACCTCACGGCTGATCGCGACAACTACTCGAGGATCAGGCCCTGCTGCGCCACGGAAGCGACCGGGCGACCCCTCTCGTCCACGATCGACCCCAGCGCCAGACCGGACTTGGGAGTGTGAAATGGCGAGTCCTGGAGGTAGAGATACCAATCGCCGGCCCGCACGTCGGCATGGAACCACATCGAGTGATCGATACTCGCCGTGCGCATGGTGTGGGCCCCGGCCAGATCTCCGCGTGCGTGTGCGATGGCGGGTAGCAACGACCGATCACTTGCGAACGCCAGGATCGCCCGGTGGACGTTTTGATGGACACCGCGGACGGCTGCGGTACGAAACCAGAAGCAGCGCCGTTGGGAGTCGTCGATGTACCGGATATCGACCGGCCGAGACGCCGTCTCCCAACGCCGGCGAGTCGGAAGCTTGATGCCGTCGGCCGGCAGACCGAGACGACGACGCCGATTCAGCGGCTCGAGCGTCTCGGGGGCCGGGACTGCTGGATCCACAACGGCTTCCGCGGCGGTAGAAATACCGATCGCAGAGGGCACACAGAACGACGCCGAGATCCTGGTGAGCTTACGAGCGTTCTGGATCACCGTGGTTTCTCGGATGGACAAAGACCTTCCGTCTCGCACGGCGTCGACGTCGTAGCGCAAGGGGTGTTCGTGCGAGCCCGAGGTGAGAAAGTACGCGTGCAGAGAGTTCACTACGCGTTCCGGATCCTCGACTGTCGCAGCGCTTGCAAGCACAGCCTGCGCAACCAGGTGTCCGCCGAATGTTCGCTGCGTGAACCCCTCGACAGGTCTCCCCACGAAGCTCGCGGTTGTGCGACCGAGTCGATCGTCAGGCGCCCGACACGGCTCGACGGCAAGCCTGTTCACCAGATCCTCTCGGTTGGTCACGCCCGCGACGGACGTGTTGTCGCCGTTCTCGGCGTCCTCGTCATCGCCACTGCTCGAACTCATGTTGATAGACAGTACTCTATAGAGTGTGTAACGTAGATCATGCAGCCTCGGTCGAGTGGTCTGCACCACCATCAGGCGTGCTGTCCGAAGCCACGACCGCCCATTGCTCCCAGGAGTTGAGCCCATGAACGAACATCGCAACGATCCCGACGGCACTCGGTCGTTCGCCCAGAGACTGATCGACCCGAAGTCGATTGCGATCGTGGGGGCATCCAACGATCCGAAGAAGACGACTGCCCGTCCGCAGCAATTTCTGGCGCAGGCCGGATATACCGGGAACGCCTACTTCATCAACCCGACGAGGGAGACTGTCCAGGGCGAAAAGGCATGGCCCAGCCTGTCCGCCCTGCCCGAGGTTCCCGAGCACGTTTACATCATGACCGGCGCGGAAGCGGCGATCTCTGCCGTCGACGAGTGCGCTCGACTCGGCGTCACTGCCGCCACAGTCCTTTCGTCGGGATTTGCCGAGGAAGGCCCCGAGGGCGTCGAACGCGAGGACCGTCTGCGTGCGGCCGCGGCCAAGGGCGACGTGCGAGTCATCGGACCGAGCAGCCTCGGTGTGGTGAACCCACGCACTGGTGTCATGCTCACGGGTAACGCCGCATTCGGCGAACCGGACATCCCTGCCGGCGGTATCTTCGTCGCGTCGCAGTCGGGCAGCGTCATCGGATCTCTAGTCAGCCGCGCTCGCGGTCGCGGAATCGGATTCGCCGGACTGGTCTCCACCGGCGGCGAAGCCGACCTGTCCCTCGGCGCACTATGCGAGTCGATGGTTGCCGATCCCGGCGTCACCTCATTCGCCCTCTTCATGGAGTCGCTGCGCAATTCGGAAGACCTCGCGTCGTTCGCTCAGGCCGCCGCTGCCGCGGGCAAGCCGGTCGCGGTCTACAAGCTCGGTCGATCGGATGAAGCTGCGGCACTTTCTGTTTCGCATACCGGAGCACTTGCCGGCGAGGACAGCGAGTCCGAGGCATTCTTCCGCGCCTGCGGTTTCGCTCGGGTCTACAACTTCGAGTCTCTCGTCGAAGCACCCGGCCTGCTGCGACGCGTCCCCGTCTCCCCCACGCCCGTCTCCCCTCGAGTCGGCGTAGTGACGACCACCGGCGGCGGTGCAGCAATCATGGTCGACCAGCTCGCGCTGCGCGGACTCACCATCGCAGGACCCAGTGAGAATCTCGTCGCCACGATGGCAGAGCGCGGAGCCACCATCCCGCACAGCCTGATTGCCGATCTCGGCTTGGCCGGCGCACGACACGACATCGTCACCAACGCTCTCGACGCAATGCAGGAGAGTGGCGAATTCGATCTGATCGTGTTCGTCATCGGCTCCTCGGCCCGGCTGAACCCGGAACTCGCCGTGCAGGCGATCTCCGAGCGGGGTAACCACTCGGTGCCCATCGTTGCCTTCGCTCTGCCCGAAGCACCCGACGCCGCAGCACTTCTCAACACCTCCGGCGTCCCGGCCTTCCGCACTCCGGAGTCGTGCGCCGACGTCATCGCAGCCACGTACGGTCGCGTTCCGGCGTCCATCGGGAACGGAGCTCGGTTCGCTGTCGACGCATCGGCACCGACCGCCGTCCTGGACGAGAAGGCATCGGGCGAGCTCCTCGGTTCGCTCGGCGTGGAATTCTGCCCCGCCGTCGCACTCGACGTCGACTCTCTCGCGGGCGAGCTGAACCTGCCTTTCGCTTACCCGGCTGTCGTGAAGGTGTTGTCGGACAAAGTCCCTCACAAGAGCGATGTCGGCGGGGTCGTGCTGAACGTGGTCGACGACCAGGGTGTGCGCGACGCTGCTCGATCCATCGTCACCAGCGTCGGCGAGCACCAGCCCGATGTCGTCGTCGACCGGGTTCTCTTGCAGCAGATGGCCCCTCGCGGCTTGGCCGACGCGTTGGTGGGATACCGCGTCAGCGCCGACGTCGGACCGTTGGTCGTACTGTCCACCGGAGGCGTGCTGGCCGAAATCTTCGCTGACTCCTCGGTTCGCCTGGCACCGGTCGACACGAAGACCGCTCACGAGATGATCGGGGAGGTCAAGGGGCTGTCGGTGGTCACCGGCTACCGGGGACTTCCGGAAGGCGATCTGGATGCTCTCGCAGCCACCATCGTTGCGGTCTCCGAGCTCGCCGTGTCCCACACAGACGTACTGGAGGCCGAGATCAACCCGGTCTCCATCCGTCCCGCTGGTGCAGGCGTCGTCGCACTCGACGCACTGGTGCGTCGAGTGTCGAGCTCCGACCGAGGCGAGTCGTTGACGGTAGGGTCTGCTGCTGCTGCAGGCCACTGACCCACACTCGGCCAGAACCGTAGCGGCCCCGAACCGACAGGTTCGGGGCCGCTCGTTTGCCGTGTGCGATCTCCCACAGGTTCAGTCGCAGCGAGCCGACATGCCGCCGTCGACGACGATCTCGGTACCGGTGATGAACCGTGCCTCGTCGGATGCGAGGAACAGTGCGACGTTCGCGGTGTCTCGGCCATCGCCCATGAAACCGATCGGAATCCGCGAGAGCCGTTGTTCGAGTAGCTTGACGACGTCACCACCGGAGCGTTGACCGGCGAGCCGAACCTCGACCATCGGCGTGTGCAGTTGTCCCGGGATTACAGTGTTGGCACGAATACCGAACGGAGCGTGTTGAACCGCGACGGACCGGGTGAATGCGATCACTCCGGCCTTCGACGCGGCGTACGCCGCTTGTGCAGCTCCGGTCCAGCGGATGCCCGATGTCGACGCGGTGTTGACGATGGCACCTGTGCCGGCCTCCTTCATGTGCGGCAGGACGTGCTTACACGTGAGAAATGTTGTCGTGAGATTGAATTCGAGCTGTTTGTTCCACTCCTCTTCGGTCATCTCCACCGGCCCACCGGCGCGAGACCCACCGACGTTGTTGACCAGTATGTCGATCCTGCCCGCTTGTTCTACACACGTGGACACGACGGTCTCGACGGCAGCGGTATCGGTTACATCGCACTGCAGGGGGATGATCGAACCTGCCGGCCCGTCGAAGCGTGCCACGGTCTCGTCGAGTGCCTCCCGGTTCAGATCGACCGCGAAGACCGTCGCGCCTTCTTGGGCGAAGCGCACCGCGGACGCACGACCGTTACCCCAACCCGGTCCGACACTTCCTGCTCCCGTTACCAGGGCAACTCTGCCTGCCAATCGACCGGTCATGCCGTCACTTCGCTTTCCGTTGATTCGGACGTGTCCGCCGACTCGGCGTGGCCGACGTGGAGTGCTACGAGAAATCGAGACACCATGTTGTACGCCGCGATGGTGCCGGTCAGCTCAACGAGTTGCTGTGTGCCCAAACGCTTGTGAACGGCCGCGCTGAGCTCGTCCGGCACCGTGACCGACCGCGTCATCGCGTCCGTGTAGGCGAGGACGAGCTGATGATCGTCCTCCAGCGGCGCGGTGTCGGCGCCGAGTCTCAGGGCGGCAACCTGCTCGTCCGTCAGCCCCTCTGCGTGTGCGATCGGGGCGTGCGCACGCCACTCGTAGTCGGCGCCGTTCAACGCGGCGATGCGGCAGATCGCGAGCTCTCGGAGCACACCGGGCAACGCCATGCTGGACCTGACGGCACCGAGCAATATATTCCATCCGTCTGCGAACGGCTCGCTGTGCAGCAGGGCCTCATCGAGCGGAGTCAAGTGGCCGCCTCTGCGGGCTCTGACTCGGTCGGCTACCTCACCGGTACCCGCAGCGGGATGCACTCTTGCCAATGGTCTGTTCCTTTTAGTTGTGGGCTCCACGAGCTCTTGGCCCCAATGGATTTCGTAGGTCGCGATCGGCGCTGATTCCGAGTCGGACGATTCGTACGACACGGATGGTTCGAAATCTCGTTCATGCGCCGACAGCCACCTCGACGGAGATCGAGGTGGCTGTCATCGTGCGTGGCTTGGCTACGTACGCAGAACCGCCGGGTCACCGACGGTGAATCCTGATCCGACCACCGAGGCCAGACGTTCGAGCCGTTGCGAGAGCTCGGCAGGATCCTGGTTCGATACCCACGGCCCGAGGCCGCCGACATGCGAGGGAAATCCGTAGGCAAGTGTCAGCATCAGGTCGATATCGCCGGGACGGTCGGCAATGCCTTCGGCCAACAACAACGATGCCTCGTTCGCCATGGACAACAGAACACGGTCGACGATGGCGTCGTCGGTGAACGAACTGCGTTCGATGCCCTTGCTCGCCGAGGATCGGTCGATCAGCTCGTGGACGGCCGGGTCGGAGATCGGGGTTCGAGAACCGTCTACGTACCGATACCAACCCGCGCCGGTCTTCTGGCCGAATCGGCCCTGCTCGCACAGAGTGTCCGCGACGTCCGGATACCGTTCGGCGGGATTGCGATCGGCACTCTTCGCCTGCCGCATCCGCCAGGCGATATCGAGCCCCGACATGTCCGAGACAGCGAACGGCCCCATCGCGAAACCGAACTGGACCAACGCTCGGTCGACCTGCTCCGGGTAGGCACCCTCTTCGAGCATCAGCTCGCATTGGCGACGATAGGCGTTGTAGATCCGGTTCCCGATGAACCCGTCGCACACGCCGGCAACGATCGGCAGCTTCTTCAACACGTTCGCCGCTGTCAACGCTCGGTCCAATGCCTCACGTGACGTCTCGCGCCCTCGCACCACTTCGAGGACCGCCGCGCGATGCGCAGGGCTGAAGAAGTGCATACCCACTACCCGACCGGGACGATCGACCGCCGTCGCAAGCTCGTCGACATCCAGATACGAGGTGTTTGTCGCCAGAGTGACGTGCGGACGAACCACATGCTGAAGCCGTTGCAGCAGTTCCTTCTTGACCGCCATGTCCTCGAAGACAGCCTCGATGACAAGGTCGCATTCGTCCAAGGACTCGACCGAACGACCGGGGCTCAGGAGCATCATGCGCTCGTCGACATCGTGCGTGCTCAGCCGCCCCTGTGCGACCGACCGCTCGTACGTCGAACGCAACTTCTCGATTGCCCGCACCGCCATGTCGGGATCCCTGTCCACGAGGACCACGGACTTCCCCGCCTCGACGAAGGCGCGGGCGATGCCGGCTCCCATCGTTCCCGCGCCGACGACACCCACCGAGTCGACTTCCCTCGGCGACGTCGGCTTGTTCGCCTTCGTCGTTTCACGTCGAGCGAAGAACAGGTGACGCAAAGCCGCCGCTTCAGGACCGTTGCGCAGTCTGGTGAATTCGGCTCGCTCGAAGGCGATCGCGGACGGCGCAGACAGCGCCACGCCGTTCAGAATCGCTGTCACCGCCGCCGCGTACTGCGGTCGTCCGCGTCCCCGCGTCAGCACTGCGTGTGCCGTCTGCTCGAACTCACCCGGCTCATCGACCGATACGACCGGAAGGTCCATCAGAACACGCTTGCCCGAGCAATTCCGAGCGAAAGAGACTGCAGCAGAGCGCAGATCATCGTCGGTCAGGCTG
The DNA here is from genome assembly GCF_002258645.1 of Rhodococcus sp. 15-649-2-2. Lineage (NCBI taxonomy): Bacteria > Bacillati > Actinomycetota > Actinomycetes > Mycobacteriales > Nocardiaceae > Rhodococcus > Rhodococcus sp. 15-649-2-2. The sequence goes on from NZ_NPFM01000009.1 coordinate 23,869, forward strand.
TCGACGAGACCGTTGTCGGCTGCCCATCGCACCGGCATGGACTTGCCGGAGGTGATCAGATCCAGCGTTCGTGAGGGTCCGATGATGCGCAACGGTCGCTGCGTGCCGCCGGCACCCGGGATCATTCCGAGGCCGATTTCCGGCAATCCCACGACGGTCCCAGGTGCAGCGATTCGGTAGTCACATCCGAGCGCCAGCTCGAAGCCACCGCCCAGCGTCGAGCCGGAGATAGCCGCGACGACGGGCTTGGCAGAGGCCTCGATTGCCGCGATGACGGTAGGCAGTGTCGGCTCGGGGACGGGTCCGTCGAACTCTCGCAGATCCGAACCGGACACGAAATGTTTGCCCGCTCCGAGGAGAACGATCGCATCGATCGCACTGTCTGCATTCGCGGCACCGAGCCCGTCCAACAGACCTCGCCGAACCGCTGCGCTACTCGCATTGACCGGAGGATTGTCGATCGTCAGAACCGCAACCCTATCCTCGACCTCGTAGGAAACGATGCTTCGCACCGCCACCGGCGTCGAGGTCATCGGGTGTCTTCCTGCCTCGGTACACGCTGACTGAACTTCCGGTCGAACACTTCCTCGGCAATGCGGTTCTTCAACATCTCGATGGATCCACCCGCGATCATCCAGCCGCGGGTACGACGCATGCAGTACTCGACGAGGGATTCGGAGCTGTAGCCCAGGGCACCCATGGCCTGCATCGCTTCGTTGGCGGCGAGGAAACCTGCCTCGTTGGCGGCGAGCTTGGCGACCGAGGTCTCGTACGCGGACGGCAGGCCGGCCGCGGCGTTACGGACGGCACGCTCGAGCAGCAGTTCGGCACCGTCGAGAGCAACCGCCACCTCGGCGAACTTCCACTGCAGGCCCTGAAATTCGTTGAGAGTGCGGCCGAACTGGGTCCGCTCACTCACGTGTGCACGCGCGGTGTCGAAGGCCAGTCGCCCCAGAGCCAATGCGCGCGAGGCGTTTCCGATGCGCTCGACGTTGAACCCGCTCATCTGCTTCTTGAACCCACCCGGTCCGAGCAGGATGTTCTCGCGCGGGACCCACACGTTGTCGAAGTAGAGTTGGCACCACTGCTCGCCGCTCATGTAGTTCGACGGCTTCCCGAACGAGAGTCCTTCGGCACCGCGCTCGACGAGAACGGAGCCGATGTTGCGGGTGCCGGGGCCGAAGCGGACGTAGATCAGAAACAGTGTCGCGTCGACGCTGTGCGTGCCCCAGATCTTGGTGCCGTTGAGCCGATACCCGTCACCGTCCTCGGTCACCGAGGTCTCCAGCTCGGTCGCGGCCGAACCTGCCCCGGGCTCGCTCATGCCGAGGCTGATCAGGGCGTTGCCCGACAACAGGTCCGGCAGGTACTTGTGCTTCTGCTCCTCGGTACCGAACTCGGCGAAGGTACGGATCGCGCCGAAGTTACCGGCCTGCAGGATGTCTGCGCTCTTGGGGCACGAGCGAGCAACTTCCTGGATGACGGCCACCGCGTCGGCCAACGATGCTCCCTGGCCCCCGTCCTTCTCGGCGATGGTCAGGCCCAGAAGATCTTGCGCGCCCAGCAGGCGAGCGATGTCCCACGAGTACGCGGGGTCATGGGCCCGTTCGAGGGCTCCGTCGGCGAGGTGCCGTTTCGCGAAGGCGCGAACCGAATCCACCAGTGCATCACGGTCGGTCATCACTGCGGTCATGATTGTCCTTCTCTCGATATTCTATAGATTCATGAAGTCTGCGAGATCGCTCTCGATTCGGGCCGGATCAGCCCATGTAACCGAACGCCTGCTTCCAGATCTCTTCGTCTCGCGCTGCGAACTCGTCGTATTCCTCTTCGGTGAAGAGATGGAACTGCGGCGAATTCGCCTGCGGCAGCTGGTACTTGTCGCCCGCTTTGATCGGGTCCATGTCGGTACGCGCCGGGACGAACCCCTGTGCCGCTGCGAATCCTTGTCCGGACTTGGACATCGTCCAATTCATGAACACCTGAGCAGCGGGATTGGCGAGACCGTTCGCGGTCATGCCCATCAAGTTTTCCGACGCCGACACACCCTTGTCGGGAATCACCAGTTCGAGAGGTGCTCCTGCGAGTTCGGCCGCGAACGCGTTGTTGAAGCTCAGCGATGCGATGGAGATTTCACCGCGAGCAAGCGCATCGACCTCGGTGGACGTCGAATCGAAGATGCGTGGATTCTGCTCTCCCTGCTTCTTCAAGAAGTCCTCGCCGAGTGTGGAGATCTGGAAGTTGGCCAGCGCATTCAGCGTTCCGCCGGTGGTCACCGCGACGACACCGAGCTTTCCCTTGTACTTCGGGTCGGTCAGGTCCTCCCACTGGGTGGGCTGATCCTCTTCGATGATCGCGTCGTTGTATCCCATTGCGTTCACGAAGTAGTAGCAGTTGAGATAGGTGTCGCGTAAACCGGTGTTCTGCTGACGGAGCAGATCGTCGAAAGGTGTTGCATACGGTACGAATACACCCTGTTCGGAGAATTGTTTCGCCACTCGCGGATCGGTCACTCGCGCGATGTCGGCACCGAGTTTGCCTGCGCCCTGCTCGGACAGAACACGTTCGGCGAGCTTGTTCGTCGGCAAACGCGTCAGCTCGATATCGAGGCCCGTCTCCTGCTTGAATCGCGCCGCAGTGAGGTCCTCGGCTTCTTTTCCGGTACCGGAGTAGAGCTTGACCACTCCCCCCTGCGCCGCATCCCAGAGTGCCTTGTCCGCAACGAGTTCCCCGTCGATCACGAGACCGTTGCTGGTGTCGACCTCCGAGGCCCGATACAGCTCGCGCGCTTGCTCGTCTTTGCCGCCGCCTTCCTGGCCGCACGCTGTCAGCGTCACGACGAGTGCGGTCGCTGCCACGAGGGCTCCGGCCACCCGCGGGAGACGTCCCTTTCGAGTAGACATTTCGATTCCTTTCGAGCCGGTTGCGTTACGCATGACCGGACCCACTCTTGGCACCGATCCGGCGCGGCAGGTAACTGAGGATGAACATGATCGCGCAGTAGATCAGTGCCAGCGCGGAAGCCTCGCGGAGCGCTCCACCGTTCTCGAACTGGTCGTAGATGGCGATCGAGAGAATGCGGGTGTCGGTGGTGTACAGGAACAGAGGCACGGTGAGCTCTCGCATGCTGAGCATCAGCAGCATCAGGAACGTCGAGGACACCGCGACGCGGAGCAGCGGAATCGTGACGAAGCTGATGGCCCGAAAGCGGCGTGCGCCCAACAGGACTGCACTGTCTTCCAGATCGCGATCCGTCGACTGGATGGCAGCAGCGATACCGCGGAAGCCCTGTGGCATCTGCACCGCGACGAAGCCGATGATCAGAACCCAGAGCGTGCCGTACACCGGGACCGGCATGACCAACCACGTCCAGAGCAATCCGATACCGAGAACGATTGCCGGGATGGCCAGCGGCACCATCGACAGCGCTTCGAGCAGACCGCGTGCATACGAGCTGGTGCGGTAGACGGTGTATCCCACAAGGAAGGCCAGCACCGTTCCGCCTGCTGCCGCCATGACCGACACCAGGACACTGTTGGTCGCTGCGGTGTGGAAGGTCTCCGAGGAGAACACGTCCGTGAACGAGGTGATATCCAGTGCGCCCGGCTCGGTCAAGGAACCGAACGACTGCATGTACGGAGAGCTGCGGATGGCCGACAGGAACAGGGCGAGCAGCGGAAGCACGATCGCCAGAACGAAATACAGCAACGCCAGCAGCAGTGCCGGTGTGCGCAGCTTGCCGAGGTCGAGGGTGCGAGCCTTGACTCCCTTGCCCGAAACCGTGGTGTACGAGCGCTTCGCCAACACCTTGCGCTGCACGATCGTGATGGCAATGACGGCGGCAACCAGAACGATCGCGATGACCGATGCCTCGTTACCGCGGGACGGCGAGGTGTTCATCAACCTGTAGATGAAGGTGGGCAGAGTGTCGATCTGCCCGGGGGTGGCCAATACCTGTGCAACAGGGAAGTTTTCGAGGATCAAGATGAACATCAACAACCCCGAACCCATGATCGCCGGCAGGGCCAGCGGGGTGGTGACCGACCGAATCGTGCGCCAGGTGGACGCTCCGTGCACGCTGGATGCATCTTCGAGGTCGGGGTTCATCAGCGACATCGAGGCATGAATGAGGAGAAAGGCGTAGGGCGCGTAATACATGGCGAACACCATGACGACACCACCGGTGGAGTACATGTTCACCGGGCTGCCCATCCCCAGATCGCGGGCTCCGACATTGAGCAGACCCGCTCCCGGACTTCCGAGAATCGACCACGCCAATGCACCCACGTACGACGGCAGGAACATCGGCATCAGGCCGATGAGAAAGACGAAGGACTTTCCGCGGACGTTCGTTCTGGCGGTGATGAATGCCAGGAAACCGCCGATGCAAAGGGCAATCGCTGTCGCGGACACCGCAATCAACAGCGAGTTCGCAGTCGCTCCGAGGACGCCGGCCTCGAGGAGAACGTCGACGTTCTTCAGCGTGAGATCGAACGAGATGCTTCCGGGGCGCGGAACCGTTTCGCTGAACGCAGCAAGCAGGACGAAGCCTGCAGGTACGAGCACGAGGAATGCGACGACGAGCAGTAGGGGGAGGCTTCCGAACTTGCCGCGACGGCCGATCTTCTTGTTGCGCTTACGCGGTACGAGTGGAAGCGGTGCCTCCGGTGCCGCTTTCTCGAGAAGGGACGCACTCATGCCGCTACCGCCACTCGGGAATCCACGACCGGTGCTTCGTCGGGCAGAACCTTGACCGCGTCTGCCGCGATGGTGACCTTGACACGCGCGCCCGGCGCCAGCACACCGTCGGCAGGTGGTGCGCACACTGCGTCGAGCTGAACTCCGCCGTCGAGCTTGACCTTGCATCGAATCGTTGCGCCCTGGAAGACGGCGATCTCGACAACACCGTCGAGGAGATTGGTGTCGGAATGGCCTGCGGCCGAGGCAACGTCACGCGGCTGATCGAGGGTGACGAGAATGTCTTCGGGTCGAATGCAGGCACTCGATGCCGCCGTGGGCACGTCGGAGCTGGACCGAAGCACAACCTCGGACCCGGTGAGGTGAAGCGATCGAGACGTCGAGTCGGCCGCGACCGAGAAGACATTGGTCACGCCGAGGAAGCTGGCGATCGAGGCGCTCACCGGCGACCCGTAGATCTGCTCGGGAGTGCCGAGCTGACTGATGCGGCCCTCCTGCATGATCGCGATGCGATCGGCCAGAGCGAGCGCTTCTTGCTGATCGTGGGTGACGTAGAGGCTCGTCAGACCACGTTCGGTCTGGATCCTGCGGAGCTCGACACGGAGGTCGTCGCGCAGCCTGGCGTCGAGGTTGGACAGTGGCTCGTCGAGCAGAAGCACGCTCGGGGCCATCGCCATGGAACGTGCGAGTGCGACGCGCTGCATCTGTCCACCGGAGAGCATGCTCGCTCCGCGGTCGGCCAGGTGCGCGAGTCCGACGAGTTCTAGTACGGCCAGCGCCTCTGCCCGACGCTTGGACTTCGCCACGCCCTTCATCTTCAGCGGAAAGGCCACGTTCTCGAGGACGGTCTTGTGCGGCCACACCGCATAGGACTGGAAGACCATGCCCACGTTGCGCTTGTACACCGGTACGACGCGTCCGGAGTTGCCGTCGAACACCGTCTTGTCACCGATCGAAATGGTTCCACCGGTGGGCATTTCGAGACCGGCGATGCAGCGCATCGTGCTGGTCTTTCCGCAACCCGACTGGCCGAGCAGGACCACCGATTCACCGTCCGGGATGATCAGGTCGAGACTCTTGATGGCTACGAAATCGCCGTAAGCGAGTTCGAGGTCGTGAACTGCAACCTCCATGAGAGGTCCTTTCTGTATCCGACGGATGACCGGCGGAAGTGGATGTCTTAGGTGGTGGTGGAGTACGCGCGCACTGCGGCGTCGAGATCGTCGAAGAATTCGAGAGTGTCGAAATTCCAGCAGGATTCGATCAGCTGTTTGGCCCCGTCCGAACCGATGAGCGGCTCGACGAGTCCGCGAGCCTTGAGCTCGAGATCGGCGTCGGACATGGGGTTGGTCGGCTCCCCGTACGGCTGCTCGACGCGGTGCACCAGACGACGTCCGTCCTTGGTGGTGATCGCAACCTCGGCCGGGCGGCCGGTCTTGGGGTACGACGCCTCGGCGGCCTCGTCCAGGCGAACAGTCACTGCGTCCATGAGCGCGACGATCTCCGCGTCCTGCCGGGTGGTCTCGGCGAAGTCCGTCATGGTGACGGCTCCGCGGACGGCAGCGACGGCGACGGTGAACGGAAGACTCAGCTGCGCCTGCAGGATGGTGTCGAGAACCCGGCCGGCGTGCCGGGTGGCGATGGCGAACGTACCGACGTCGATCGAGCTGATGTCGGCTGCATCGAGGGCGTGTTCGTTCCGAATCGCCAGGACTGCGTCGATCGCACCGTGCAGGTGTCGGCAGCACGGATACGGCTTCACGTAGGTGCGCAGTAGAACCCAGTCCTCACCGAGTCCTCGGGTGAGGGTGTCGGCGAACCAGTCCGTGCCTTCGTCCCCCGCATAGGCGGCGAAGTAACCGTCGCGACCCTCGAAGATGGTGGTGGGCCCGGTGAGGCCGGCTTCGGCCAAGTCGGCACTGGCGATGCCGTCACGGGCAGCTTTGCCTGGATGGAAGCGCTTGACCTCGGCCGAACCGCCCAGGAACTCGAAGACGCCGCTGGCGTGCGAGCCGGCGAGGCCGAGCGCGTTGGCAACGCCGTTCGCGTCGAGCTCGAGCAGAACCGCGACGGCGGCAGCAGCCCCGAAGACTCCGGCGATCGGGGTGTTGTGGAAATGGCGGTTACGCGTTGCGGGGTGGCCTGCGTCGGCAATTCTGCAGGCCAGCTCCATTCCGATGGCGGAGGCGATCAGGACGCGCTCACCGCTGATCCCACGCTCTTGAGCGACTGCGAACACGGCCGGAAAGACCACCGAGGTCGGGTGCATCGAACCCGGTGTGTACCCCTCGTCCGACTCGATTCCGTGGCCGTTGGTTCCGTTGAGCAGTGCTGCACCCAGGGCAGACGTACGACCGTGACCGATCGCAGTGGACGTGGAGCCTGTGTATGACCGCGAGACGTGCACCCCGACGGCGCGCGACACATCTCCTACCGCGCTTGCGGCTACGCCGGCCAAGTGATCGAGGAGCATGCGCCGAACATGATGATCCATGTTCGCCGGGAGTGGGGCATTGCTCTGCCTCACGATCCAGTCGGCGATATCCAGTGTCAGATTGTCCTGGGAGCTCATTCGCATCTCCGTAATCGGTCTAGTCAGTGATTGTCTCGCCGGTGGGATGGGCCTGCATCGTTATCGAACAGCGAGTTGCCGGTCACACTCCCCTGCGCTGGTGATGCACGTTACACACTCTATAGAGTGTTGTCTACTGTCCATAGTCCATGTGAAACCGACTGTTTAGGCGTAAGGTCAACACACGATGGTGTAGACAAAATAGAGCGCACTTCGCACGAAGAGAGGTCCCCGGCATGAGCGTCTCCAGTTCCGCCCCGCCAGTGAGCCGGACGAAATACGTAGTCGATCGCCTCAAGGAAGACGTTGCCAGCGGTGCGATCAAGCCCGGCGAGCTGATCAAGCAGACCGTTCTCGCCAAGCGATACGGAGTCAGCGCCACGCCGGTTCGCGAAGCACTGCGGATGCTCGAGGCCGACGGGGTCGTCTCCTACGACGCGCACAAGGGTGCGTCGGTGCGCGAAATGACGCCGGACACCGCCCGCGACCTCTATCGCCTCCGTGCCGCGGCCGAGCGCACGGCCGCCGAGATGGCCGTGGAGAGAATGACGCCGCGTGGACTCGACGCGATCCGGGCAGCACATGCAGAGCTGTCCGCCGCCCAGGAAGCGGGCACCAGCACTCCGGCCGAACTCTCGGTTCTCAATCGAGCCTTCCACTTCGCCATCTACGGCCAGACGTCCCCACTGATCGTTCAGCACCTCGAACTTCTGTGGGCCCGTTTCACCCCCGGCACCACCGTGTGGCGTCGGCCCGCAGATGCGGCCGAGCTTCAGCACGATCACGACGGCATTCTCGCCGCGATCGAACGAGGAGATGCAGGGGAAGCCGGGCGACTGACCGCCGAACACGTGGCCCGCGCCAGCCGCATTCGCGAACGGGAGCCCGACCTTCGGGCGGCAGGAGCCGACGAAATCGAGAACTTCTCGAATGAGTGACCTCCCTGTCGGTCGCGTCGAAGCCGGCAAGGGACACTGAGCGAAGATGATCAAGTCTTGGTTTGTGATGCTCTGTGCCACAACGGCACTCATCCAAGCGGTATACGCAGCAGTACGTGTGATGATCACCTACAAAGCCTTGGAACTCGGCGGTGATGCCCTGACGGTCGGAGTCCTCACGGCCCTGTATTCGCTGCTTCCACTGGTCGCGGCAATGCAGATCGGACGGGCGGTCGACGGGCGCCGGGCGGCGACCATGCTGCGCCTGGGCACCGCGATCTCACTCATCGCCGTCGCAGTCGTCATCGTGAGCTCGGGGATCGTGGTACTGGCTGCCGGCTGTATCTTGCTCGGCTTCAGCCACATCCTGACCATGGTGTCCAGCCAGGGCTACATTCCCGTCCGGTCGAAGCCGGACGACTACGACCGGCGCTTCGGGGGATTGACGGTCTGGATATCGGTGGGCCAGTCGATCGGAATACCGATCGTCGGCTTCATCGCCTCACGCAGCGACGTCGGCCACGTGGATACGCAAGGAGCCTTGATCGCCATGTTCGGCGTCGCGGTCGTGGCGTCGATCCTCACGTTGGCACCCTCACTGAGTATCAGCGGGGCCTCGGTCAGCGCGCGCAAGCAGCACGAAAAACAGTCCACACGAACGATGTTGACAACAAAGGGCATGCGTCCAGCAGTATTTTCGAGTTTGATCATTCTGACGTCGATGGACCTGATGACCGCGTACCTACCGGTCTTCGGCGAGCAGTACGGGTACAGCGTCGTAGTCGTGACAGTCATCTTGACAGCTCGCTCCGTCGCCGCCATCATCTCCCGTACGCTGCTCACTCAGCTGTTGAAAGTGGCTCCCAGACAGTGGCTTCTGATGTCCGGGAGCCTCTGCTCTGCTCTTCCCATGGTTCTGGTCCCGATCCTGCCGAACCAATGGGTAGTGGGTGTACTGATCGCGATCGCCGGATTCTTCTGGGGGCTTGTGCAACCCCTGACCATGACTTGGGTTGCCGGACTGGTGAACCCACGTAACCGTGCGTCTGCTCTCTCGCTTCGTCTGACGGGTAATCGCCTCGGTCAAGTAGTCATCCCCCTCGTCGCAGGCACCTTCGCCGGTTCGGCCGGGGCGGGTGCGGTCTTCTACCTCACGGGCGGGCTGTTGGCCGGGGCCGCAGCATCGACGTGGCGGGCTCTGTTTCGAACTCGATCTCCATGAACACTGACCTCCAGTTAGGAATGCACATGCCAGACGCCGTCATCTGCGAACCGCTTCGAACACCCGTCGGACGGTTCGGAGGCGTTTTCCGAGACATAGCCCCCGAGGAACTCGCGGCCACTGTCATCCGAGAAATAATGCATCGCACCGGCATTGCGGCCGGCCGCGTGGATGACGTGATCCTCGGCCAAGCGTCACCCAACGGAGAAGCACCCGCACTCGGCCGAGTGGCAGCATTGCAGGCCGGACTGGGCATCGAGGTCCCCGGGCAACAGATCGATCGCCGATGCGGATCCGGCTTGCAAGCAATCATCAACGCGTGCATGCAGGTTCAAACCGGAGCCAGCACTCTCGTTCTGGCCGGCGGGGCAGAGTCGATGAGCAGCGCCGAGTTTTACGCGACCGGCATGCGATGGGGCGTCAAGGCAGAATCGGTCCAGTTGGCCGACCGATTGGCCCGCGCGCGCGTCACCGCAGGAGGAGCGAACTTCCCGGTTCCCGGCGGAATGATCGAAACCGCGGAGAATTTACGCTCAGAATTCTCGATCTCCCGCGCAGACCAGGACTCGCTGGCAGTTCTTTCGCATCGTCGAGCAGTCGCAGCGCAAGCGAACGGCGTCTTCGAAGAGGAAATCGTCCCCGTGTCGGTTCCCAATCGGAAAGGGGAGCCCACAGTCGTTGCCATCGACGAACACCCGCGCGCCGACACCACCATGGAGAGCTTGGCGTCACTGCGTCCGATACGCCACCGGGTCGACCCCGATTCGACTGTTACTGCGGGAAACGCCAGCGGCCAGAACGACGGCGCGGCGCTGTGCATCGTCACGACCCCCGAGGTCGCGTCCGAGCTGGGCCTTCGACCGCTTGCCCGACTCGCGTCGTGGGCGGTGTCAGGCGTGCCGCCCCGCACGATGGGCATCGGACCGGTGCCCGCGAGCCGAGCCGCGCTCGGCCGACTGGATCTGGGACTCGACGACATGGATGTCATCGAACTGAACGAAGCTTTTGCGGCTCAGGCACTATCGGTCCTTCGGACCTGGGAGATCGAGCCCACCGATTCGCGACTCAACCCCAACGGTTCGGGCATTTCGCTCGGCCATCCCGTAGGCGCAACCGGGGCCAGAATTCTGGCGACACTGCTTCGGGAAATGGATCGGCGCGAGGTCCGCTACGGGCTCGAAACCATGTGCATCGGTGGAGGACAAGGACTGGCGGCGGTGTTCGAGCGCACAGCGCTCTGACCGGAGTCGTGGGTCAGGCGGGAGTCAGCCGAAAGATCGGAAACCGTCGTCCCTCGGCTGTCTCGACGTATTTCGCGAAGCCCTCGGACGCGTCCAAGAATTTCTGCCAGTTCTCGTCCCACTGGTCGTCGGGGATTTCCGACACCGTCACTGCGATGGTCCGGACCGCACCGTCTCCGGGAATCTCGACGTCGATGGCGGGGTGTGCACGCAGGTTGTGCACCCAGGCAGGGTGTTTGGGTGAGCCGGCGGCCGATCCGACGATCAGCCAGCTTCCGTCCTCCGGGATCGCCATCAAGGGGTTCAACCGAACCTCGCCGCTCTTGGCACCTATGGAGTGCAGAACGACGAGCGCATCGCCGAAGCCCGCCGTGGACACATGTCCGCCGTTGCTGCGGAACTCGTCGATGATCATCTGGTTGAAGTCGGCCATACGACGAGTATGACGCGCATCCCGTCGTTTCGGACCTGATCAACCCCGAAAGGCATCGGTCACCTGGCGCTGGACGGGATGCAGCGATTCGTGGCTACCCTTGAATCATGAGTGGAACCTCGAACGACCCCGCAGTCGCGACCACGAATCTTCCTGCATTCGGGTTCGAGACCACCTTGGCCGACGAGGTTCCCGGCGTCACGGTGCCGTGGCAGGGCACTCACGCACCGGGCCCTCGGGTGCTGGTCCTCAACGACGGCCTGGCCCGGTCACTCGCGCTCGACCCGGCGGCGCTGCGGACTCCGGAAGGGGCGGGCGTGCTGTCCGGGTCGATTCCTCCGGCCGAGGTTGCAACCGTGGCGATGGCCTACGCGGGTCACCAGTTCGGCAACTTCCAGCCCCTCCTGGGCGACGGTCGAGCGCTGCTACTCGGTGAGCTTCGCGACGATCGGGGCCATCGAGTCGATCTGCATCTCAAAGGGTCCGGCGCTACACCATTCTCGCGTGGCGGTGACGGGCGCGCGGTACTGGGAGCGATGCTGCGCGAATACCTGATCAGCGAGGCCATGCACGCACTGAACATTCCCACCACGCGTTCACTCGCCGTCGTCACGACCGGTGAGCAGGTACTGCGAGAAGGAGGGCCGCAACCCGGCGCGGTGCTCGCCAGGGTTGCGTCGAGCCATCTGCGGGTGGGCACCTTCGAGTTCGCCGTCCGGCGGGAAGGACTCGCGCAAACCCTCGCGGACTACGCGATCGCCCGCCACTACCCTGAAATCGTCGAGGGTGCACCTGAGGATCGCTACCTCGCCTTCTTCGAGGCCGTCGTGGATGCTCAGGCGTCCCTCGTAGCCCAGTGGATGTCGGTCGGATTCGTGCACGGTGTCATGAACACCGACAACACGACCATCTCCGGCGAGACGATCGACTACGGGCCGTGCGCCTTTCTGGACGCCTACGATCCGGCGACCGTGTTCAGCTCCATCGACCACAGCGGACGCTATGCCTACGGAAATCAGCCTGCGGTTCTCGGATGGAATCTGGCCCGATTCGGTGAAACGCTTTTGCCACTGGTGAATTCGACGCCGGACACCGCCATCACAGCCCTCACCGCGGTCCTCGACACGTACGGGGACCGCTACCGACACCACTACTCGACCGCGATGGCCCTCAAGCTCGGCCTGGCAGACGACGGCGTGGACGCGGCACTCGTGGACGACCTGCACCGGTTGCTGACCGATCATCGTGCCGACTGGACCCTGACTTTCCGCGCCCTCGCCGAGAATCTGCGCGGGAACACGGCTCCGTTCGAGGCGCTCGTTCCACCCGATGCGTCCGGAAATTGGCTCGAGCGTTGGCGCAATGCGGTTTCGGCACGCAGACAGGACCTTTCATCTGTCGCCGACGGCATGGATCGCGTCAACCCGGCATACATTCCCCGCAACCATCTGGTCGACGCTGCCCTGAATTCCGCGACCGAGGGCGATCTCGAACCTTTCGAGCGCATGCTCGACGTCGTCACGTCACCGTTCGATCGACGCGACGACCGGTCGGACTACGCCCTGCCTGCGCCCGAGAAGTTCAGTGCCGGTTTTCGGACTTTCTGCGGTACATGACTTCTTTGCAGCCCGGCCTGGTCGTCACTGCGGCGGCTCCATGAATTCGATGGTCTCGCCGTCCGGGCCCACTGCGTACATGACGCGGGTGCCCACCTTGGCACCGCCGGCAATGGGTTGGGGAGTTCCCTGCGCCGTCCATCCGAAGTCCGCGATGCGAGTCTGGGCCGGATCGATGTTGTCGACCTCGAAAGCAAGATGCGCGAAACCCGGATCGTAGGGTCGCGACGACCCCGGCTCCCCCTCCACGTTGCGATATTCCAACAGCTCGATCGTCTGACCCGCAACGGAGACCACCGCCATCCGGACCGTCGCGCCGTGCGCCCCGGTGACCTCTCCGAGAAACTCTCCGCCCATCTCACCGGTGCGTTCGAGGGTCGCTCCGAGACCGTCGATCCAGAACCGAAGGGCGTCATCGAGGGAACCGACGGAGAATCCGACATGGTCGGAGCGGTGTAGTCGAAACGACGTCGTATCAGCCATAGAACCGATTGTCGCCCTGAGCGGTTGTGCCGATAGCACCGGGTCCCTAGACCACGGTGAAGCCTTCGCGTGGTGCGCTCACGAGTTGCGCTTCTGTTCGGCTCGAATCAGGCCGCCACCGACGATCAACCGCTGAATCTCGCTGGTGCCCTCGTACAACCGGAGCAATCGCACGTCACGGTAGATGCGTTCGACCGGAACCTCACGCATGTATCCTGCACCGCCGTGGATCTGGACGGCCAGATCGGCGACCTTGCCGACCATCTCGGTACAGAACAGCTTCACCGCAGAGGGAGCGATACGCCGATCGGTCTCCTGCACCCACGCCCGCGCAGCCTCACGCACCATCGCCCGGCCCGCCATGACACCGACCTGCTGATCGGCGATCATCGCCTGCACCAACTGGAAGTTACCGATCGGCTCACCGCCCTGCGTGGACGCCGCGGCATACGACACCGATTCGTCCAATGCCCGCTGCGCCTGACCGACGGCCAGCGCAGCAATATGCACTCGCCCCCGCGCCAGAGACGTCATCGCCGCCTTGTACCCGATGTCGCCGTTCCCGCCGACCAATGCGTCGGCCTCGACGCGTACGTCGGTGAAGTTCACATCGGCGGTGCCGGAGCCCTGTTGCCCCATCTTCGCGTCCTTGACGCCCACCTCGATCCCAGCCGTGTCGGCAGGAACCAGAAATACCGCGATACCGTTGCCGCGCTCCGGTTTCGGATCCAGCTTGGCGAAGACGACGAACATGTTCGCGATCGGTGCATTGGTGATGTAGCGCTTGCTGCCGTTGATGACCCACCCGGTGCCGTCGACTTTCGCGGTGGTCCGTAGTCCCGCCGGATTGGATCCGGCCCCGTCCTCGGTGAGAGCGAAGGAGGCGACGATGTCGCCGGTTGCCATGCCCGGCAACCATTTCGCCTTCTGCTCCTCGGTACCGAAGCCCACGAGCACCTGCCCGGCGATCCCGTTGTTGGTACCGAACATCGATCGCAACGACAACGAGGTGTAACCGAGCTCCATCGCGAACTCGACATCCTGAATCAGATTGAGACCGAGCCCGCCCCACTCCTGCGGAAGCGCGTACCCGAACAATCCCATCTCCGCAGCCTGCTTACGCAGATCCTCCGGAATCGAATCGGTGTTCATGATCTCGAGTTCACGCGGCACGACACGTGACCGAACGAACTGCGAGATCTGCTTCAACACGTCCGCGAAGACGTCATCCGGTATATCGGGGTTCAGCGTGTCCATAGGACCCACTATCGAGGAGGGCGAGCTCCTCCGTCCACTGAGAGAAACGTATCTCTGCTCGACGGGGCGTATTTCCCCACGCCGGCGGAGTCGGCTCCGTCACCGAGTAGGTCCTTCGCGGCACGGTCTCCTGGCATGAGCGCTGGCCGGTGGACCGTTGAACCGAAGCAGTTCAGGACTGCTATCTCGCCGACATCGATGTCGATCTCATCCGCTCCCCCGCGCTGTCCATGGGCGAGTTGATCATCGAGACCACCCTGGTGCGACGGGGGCGCCGATTCTGCCTTCTCGATTCGGAGCTGCGCACCGCGGACGGTAAGACCCTCGTGCGATCCCACGGCCCCGAGGCCACAGCGCGTACCCGCGAGTCGTACTGAGCCCACGTCACCGCAACAGCGTCGCCCGGAGTACGGAACGCCACAGCATCGGGTCGATCTTCCTTGTCCGCTGAAACGCCTCACACACCGTCAGCGGCAAGCCGATACCATTGCTGCTCAACGGTTTTCTCCTGTCGGACGGATGCTGCGTGTGACGGCCTTGCGGTGGCCGAGCGTCGGTATGTCCAGCGGTTTGGGATGACGCGTTCCGAAGTGATCGGACCAGGATCGGTGGGGCCGATGCGGGCGAACGCCCTGAAATGCCAGGTAGGCACCGATTGCCGGCGGCACCACCCGCCGGTAGCCGGCCGATGGGTCGGGCAGCCGATGGAGTGCACGCAGGTCTTCGCTGAACACCGACAGCAGAATGCCGTCCGCGAAGCGCTTCGTGTGACCGGGGAACCACCGCTCCCGCCAATCGAGGAACAGTTGATCGACGATCTTGCGGGCCCCGTCGGTGTGCTCGTAGCGGGCCTCGTAGTCGAAGGTCCAGCGCAAGAACCCTTTCCGCGTCTGCGGAACGTCGAGTCCCATGTATTCGCCGACCTGGCGCCAGAAGTGAAAACGCGCCTCGCGCTCGTTGTCGGTGAAGACGTTCGACCCGAGGTGTTCGACGATACGATCCGGCTCGAAAGCCAGCGATCCCAGCGTGTACAGCTTGTCGTCGTCGGTGATGCCGAATCGTGAGTGGATCTGCTCCATCCGGTCGATGAACGATCGGCCGTACTCGCTCGAGTGGCCGTGATGGAGCATCTCTCCGAAGAAGAGCAGCGTGTCGTCGTTGCGTCTGCGCACGTCGTGCATCATGTCGCCGGTACCGGTTCGGTACAGAATTCGCGCGATCGACGGAATCGCCACCTGTCGGGCGAAGGCCACGGTGTATGCGGCATGAGCGAAAATGGCATCCCCGTAACGGACTTCGAGGCTCAGGTGGGTGGCTTCCTCGTTTCCGACAACCGGGTCGAGTTCCTCGATCCGGCGGCCGACCGCCCGGCCCGTCACCCACTTCCGAGACATCAGTGCGCTCGACGCCATGACTTTTCCTCCACATTCCGTCATCGGCACCAAATAGGAACGGCACCGTTCTCATTTCACCATCAACTAGGAACGCCTTCGTGTCAATATGTAACCGAAGATCGGATGACAACGAACGAAGGACGAGCGAACGATGACCACTCTCGACTCAGTGGACCCACTACTGACATTCGCCGCGGCATGGGAGCCGTACGGCGGCGCGTCGGCGAATGACCGAGGGCTCAGGATTCCGCGGCGAGGTCTCGATCATCGAGGAAGAACCCATCTCTCTCGACATCTTCGTCGATCCCACTGCGTGACATCCATTGACCCGTTGGTGAATCAGCTTCGGTGATCGAGAGGGTGTGCTCGAAGCGGCTGGACGCAGGCCGTGGCATCAGCCACAGTGGAGTGGTGAATACATCACCTCGGATGCCGGGCACACGCACGTACTCCGACATGGTCGCCTTGGGCAGCTCGTTCGCTGCCGGACCCGGAATCGAACCCGTAATCGACGACAAGGCAATGCGGTCCGGGAGAAACTACGCACACCTCATCGCCGAGGACCTGGGTGCCGCGCTCACGGATGCAACGGTGTCGGGTGCCACCACGGCCACGATCCTCGAGAAGAAGCAACGAGTCTCCACGACGCGGTTCGCCCCACAGATCGACGCAGTCCGAACCTCCACCGATCTCGTGACGATCACCGTCGGTGGAAACGATTTGGGCTATCTCGGCGCACTGCTCGGGTGTGCTGCGGCGAACCGGGTAGCGCACCGCTGGTACGGCCGTCCGGCGGGATGGTTGTTCCGAAAGGTGCTGTCCAAGAAGGACATCACCGACGGTCTCGTATCGGACACCACAGACTCCGTCGTCAGGATCATCGACGAGGTACGACGGCGTGCACCACACGCGCGGGTTGTGGTGGTCGACTACGCCCCGATCGTCGACGACACCACTGTTCCCAGCGACACCGTTCCTCTCACCGCCGAGGAGATTGCGTTCGCCCGCACCGTCTCGGCGACGTTGTCCGACATCTACCTCGCCGCCGGAGCGAAGACCGGGGCAGAGATCGTGTCCGCGTCGTCCTTCGAGTCCGGCCACGGTACCGGTACCGCACAACCCTGGGTTCACGGCTTCCGACCCAACGGACTTCTCGCCGGGTCGTTCCATCCGACAGCAGAGGGGATGCGCGCTGCAGCAGATCTGGTGTTGGAACTTCTCCGACGCAGCGACGGGACCGGAAACGGATCGAGCTAGGAATCAGATAAAGACGGGCCGAACGACAGACGGCCGAGTTCCGAAGCACGCCAGGTCTACTCGGTCCATCGATAGTCGAGGAACTTCCCGTCGAACGTCACCACGACACGATCTCCGTCATCGTGCGGGCGTCGTTCGATGTTCATCGTGAAGTTGATGGCACTCATGATGCCGTCGCCGAACTCCTCGGCGATCAGTTCTTTGAGCGCCGGGCCGTACACCTCCAGCGCCTCGTGGAATCGGTAGACCGTGGGGTCCGAGGAGATGCCGAGCGACCCACGATAGGGGGCCAGGGTCAGCTCGAACAACGAGCCTTCGGGCATGTTCAACTTCTCTGCGAGCACATCGGCCTGAGCGACGCTCAGCGGATGCTGGCCGTACAGTGCCGACACCGTCCATGCCACCGGCATGTCGATGGCCTCGGCCAAGCCGGCCCAACTGAATCCGGCACGTGCGCGTGCAAGTCGAACCTCCTTGATCAAAGGCTTGTCTTCGAAACCGGTCACGAGTTCTCTCCTACGTAGTCGTTCTGCACGCTCGGCCTCTCGAGACCACGCGCCTGGCTGCCCGACGTCCCAGTCTCAGCCGAGAACTTCTGGCTCGCAACATGTGGTCTCGATATCACGGGCGCTGCCCGATGTGTGTCGAGCCGCATCGAGACTCCGGTCGACATGCATGCTGGTATCCACAATCCGTGGATCTTGTGCACGTTCACCGCTCGGACACAACGAAAGTACTGACGACATGACGCAACTCGGTCTCGGCCTTGCCGCACTCGGACGCCCCGAGTACCTGACGGTGGGGCACTCGGCTTCGATAGAGGGGCGTTTCGATCCGGTCGCCCTCGAGCAGCTGTGCCACGCGGTACTGGACGCCGCATGGGACCGCGGAGTTCGACACTTCGACGTCGCGCGATCCTACGGGTTGGCCGAGCGGTTCCTCGGCAGCTGGTTGTCTCGACAGCCGAATCGGCGCGCTGACCTCGTGATCGGCTCCAAGTGGGGATACGCCTACGTCGCCGATTTCCAGCAGGGAGCCGAGGTTCACGAGGTGAAGGAACACTCGGTTGCCCGTTTGGCCGAGCAGTGGCCGCAGACCCTCCACGAACTCGGCGGTGCGCCCGACCATTACTTGATCCACAGCGTCACCCCGGACAGCCCGGCCCTGAGCGACGGTGCACTGCTCGACGACCTACGGGCCGTGGCAGACAGCGGTACCCGAATCGGCATCAGCACGAGCGGGCCACACCAAGCCGACGTCGTTCACGCAGCGCTCGAGACAGGGGTCTTCAGCTCGGTGCAGTCGACGTGGAACCCACTCGAGCCGTCTGCCGCTCCCGCACTGGCACGCGCACACGACGCCGGCTGGTTCGTCGTCGTCAAAGAAGCAATGGCCAATGGCCGACTCGTGGCCGAAGATTCAGCACTCGGCCGGGTCGCGGATTCGGCCGGCATCGGCCGCGACGCACTCGCGCTGGCGATTGCACTCGCGCAACCGTGGGCCGATGTGGTGCTGTCCGGCGCGGCCACCGCTACCCAACTCGAGCAGAATGTTGCTGCACTGTCCGTCGACCGCGAGCTGATCGTGGCGGCCGGCCTGGACAGCGCAGAAAATCCAGAGCGTTACTGGAACAACCGTTCCCACCTGCCGTGGACGTGACCGCCGATTCCACCAGGCTGCGTTGCCAGGCATGCTTTGGTCGATCTGGCGGGCCCTCTCATCGACGCGTCGCGGCGAACACGTCGACCGGATGCGGCACCCGAGGCCTGCCATCGGAACCGGGCACCGAGACCGCGTCCAGGTAAGCCCGCACCGGCCCGCGCAGATCTGGCGTCAGCCGGGCCTGTACGGCGAAGTCGAGCACCTCGTCGCTCGCGGAAGAGAGGTCGATCTTCGCGTCCAGGGCGACCACGCCGTCGAGAAAGATCCCGGCGTCGACGAAGGCACTCTCGACGTCGGCGCTGAACCACTGTCGGTGGCCCTGCAGCGGCGGGGCGAGAACGCCGACCAACGCGTTGAGCGCAGCCGTCGGCGCAATGGCCACCCAGAGCTCGCCGCCGGGTCGCAACAAGCCGAGCGCGGCACGCAGCGTCGCGCCCAGGTCGGGGACGTAATACATCGAGTGCACGAACATCACGACATCGAAGGTCTCGGCCACCGAGGATTCACCGAACGACGCGACGTACGCGTCGGAGCTGAGCTCGTCCGCCTCCAGCGCGGCCATCTTTGCGGCGAACCGCTCCGCGCTTCCCACCCAGGGGTCGACGCCGACGTACCGCACCGGTCGGCCGGGTACCCCCTGTATCAGCCCCGCGGCGAGCCGGGCGTCCAGCGAGCCGTCACCGCACCCCACCGACAGCACCGAGACCGGTCCGTCCCCGATCGCTGCCAGCCGGTCGGCGAAGTGCTCGGCGATCAGGCCGCGCTGGTCGGAGAGGCGCTCGAAGGCGGCATGCTCGCGTGCGTAGGACTCGGGCTCGAGGCCGGCCAAGGCCGGAGCACCACGCCGTGCCGCTCGCACACCGTCCAGAAGGACGGCCGCGATGTCGGTCGGAAGATTCGGAGCTATGTTGGACGTCACAGTGAGTCCATCATGACGCACCCACCCGGTGCTTTGCGGTCGGCTTCCAGAAGGAGTGGCATGAGCAGCGGAGATACAGCCGAACGCAGTCTCGAGCATTGGAGCGAAGCCGGTCGCACGGGTATGGAGGCGTTCTATGCCCTGGCCACCGAGGACTACCACCAGCTGGCCCTGGCCGCCGACTGGCCCGCACTGCTCGCCGCCCACGCGCACGACGGCTGGTCGCTGCTCGACGTAGCCTGCGGCAGCGGCAAGTTCCCGACCGCATTGCGCCGATACACCGATCTGTCCGCGGTACCCGAGGTGGCCTACGACCTGCTCGACCCGTCTGCGTTCTCTGTCGCCGAGGCGCGTGGGGCGCTCGGTGCGCCGTTCGTGGCTCGACACGACCTGGTGATGACGCTGCAGGACTTGCCCGCCGACCACACCGGCTACGACGTCGTATGGGCCACCCACGCCCTCTACGCACTTCCTCCGGCCGAGCTCGACGCCGCCACCGAGCGGTTCGTGGCTGCACTGGCCCCCGGCGGTCTCGGACTCGTCGCGCAAGCCACAGAAGCGTCCCACTACATCGCGTTCTACGACGCCTTCCGCGCAGGCGTCCGCGAAGCGACGCCGTACACAACGGCCGAGCAGGTGCGCGACGCGCTGATACGAGCCGGTGCGGACGTGCGCGACCAGCGCGTCACGTACACCACCTCGACATCCGATCGCCTTGTCGCCGAGGGCTTTCTGCAGCGCTGCGCCTTCGACGACTCCGTGTCGCTGGAGGAGATGGAGGCGGCACCGGTGTTGGGTGACTACCTTGCCTCCTGTCGCGACGAGTCCGGCTCCTACACCTTCTCGCACGAGGCGGCCCTGTTGTGGCTCTGAACCCGATGACCAATGAGCTTCTCCCCGAACAGAATCGCGACGGCGGTATCGATCAGGACTGGGCAGGTGACGATCAGGACTGGTGGGACTGGTACGTCACGCTGGCCGCCAACGACACGATGCCGACCGAGCTGGTCGACGGTCCCGGTCTACCGGACGTCGAGGCGGCGACGGACGCGCAGGTCGAACGTGAGCTTGCCGAGCCGTACGACCTCGACCCTGCTGCCGTCGAGTCCTTCGCTCGAGAAGCCTTCGTGCGGCTGCCCGCTGTGTTCTCGCCGGCCGTCGTACGTCGCCTCGCGGAGCGCCTCGAGGAGCTGCTGCGAGCCGAGCACGGCGACGACGTCGCAGGCCGATTCACCGCGTTGGAACAGATGTGGCTTCATGACGACCTGATGCGCGCCGTGGCGCTGTCTCCCCGAGTCGGGGGCGTGGCCGCGGCTTTGCTCGACGAACCGGCCGTTCGGCTCTATCACGACAACGCGCTGTCCAAGGAGCCCGGTTGCGGACGCACACCGTGGCACCACGACGCGGAGCATTTTCCGCTGCATACCACCCAAGCGGTCACTGCTTGGATGCCGATGTCGGCGATCCCCGGCCGAATGGGTCCGCTGTCGTTCGCTCGCGGCCGAGAGGTACTGGACGAGGTTGCGGACTTGGAGTTCGACAAGGTCGGCACGTCGTACGACGAGGCCGTCGCGCAGCGCTTCGGCGAGCGTGACGTCGCGGTGCAGTCGGAGCCGTTCGCAGTGGGCGACGTGTCGTTCCACTCCGCGCTGTGCTTCCACACCGCGGGGCCCAACCTGACCACTCAGCCTCGCCGAGCGCTGGCCACCACCTACTTCGCTGATGGGGCTCGAGTTGTGGAGTCGCCGACGCTGATCAGCGGCACGTGGCGCGAATTCCTTCCCGGTGTCGAGCCCGGCGGCCTTGCGAACTCCGAGCTGAACCCGGTGGTCGGCCGCCGCTGATTCGCGGCAGCAATGGCAGTTTCAGTGGACATACGTACACTGGATTCGGTGGGGAAGAAAACTCAGCGCACACAGGAGTTGGGTGAACTCGCTGAAATCACGCTTCGCGAGCTGGCGTCGGCCGCCGGTGGTGTTCGCGCAGTTCACTCGGCTATTGCACGACGCACATTTGCCGCCGTGAAACTCGGCGTCGGGCCGGCTGTCTTGCCGGCACAGCTGATGCACGACGCGATCGCCGCCGGCACCTACGCGAGCATCGTCGCCGCCTGCTCCGGCGCAGCCAAGGCAGTCGGCGCCCTGACCGGCAGTTTCGAAGTGACCGGCGACGACGTGACCGAGGACGACTCGCGGCCGTCACCCTCGCACACCACTCGCGGCGCACAGACGATCGCGGTCCTGCACGGTCTCATCGGCGACGACATGGAGCGAACCGCCCGGGTCCTCGCCTGTCCCATGTCGATTCGCGTCGACGGCCGCCCCGTGCCCCCGAAGTACCGCCCGCTGGCCGCGGCGTTTCCCACCGCGGGAGCGCATCTCGTGTTGTTCCTGCACGGGCTCGTCGAGACCGAAGCGGCATGGCGGCTCGGCGGGCGGCCCACATACGGGGAGCGGCTGGACTCCGAAGCCGGCACCACCTCGATCTTCCTGCGCTACAACACCGGACGTCGAATAGCCAAGAACGGTGCCGACCTGTCGGCCCTGCTCGAACAGCTCGTCGCGGCGTGGCCGGTCAGGGTTCACCGCATCACCCTGGTCGGTCATTCCATGGGCGGGTTGGTCTCACGCAGCGCCGCTCACCATGCCGCCGAGAGCGACCGCCACTGGGTGGACCTGCTGACTGACGTATTCACGCTGGGGACACCACATCTGGGCGCGCCGCTCGCACACGGCGTTCACGTCGCCACCGCTGCGCTGGCACTCGCACCCGAGACCCGGCCGTTCGCAAACCTGTTGGCGCGTCGAAGCGCCGGAGTCCGCGACCTGATCCACGGCGCAATCACCGAAGAAGAGGGACATGCCAGCTACGCCGACGGATTCGATGTCGGCGCGGCCATGGACATCTCGGTCCCGGAGGGGGTGCGGCATCATCACGCCTCCGCCGTCGTCACCGGAAATCCGCGACATCCGGTCGGGATCTTCGTGGGCGACGGACTCGTCCGGACCGACAGTGCCGAAGGACGAAACAAGCTGCGCAACATAGGACTTCGGCCGGACGATGGCCTGGCGATCAACAGCGCGCATCACTTCACCTTGCTGAACGACGAGAGGGTGTACGGCTGGATGCGGGGCGTTCTCGTCCAGGACGTGCCCACGAAAGCCTCGGACTGACCGAAAACTGTCCGAGGACATATCGATCGACCCACGATAGGGAGCACCACTGCTCCCCCACCCCGAGCGCTACCCGAGCATCGAGGTCAGCTCCGGTCGTTTGGCCGTCCGGCTGTCGCCCGAGGAACGTCTACGGAGTCGGCGAGTCAACCACGGCGCGAGAAACATGCCGGCCCAGGTGAGGTCGGCACGAACTCGGGAGACCAGACGCGGGCGTGTGAGCGGTGCCAGAGGGAGATTCCACGCGTCCGTGGCACCCGGCAGGTCCAGCGCATAGGCGGCAGCTGCGGCGAGCCGCGCATGTCCGGTCTCGTTCAGATGCAGACGGTCCCAGCTCCACAACCGCGGGTCCGATGCCACATCGTGCTGCTCGAGGTCGATCAATACGACTCCGAATTCCTCTGCAGCCCTGCGAATTTCGGAGTTCAGCTCGGTCATACGTTTCGCAATGACCGCCCGACCGGGGACCGGGTGAGCGAGACGGGGAAACGTCATGGTGATGACGGTGCAGTCGGCGGACCGCAGCGCGCCGAACATCGCGCCCAGTTCACCTGCCACGGTGCGAGCATCGAAATTCGGCCGCAAGATGTCGTTGACGCCGGCAGCAACGGACGCAACGCTCGGTCTCAACGCCAATGCAGCGGGCAACTGCTCGGCCCTGACCTGCGCGGCTTTGCGACCACGCACCGCGAGGTTCGCATAGGCAACCCCGTTTTCGCTCTCTGCCATGTGCTCGGCGAGCCGATCGGCCCAGCCACGAAAGCCCGTTTCCTCGTCGCCATCGTTCAGCCCCTCCGTCTGGCTGTCGCCGAGGGCCACGTAACGCAACTGGTCCTTTTCGTTCACCACGTCCACCGCTCCTCCATCGAGCAAAATATACAACAAGTTGTATATGAAAGTACTATGTGGAGTGCGCCACGGGTACTGTGCCGAATCATGTCGCTACGTGATGCCGTGCTCGCCGCACTGGTCGACGGGGAGCTGTCGGGCTACGACCTGTCCAAGGCGTTCGATGCCACTGTCGCCAACTTCTGGACCGCCACTCCCCAACAGCTCTATCGCGAGCTCGATCGAATGGATCGGGACGACGTGATCTCGGCGAAGCTGGTCGAGCAGGACGGTCGGCCCAACAAGAAACTGTTCAGGCTGACCGACAAAGGCCGTGCGGCGCTGCGCCAGGTCAGTCACAGGCGATCGAAACTTCCTGCTATTCGTGACGAGCACCTGGTCGCAGTCCACGCACTGGAGGCCGGCGACATCGAGCCTATGACCGCCGCGATCCGCGAACGAATGCAGCTCTCGCGCGACAAGCTGGCCAGGTACGACCGGATGGCGCACCGCCTGCTCGACGGACGCACCGAGACCGACTTTCTGGCGACCGCTGATCGCATCGGCCCCTACCTCACCCTGATGCGAGGACGAATGTTCGAGGAGGAATCGCTCCGCTGGGGTGCCCGCGTCCTCGAAGTACTCGACGCCCGCGCTGGTCGTAGATGAGCGCGGCATAACCCCGTCACTAGTCGCAAAGTTGTGTATGGTTCGCGGATAACAACCGGATCGTGGGCAGTCCCGGTCCGGGCCTCACTGAAGGAGATGACGCGTGCAGCTGTTCCGAGAAGCCGTAGAGGCGGACGACCACGACGCCATGGCCTCCACCCTTGCTGACGACGTCGTCTTCAGCTCCCCCGTCGCCTTCAAGCCGTACCACGGCAAGCAGACGACCGCGGCGATACTACGCGCCGTCACACGCGTGTTCCGCGACTTCCACTACGTCCGAACCGTCGACGACATCGGCGGCCGCGACCAAGTCATGTTCTTCGAGGCCCGCATCGACGACGTGACCGTGCACGGCTGCGACATCCTGCACCTCGATTCCGACGGCCTGATCGACGACTTCACCGTGATGGTCCGTCCGCTGTCGGCGGCGCAGGCACTCTCCCGCGCCATGGCTACGGAATTCGCCGCCGAGATGGCCTCGATCACTCCCACGGACAAGACCGGCTGACGCAGGCCCAGGTCGCGTACATGAAAGTCGCGTCCGACAGTCCGGGCCCCTGCACTGCTGCCGCTGTCTACTTTTCGGCGAGACCTAGTGCCGCTGAGAGATATTCACGCGAATCTCGAAACGTCTGCGCCACGCCGCGTCCCGCGACGGCTCCGTACCGACTGATCTGATCGTCATCGAGAAGGTCGAGCACAGTGGTGGAATCTGCGTGCATCCAACCGCCGTCTCGCACCAGTTCGTGGGCGCGTTTGCCCTGCAGGGCTGCAATTCCCTCGACCCTGATTCCTTTCGGATCGGTCGACACTGCGATGTAGTAAGCCTTCTTGCCGGGGTAACCGGCCTTGACCTTCGAGCGCAACCGCAAGACGGCATCGACGGCGTCATCGACGGCAGACGACTGCTCGTCGGAGCCCGATTCGGCAGCAGAGACGCGTGCAATCTCAGCATCCAGTCCAGCAAGCAAAGTGGCGAGGTACTCGAGATCGCTCATCAACTCATGATGCCCTACGACAGCAGACTCTCGAACCAGACCCGACGACGCTCACAATTCAGCTTCAGCTGAACCGGAGGCAGTCCCCGGGCCAACGCACTCAACATGGGGAGCCAGGTTTACACGTCAGAATCCCCAGCGCAAGATCGGGTGCGGTCGAATAAGCAACGCAGTCCGCCGAGTTCGATGACTCGTCCACTGAGATCCGGCAGGTTTCGCCACTCGATGCAGCAGACCAAGGTCAACACGAGCCGATACCGATCCCCAGATTCACAGCCCTAACCGAAATTGACACCTCGCAGGCAGGGCGGGGATTACTGCGACGGGCGTCGATTCGACCGATCGAGTCAATCGACTCCTCACCTTCGGATACCTGACTCCGATCGGCGTCGGATATCCGGAACCGAGGAGCTGATTCGACGCGGAGTAGGCAAGAAGAACTCCGAGCCCGGCACCGGGATCGGAGTGGTCGGAGCCTCCTAACGGGATTGAACCGTTGACCGCTCGCTTACAAGGCGAGTGCTCTACCGCTGAGCTAAGGAGGCAGTGAAGCGAGGCCAGCATATCCGTTCATCGGACGCTCAGTGTCAACAGGTACCTTGTCGGTGGATCACCCCAGCAACGTGTAAAGACGGTCATGACTTTCCTGCAAGACCTGACGGCTTCGCTGAGCCGTCTCACCGGTGAGCGTCGGGCCACCATCGATACGCCGACCGCAGCGCCGTCACCTCTACGCCCGATCGATCTGACCGACGATGCGTCGGTCGCGGAGGTTCTGGACCTCGCGGTTCGCGTCGGCGAGGTCTTGTTGGCCTCTGGCACTTCGGCGGTGGATACGGCAACGCAGGTGCAGTTCATCGCGGCGACGTACGGCCTCGCGCGGTGCGATGTCGACGTCACGTACAACTCGATCACTCTGAGCGCACACCGCGGCCCGACGCGGCCTCCGGCGTCGACGATGCGCATCGTGCATTACCGCTCGATGGACTTCACTCGTCTGGCCGAGGTCGACCGTCTCATTCGCGCGGTCCGCGTGAAGATGGTGCCGCCCAGTGTGGCTCTCGACCGGCTCGACGACATCACCAAGGCCCCGCACCCCTACAACCGCTGGATCGCGACCCTCGCCTGGTCCGGCATGGCCGCGGCCATCAGTGTGTTGCTCGGCGGTGGCCCCCTGGTGGCTGTGGTCAGCTTCCTGACGACGATGGTGATCGACCGCATCGGACGCGTCCTGAACCGCGCAGGCCTGCCGTTCTTCTTTCAGCAGGTGGTCGGCGGCTTCGTGGCCGCGACACCGGCGATCACTCTGTACAACTTCCAGGACCAGCTGAACATCAGCATTTCGCCGTCGCAGATCATCGCGGCCGGTGTAGTCGTGTTGCTGTCGGGTCTCTCGCTGGTCGGCTCGGTGCAAGACGCGATCACCGGTGCCCCGATCACGGCGTCGGCGAGGTTCTTCGAGGTGTTGATGATGACCGGCGGAATCATCGCCGGTGTCGCGACGTCACTGCGGATTGCGGCGTTGATCGGTAGCGATCTGCCTCAGATCAGCAATCTGGCACCGCCGGACATCCTGCAGGTCCCCACGAAGGTGCTCGCAGGCGCGGCAGCGTCGTTGTTCTATGCCCTTGCCTGCTACGCAGAACGGCGCGCGTTGACGGCTGCCTTTATGGGCGGTTTCGCAGGCTCCCTCGTCTACCTGCTGTCGCAGACGCTCAATGTGGGTCCGATCATCGCGTCGGCCATCGCCGCTGTCGTCGTCGGGTTCGCGGGTGGTCTGCTGGCGCGTCGTGCGCTCATTCCGCCGTTGATCGTGGCCGTTGCCGGGATCACGCCGTTGCTGCCAGGTCTCTCTCTGTATCGCGGTCTGTACGCGATTCTGAACGACCAATTACTGCTGGGAATCAGCTCATTGTTCGCAGCGTTCGGCGTCGGTTGCGGCCTGGCCGCCGGCGTGACCCTGGGTGAGTGGGGTGCCCGTACCCTGCGCCGCCCGCGCATCCTGGCGCGCACCGAGGAACTACTGCGCCCGACGCTTCGCCGCAAAGAAGAACCGCGCCGACCGACGGTTCGTCGGCGGCGCGGCACGGGTACTTCGTAACGCGAAGATCAGGCCTCGGCGCTGGGGGTTCCCTCGGCAGAGGCGCGTGCAGCAGCGTCGGCTTCCATGGCCTCACGCAGGCTGCGCGGACGCATATCGGTCCAGTTCTTCTCGACGTACTCCAAGCACGCAGCGCGGGTGTCTTCACCGAAGACGACACGCCATCCCTGAGGGACCTCGGAGAACGTCGGCCACAGCGAATGCTGGTCTTCGTCGTTGACCAGCACGAAGAAGCGTCCGTCTTCGTCATCGAACGGGTTGGTACTCATCTCGCCTCACTCGTCGCGAACGTTTGTTTGGTAAGTCTGCACCGTGAGGTGCCACACGACCCTAGCAACGCAGGTCGGGCTGTGGTGCCGTCAGGCCTTCAGAAAGCCGAGCAATTCCGCATTGACTGCCTCGGGACGCTCGAGATATCCGTAGTGGCCGGCATCTGCGATTTCGACGTACCGGGCACCTGGAATGGCGTCCGCCAGCTCCTTGCCCAGGTAGGCGGGGATCATCCGATCGTCGGCGAACCCCACCGACAGGCACGGCACCGAGACCCCCCGGTAAGCCGAAGTTCGATCGAAGTCGTCCTCCATCCCCAGCTGGGCACGCACTCCGGCCGAGGGCGAGGAGGCCGAGAACTCGAACAGATCCAGCCAATCGCGGGCACTGCGCCCGTCACGCAACGTCGCAGGCGACAGGTTCATCACTGCCGTCACCGCCGCCGAGTACGTGCCGGGGAGCTCGACCCGCTTGTCGTAGAGGGCCCGCTCACCGTGGGCGAGGGTCTTCTGAAACTCGTCCACTCTGGCGTGACCGGCGAGGAACACGGCCTTGCGCACCAGATCAGGCCTGGCCAAGGCCAGCTCCTGCGCGACGCGTGAACCCATCGACGTGCCGACGACGAAGGCCTTCTCCTCGCCGTTGCGGACGAGTTCGATCAGGCCCGCGGTATCGGCGACCATGGATTCGATCGTGATGCCGTGAGTACTCTCCGACGACGGCGCGATGCCGCGATTGTCGAACGTGCACACCCGATACCCCGCTGCTGTGAGAGCGGGCACCTGGTGCAGCTCCCACACGCGGCCGGGACTACCGGTACCCATAACGAGAACCACCAGGTCTCCACTGCCTTTGACCTGGTAATTAATGTCGATGCCGTTGATCTTGGCGATAGGCATAGGTCTCCTCACTGCTGATGCGTTCGTCGGCGATCGTATCGTTCGGGACCGACACGGGGTTACTCGTACAGCCAGTGGGTACCTGCAGTTACATGACTGACGAGAACGTAGCGGGCGAAGCACGCAAGGGATTGCTCGACGGAATCAAGGGCAAAGCCAAAGAGGTCGTGGGCGCGGTGACCGGCAACGACTCGTTGACTGCAGAGGGTCAGTTGCAGGCCGCCCAAGCGCGCGAGCGCAAGGAGGCCCACGCCACCGAGCGGGTAGCGGAGGCTCAGGCCACCGATGCCGGCGAGGAACTGGCCGACGTGCGCACAGCTGCCGAGAGTCGCAGGGAGGCCGCGGAGGAAAATGCCGCGGTGACCGAGGCGCAGGCAGATCGAGTTCGCGAGACACAGGTGGCTGCAGCCGAACAGAACAAGCGCGAGACCGTGGCGCAGGAGCGCGCAGCCGCGGAGGTCGACGCCACTGCCGAGCAGATCGAAGCCGACGAGGACAGGCGCATCGAGCAGGCCGCCGCCGACTCCGACGAAATGGTGGCCGCGCAGAAGCACCAGGAGGCACTTCGTCAGGCCGAGGCCGATCGCAAGAAGGCCGAAGAGCTCCGCAACCAAGCCTGAACCACTACCGCAAAACAGGAGTTTCGTTTCATGAGCGTTCTAGCCATACCGATGACCATTCTTCGCATTCAGTACAAGATCGCTCGAATTCCGTTGCAGCTCATCGAGACCAACGTTGTCGAGAAGATGAATGCGGAATCGCCCGCCCGCCTGGTGTACGAGCACACACTCGGATCACTGGACCGCGCCGTCGGGAACCTGTTGGGCGACAAGAGCCTTGCGGATCGTGGCGAGACGTTGGTCGACAGCACCGAGAACCGAGCAGAGGCAGCTCGGTTGGACGCCGAGGCCCGCGCCAAGAAGGCCGCTGCGGACGACGAGCTGAAGGTGGCTCGCGAGACTGCAGAGAAGGATCGCCGAGCCGCCGACGCCGCTGCCCAGGAAGCAGCACGCGACGCTCGCCAGGAGGCCGAGCAGCGCAAGCGCGAGGCTGCTCAGGAAGCCGAGCGTGAAGCCGCCGCCAAGAAGAAGAAGGCCGACGAGCAGGCTGCGGCAGCGACAAAATCAGCCGAGGATCGCAAGAAGGCTCAGCAGGCTCAGGTCGACAAGCAGGAGAAGCTGGCCGCAGCGCCGTCCGAGGCCGAATTGGCCGAGGCTGCAGAGCGTTCCAGGGAAGCTGACGCCAAGAAAGATGAAGCAGAGCGCATCGAAAAGCTGTTCATCGCCGAGAAGAACAAGGACTGACCATCCTGATTCACTCGAATTGAGCTGATGGTCAACTTCTTCCAGCCCCGCACCGTGTTCTCGGTGCGGGGCTGGTTCCGTGTGTGGGTGGTTATGTGATGTGGGGTCCGGCTCGGGCGTGGGATTGTCGGGGTTCTCGGTAGGGGTCGACGGTGGCGGGTGGGATGAACCAGGGGTGGTTGTCTGTGCCGATGAACACTTCCCAGTCACTGTGGTGGATGAGTCGGTGGTGGAATCCGCAGAGCAGAACCAGGTTGTTCATGTCGGTGGGTCCGCCGTCGGTCCAATGCCAGATGTGGTGACCTTCGGTCCAGGCTGCGGGTTTGCCGCAGCCGGGGAACGCGCACCCGTGATCGCGGGCGGTGAGGGCGCGTTTCTGTTTCGCGGTGACGGTGCGGGCGGTGCGGGCCAGATTGATCGGGGAACCGTTCTCGTCCATGACGATCGCGGTGAGAAGGCAGTCGCAGGCCAGTTGGCGGGACGTGTTGCGGGAGAGTGGTCCCATCCAGGGCAGCCAGCCGACAGTGGTGCCGTCACCGAACAAGTCCCGATACGCACGACGATCCGCGGTGGGGCCGGTGGCGCTGTCGCAACCGTCAGCATCACCGCCGCCGGTGCTGCCGCTCACGCTATCGGATTCGGCTGCGGTGCCGGTGTTCTCGTCACTACCACTACCACTATCGCCTGCTGCAGTTCCGCGCAGATCGGTGAGATCTTTCAGGCTGATGTGCAGGTTGAGGTGCGGCTTTTCGCCGCCTTCGGTGGGGCGGTTACTCGAGGCGAGGTAGCGGTCGAGGATGTGCCCGAACGCCTCGGCGCGGCGTAGAGCGGGGCTACGTTCGTCCTGGGTGCCGTCGGCTGCGGGTCGGGGTTCGGTCAACGGCGAGAGTGCGGCGAGGAGTTTTTCACCGGTGATCGCATCGAAGTCACCTTTCAACGCCAAACGC
Source organism: Rhodococcus sp. 15-649-2-2 (assembly GCF_002258645.1). Classification (NCBI taxonomy): domain Bacteria; kingdom Bacillati; phylum Actinomycetota; class Actinomycetes; order Mycobacteriales; family Nocardiaceae; genus Rhodococcus; species Rhodococcus sp. 15-649-2-2. Next base: position 54,750 of record NZ_NPFM01000009.1, read on the forward strand.
CCGTTCAAGGTTTTCGAGGCGAAGAGTTCGTTGCGGTCGGTGTCCTCGGGTGGCGGCTTCTTGCCACCGTAGGTGTCCTCGAGTTTGGTGATCGCTTCACGGATGCGGTCGGTACGTGCGCCGGGTCCGGTCGCAGCTTTGATCATGGCAGCGCGGGCGATGTCGCGACCCTCCTGCGGGAGGTTCTTGGGTGGTGTTTCGGCAAAGGTGAGGATCAACGCGGCATGGTCGACGGACATCACGCCGGTGTTCACGGCGTCGGCGATATCGGGGAAGTTCTTCAGTCCGCGTGCGAGGGCAACGATCTTGGTGGCTTTGCTGGGGCTGAGCAGGGTGGTGGAGGTCAACCACCCTGCGGGTCCGGGGAAGCCGAGTTTCTCGCGGGCCACGCGGGTGTCGATTTCGGCGACGAGGGCGATGCGGTGGGCTTCCATCAACTGGATTCGGTGGGAGACATCGGCAACGTCGGCGAGGAGTTCTGCCTCGCTCAGTTGCCAGATCTCTGTGGTCATGGGATTAAGTGTATCGAACGCATGTTCTATACACAATGATCGTCGAATCGAAAACTATTGCCCTGCATAATTATTCGGAAATTTAACCTTGTCGGTGAGCCATGCTAGGCGAGTCGACCACCAACCCTGAACGTCGCTCGGTATGCACTGGGCGAAACACCCAGCTCCGCAGCAAGCTGGTTTCTCAACGATGTCGCGGTGCCGAATCCGGTGTCGTGCGCGATGCGTTCGACGGTCAGATCCGTGTTCTCGAGCAACTCCCGTGCACGCTGCACCCGCTGCGCCACGATCCAGCGGGCCGGGGAGACACCGACTTCGGCCATGAATCGGCGGGAGAACGTCCGAACACTCATCGACTGCCGTCGCGCCAGGTCCTCCACCGACAGTGGCGCACCCAACTTACTCAGCGCCCACTCCTGCGCGTCCGCCGTCGATGTGCCGTGCGTCCGCGGTACCGGGGTGTCGATGTACTGCGATTGACCGCCGCTGCGATGGGGTGGCACGACGGTTCCTCGGGCCACCCGATTGGCCACTGCCGCACCGAAATCCTGACGAATCATGTGCAGACAAAGATCGATTCCCGACGCCTCCCCTGCCGCCGTCAGTATGTCGCCGTCCTCGGTATAGAGCACGTTCGGATCGAGCAGGACCGTCGGATACAGCTCGGCGAATCGGGAGGCCGACTTCCAGTGCGTGGTAGCCCGTTTGCCGTCGAGCAGCCCGGCTGCGGCGAGAACGACCGCGCCTGTGCAGATGGACGCCAATCTCTGATTCGTCACCACACGGAACAGGGGCGAGACTGCTACGACGTCGGTCTCATAGTCGGCGTCGGAGGCCGGAACGATCACGGTATCGGCCTCGGCCACGGCGTCGAGTCCGCGTTCGACGAGTATCCGGACATCGGAGTCGGTCCTGATCAGACCTGGCACGTCAGTGCAGGTGACCACCTCGTACAGCGCATCGCCGGAATCTGATTGCGCCTGCCCGAACAGGCGGTGCACGATGCCCAACTCCATGGCAAGAAGGCCGTCGCGCACGTAGACGGCAATGCGATGCGTCATGGTCGAATCCTGCCACGTGGCATTTCCTCTAGCGCGCCGACCAACCTCCCGGTTTACTGTTGACTCGGCGACGTGGACAACCGCGACGTCCGACGCAAGCACGACGAACAGGAGCCGGCTCCAACGATGAGGGAACAGCGCACGCTTTCGCCGATATTCGCGGCTCTGGTGATCGTCGGGGTTCTTGCCGTCCCACGGCTGGATCTGCCCTGGGCGGGAATTGCGGGTTGGGGACTGGCATTCGTCGCGGCAGCGGCCTGGCTCATCACAACACTGCGGCCGCGGCGCGCGAGCCGACACGGGTAGCCGCGCCACACACATTGTGGCCGAAATCTTGCACAAGTTGTCATTTATGCCACTGTTGTCCGCAGGCCTACTGACCCAGGATCGAGTGCATGAACATCCTGTGGGTCTACGCCCATCCAGAAGCCCGCTCACTGAACGGCTCTCTGCGAGACGCAGCACTGAAGCGACTCCGCGCCGACGGCCATACCGTCGAGCAGTCGGATCTGTATGCGATGCAGTGGAATCCGGTGGTCACCGCCGAGGATTATGCCCACGATCCGACGGAGCGATTCCAGGTGGCGACCGCATCCAGCACCGCCCTCGCGGCCGGCACCCAGACCCAGGACATCGTGGCCGAGCAACAGAAGTTACTGCGTGCCGACGCCGTCGTACTGCAGTTTCCGCTGTGGTGGTTCTCGATGCCCGCGATCATGAAGGGCTGGGTAGATCGCGTGTTCGTCGAGGGATTCGGCTACGGCATCAGGGCATCCGACGGCAGCACCCGGCGCTACGGCGACGGAATGCTCGCCGGAAAGCGCGCGATGGTCGTCGTCACCATGGGCGGCAGCGAACACACCGTCTCCCCACGCGGTATCAACGGCGACCTGGACGAGATGCTGTACCCGATTCAGCACGGCATCCTGTTCTATACCGGCATGTCCGTCTTGCCACCGGTGCTCGTGGCGAGCGCCGACCGGATGGCCGAGTCCGATTACGCCGCAGCGGAATCGGAACTCCTCCAGCGAGTGAAGAGTCTGCACACCGAGGAGCCCATCCCCTACCGCACCCAAAACGGCGGCGACTACGACCGGCGATTCGTGCTGCGCACCGACGTCGAGGCCGGGGACACCGGCATGCGAGTACACACCGCCCCGTGATCAACCGAGAATGCGAGCGAGAAACGCACCGATGTTGTCTTCGACTGCAGCGGTGCGGGTCTCGACATCGAAGTCTTCCTTGAACTGCCGACCCAATGCCGGGGTCTTCTTCTTCCGCGCATAGAGCGAGCACGCGAGGTCCGAGCAGATGTAGGTACCCACCGTATTTCCACGCCTGCCGGATTCTCCGGCCTTTGCAGCAGCCATCAGCGAGACCCCGCCGTTTGCGTGTGTGGTGAGGCAGATGCTGCACATCTGCGCCGTGCGTGGCCCTCCGGGCTTGTAGCGCAACGCGATTCCGCGCGGAGCGTCCCCGGAAGGCACGATGATGTAGCTTCTTCCGGCGAGCTTCGGATCCACCCAACCGAAGAAGTCGAGATCGTCCCACGGTACTGCGTCGAATGCCTCGGGAAGGGTGACCCGTTTGGCGTCGCCCTTGGACGAATTGACGAACGACGACCTGATGTCGCGTTTGGAGATCGGTTCCATGTCACTGCCTCCAGTGCTGTAAGAGTGTGTCGATGCCGTCGAGGATGCGTGTCCACGACTGCTGCGAGTCGGGTGCACTGTGAGCGAACGAGCCGGCCGCGTCGAGGCTGGCATAGCCGTGAAAGACACTGCCGAGCAATCGGACTGCATGGACCTGATCCTCTTCGCCCAGGTCGTACCCCCGGAGGATCGCCTTCATCATTGCCGAGTGACGCACTCCCGCACTCGCAAGAGCGGTCTCGTGATCGAGCGGAAACTGCGTCGCCGCATAGCGACCGGGATGCTCACGCGAATAGTCGAGATATGCGTTCGCGACGGCAACCAGAGCATCCTTTCCTGCTCGGCCCGCGAGAGCCTCCGACACCCTGTCTGCCAGTTCCTCCAACGCCAGCAGCGCGATGCCGACGTTCAACTCGTGCGAGTTCTTCAGATGCGAATACAGGCTCGCCACCTTGACGTCGAAGCGTCGTGCCAACTCGCTCGCAGTCACGCGATCGAAGCCGACCTCGTCGGCCAGGTCCGCTCCTGCTGCCACGATGCGCTGCGCGGTCAATCCTGCGCGTGCCATGCCGGCCTCCTCCTCTGCTGAAGAAGACCGTAGCCGAAACTAATACCTATAGGCAAATAGCTAAACTAATCAGCGGCCCTGCCACGCCTCCCACAACTGTGCGTACCGTCCACCGGCCGCGACCAGCTCCTCGTGCGGACCCTGCTCCAGGATTTTTCCGTGTTCGAGCACCACTACGCGGTCGGCCGCAGCTGCCTGAGTCAGGCGATGCGCGACGATCAACGTACTGCGACCCTTCGTCGCGGCTTCGGCGGCAGCTTCGAGTTCTCGCGCACCGGAACTGCCCGCTTCCGCGGTGGCCTCGTCCAACACCGCGACGGCCGGGTCGGCGAGAACCAAACGCGCCAAGGCCAATTGCTGCGATTGTGCCGCGGTCAACTGGTGCCCGCCCTCGCCGACGGCGGTATCGAGTCCGTCTTCGAGCGCCTCGACCCACCCCCAAGCGCCGACGGTCCGCAACGCGGCTTCGACGTCGGCGCGTTCGGCGTCCGGCGCAGCCAACCGCACGTCGTCGATCAACCGGCCGGCGAAAACGTGCACTTCCTGACTGACGATTGCGACGTGACGACGTAAGCCCTCACTGCCCAGCGCGTCCAGCGTTGCGCCGCCGACGCGAACCGACCCGGACGTCGACGCGATCGAGCCGGCCGCGATGGCCGCGATCGTCGATTTGCCGGCACCGGTGGACCCGACCAGCGCCACCGTCTCACCCGCAGCGACGTGCAGGTTCACTCCGTGCAACACATCGTGCCCCTCCTCGTACGCGTGCCGTAGATCGGCGACGTCCAGGGTGGCATCGGCGGGCACGGAACCGTCGCCCACCGGCCGTTCGTCGGGAATGTCGACGACGCCGACCAGACGGGCCAACGACGCACCGGCAGACTGGATGTCGTCGAAGGTGAACAACAACGTGCCGATCGGATTGAACAGGCGGTGGAACAGCAAGGCCGCGGCCGTCGTCTCACCGACGGTGACGTAATCGCCTCGTACGAGCAGGAACCCGGCCAGCAGGATCACCGACAGTCCTACGCATTCGGCACGGTTGCTGCGCGAGCCGAAGCGGGTGAAGAGTCGAAAGACCTCGAGGCCGATGTCTCGGGCCTTGGCCGACGACCGGTCGATGTCGCTCAGATGGGCAGACTCGAGTCCGTACGCGCGCACCGTCTTTGCACCCTGCATGCTGCTGACGAACGACTGCGCACGCTCGCCCATCGCGACGCGCTCGGCCGCATACAGCGGAGCCGACCGCGGCAGATACCACCGCAGCGCCAGCACGTACATCGGCAATGCCACCAGCCCCGCGAGGCCGAGACGCCAGTCGATTCCCAGCATCGTGATCATGCTCAGGCACACGAGCAGGAACGCTCCGACGAGCTGCGGGATCACCTCGCCGATCGACTTCGCCATCACTGCGACGTCGTCGCCCACTCGAGAGAGCAAGTCGCCCTTGCCTACTCGTTCCAACGTCGCCACCGGCAGATGCAGGGCGCGCCGGACGACGGCTTCGCGCAACGAGGCCAGGATTCCCTCGCCCAGTGTGCTGATCAGATAACCGCTGAATCCGGTGACGATTCCGCCGATCACCGCAGCCACCGAGATCACCACGACGACGCCGATGATCGTCGACGTGTCGGCTCCGTCCCGGACGCGGTCGACCAAGACCCCCAGGACATAGACCGGCACCAGCGACATCGCCGCGGCGATTGCACCGAGGAGCAGCGTCACCGCCGTACGCACCCGTCGTAGTTTCAGCTGTTCGAGCAGCCACTTCCCGGACCGTGCTCCGGTGGCGATCGGAAGGAGTTCGGGGGTGGTCATCGCAGCACCGTCTCCCTGTACTGCGCATCCGAGGACGCGAGATCGTGGTGCGTTCCCTCGGCGACGACGCGTCCGCCGTCGACGACGAGAACGCGATGGGTCACCGACAGCAGCGCTGGACTGGTGGTGATGAGGATGGTTGTCTGCGTAGTACTTTCGGTGTGCCGGAGTTCGGCGATACCGCGAGCGATGGCATGTTCGGTGACGGCGTCGACGGCCGTGGTCGGGTCGTGCAACACCAGGACCGGCGCGTCGACCGACAGCGCCCTCGCCAAGGCGACTCGCTGGCGTTGGCCGCCGGACAGGCTCGCTCCACGGTCGGTGACGGCGTGGTCGAGGCCGGCCTCGTGCAGTTCCACGACGTCGGTGGCCGCGGACGCCTGCAGCACTCGGTCGAGTTCGGCCTCGGGCCGCTCGCGCCCCGCGGTGACGTTGCTGCGGACGGTGCCGGCGAACAGGTCGGTGAGGTGCGGCTCGACGAGGACTGTCTCGCGGGCGCGTCGGAGGTCGATCTCTCCCGTCCGGATCCCGCCGATACGTACCGTTCCGGTGTAGTCGGACTCGGAGATCTGGCCGGACAGCAGCGCAGCGATCGCTTCACCGTCCTGCGGCCGGTAGGCGACCACTCCGAGCATCTCACCCGGTGCGGCCCGGAAGGCGAGGCCGTCGAGCGATCGGAACCGAACGTCGTCGACAGCAATATCGGTGCCTACCGGAGCCGTTGACTCCGACTGCGGTAGAACGTGTTCCGCACCGAGTACGAGGGCGAGACGATCAGCTGATCCGCGCACCATCGCCACCACTCCGGGGATCTTCGACAATCCGGTGAGAGGTTCGATGACGAACTGGGACAAGCCGATGACGGTGATCAACTCGCCGACCGAAATCCGGCCCTGCAGCGCGAACCAGCCTGCGGTACCAGCGATTCCGACGGCCAGTAGCGCGTTGACCGCCGCAGCGAGGCCCTGATAGACGTTGTTGGCGCGGGCCAGCTTCAGCGTTGCGGCCAATGCCGTTCGGCTCGACGTCACGAATCGCTCGGTCGCGGCGTTCTCGGCCCCGATCCCGCGCAGGGGCCGCACTCCGCTGACCAGATCGGTGGCCATCCCCGATACCCCGGCGATCTCGGCCTGCTGTGTGGTGGCCGCACGGGTGAGCAACGGGGCGAGACGCTGCAGCGCGATCAGGATGACCGGGGTGCCGATCACGACGGCCAAGCCGAGGGGAATGTCGATGACCAGCAGGGCCACCGCCGACGCGATGACAGCCACCGCAGACGCGAAGACCCGGGCGATCAGATCGAGGATCCACGACTCCTTCTCGGCATCGGACGTCGACACCGTCAGCAGCTCCCCCGCAGACAGCTCAGTCCGCAGTCCCCGGGGATCGAGGACGCGTCCGGCCACCTCGACGCGCACCAGGTGCGCCTCCCGCTCGATCGCGACGACGATGATGCGAGCACCGATGCGCCACGCGTACGACAGGGTGACGAACAGGGCCGCCAGCCCGACGAGCGAGATGACCATCGCCGTGACGTCGCCGGTGTCGATGGCCCGCGAGACGATGAGACCGATGGCGACCGGGACCATCGTTTCGCACAGTTGATGCACCCCGAACAGCATCGACGAGCCGATCAAGCGGGCACGATGCCGTCGTACGGTGCGACGGAGAATCGCGGAGCCGGTGGCAGGAGGAGGGGCCTCCACCACCGTTCGAGCAGGGAGGAGCGGTACAGAATCGGTCATTTGCTGCAGCCTATGGCATCGGGAACTGGCGATGGGGTGCCACATTTACATAGAGTCGTGGCCAGGAACACCACGTAAGTCCAGTAGAGAGTACGGAGAACACCATGCCTGCCAAGACCTCCACCGACAACGACATCGCCGACGAAGACATCGTCCCACTCGAGTACGAGACGGCCAGCCAGGCTCAGCGCGTCGTCGCTGCCTACGCCACCGATGCGGACGAATGCCGCATGTTGTTGTCGATGCTGGGTATAGACCCCGTAGCGAAGACCGACTGACAGGTTTTCGCAGGGCTGTTTCCCAGGGATCTACAAGCGGATTGGACAGTTGTGGCTGACGCCTCGCAGGGTTCGGATTTTGTCGTCGTAGCCAACAGGTTGCCCGTCGATCTGGAAAAGCTTCCGGACGGAAGCACGCGATGGAAGCGAAGCCCCGGCGGGTTGGTCACCGCCCTCGAACCGATCCTGCGCGCCAACAAGGGTGCCTGGGTGGGATGGGTCGGCGTGTCCGACGTCGACGTCGAGCCGTTCGTCGAGGACGACCTGCAGCTGCGGCCGGTGCCGATCAGCGAGAAGGAATACACCCAGTACTACGAGGGCTTCTCCAATGCCACCCTGTGGCCGCTCTACCACGACGTCATCGTCAAGCCGGAGTACGACCGCGACTGGTGGAACGCTTACGTCGAGGTGAACCGTCGCTTCGCCGAGAAGACATCAGAGGCCGCGGCGCAGGGCGCGACGGTCTGGATCCAGGACTACCAGCTCCAGCTCGTTCCGAAGATGCTGCGGATGCTGCGCCCCGATCTGACCATCGGGTTCTTCCTGCACATTCCGTTCCCGCCGATCGAGCTGTTCATGCAGATGCCGTGGCGCACCGAGATCGTCGAGGGACTCCTCGGTGCCGATCTCATCGGGTTCCATCTGTCCGGCGGCGCGCAGAACTTCCTCTACCTTGCCCGACGCCTCGCTGGGGGAACCACGTCCCGCGGAACCGTCGGAGTGCGGTCCAAGCTCGGCGTCGTGCAGGTCGGCTTCCGGACCGTGCGTGTCGGGGCCTTCCCCATCTCCATCGACTCGGGCGACCTCGACACCAAGTCTCGCTCCAAGGCCGTCCGTGATCGCGCGAAGCAACTCCGCAAGGACCTGGGAAACCCGAAGCGCATCATGCTCGGCGTCGATCGACTCGATTACACCAAGGGAATCGACGTCCGGCTCAACGCTTTCCGCGAGTTGCTCGAAGAGGGCCGCGTCGACCCCGCCGAGAACGTCATCGTGCAGTTGGCCACGCCCAGCCGGGAACGCGTCGAAAGTTACGTAGCGATGCGCGGCGAGATCGAGCAGCAGGTGGGCCGGATCAACGGCGAATACGGCCAGGTGGGTCATCCCGTGGTGCACTACCTGCACCGGCCGATCCCCCGCGACGACCTGCTGGCCTATTTCGTCGCCGCCGACGTCATGCTGGTCACGCCACTGCGCGACGGCATGAATCTCGTCGCCAAGGAGTATGTGGCCTGCCGCAGCGATCTCGGTGGCGCGCTCGTACTCAGCGAATTCACCGGTGCCGCAGCAGAACTGCGCCAGGCATACCTGTGCAATCCACACGACCTGGACAGCGTGAAGGACGCCATCATCGGCGCGCTCGAACAGGAACCCGAGGCAGGAAAGCGCCACATGCGTGCCATGCGTCGGCAGGTGCTCGCGCACGACGTCGACCGCTGGGCCCGTTCCTTCCTGACCGCGCTCGCACAACCTGCGGAGGGCTCGAACCCCACGCAGCGTTAAATCGCTTTCCTTCCGACCGTCGACGGCTGCAACTTTGCCGTCGACGGTTTTTTCATGCATGCCAGAAGTGAGGAGGTGGGCATCGTGGCCACCTGGACGACAACACCCCCGAGCCCTCGTTCCTCCTCCCCGAAGGATCTCGCATGTCTTCACTCGACCATTACGGTCTCGATCAGCACTGGCTGACCGAATTCGAAAACCATTCTCGGAACAGAATTCTCGCCCGTGTCGTACGCGTCGACCGCGGCGAGTTCGACGCCGTCACCGACAGCGGCATCGTCCGATGCACCGGCAGCAACACCTGCACCGGGGATTGGGTGACCCTGGACGAGAACTCGTTCCGCCTGATGTCCATCCTCCCCCGCCGGACGGCCATCGAACGCGCCTCCGCCGGATCCACTTCCGAGGCACAAGTTCTCGGAGCCAACGTCGATACCGTCGTGGTCACCGTCGCGTCGGACACGGCCCTCGACCTCGGTCGCGTCGAGCGCTACATCACCCTCGCCTGGGGCAGCGGCGGCGTCCCCGTTCTCGCGATCACCAAGAACGACAGCGGCAGCGTCGACGAAGAACGAATACTGGCAGCCGCACCGGGTGTCACCGTATGCAGCACGAGCGCTGTCTCGACCGGCGGAATCGACTCACTGACAGGACATCTGCGAGGCACGGTCGCACTGATCGGGCCGTCGGGATCCGGCAAGTCGACGCTCGGCAACGCCCTTCTGGGCGGCTCGGCGTTCGCAACCGGTGCCACCCGCGACGCCGACGGCAAAGGCAGGCACACGACGGTGCATCGGGAGTTGGTGCCGATTCCGGCGTCCGGCCTCGTTCTGCTGGATACCCCGGGTCTGCGGTCGGTGGGTATCCAGGGATCGGAAGATGCTGTGGCGAGCGCCTTTTCCGACATCGAAGAACTGGCCGCACTGTGCCGGTTCGGTGACTGTGCGCACGAACACGAGCCCGGATGCGCAGTGCTTGCCGCCGTCGACGCGGGCGAGCTCACCGAACGCAGACTCGGCAACTACCGAAAGCTGCTGCGGGAGAACGCCTGGGCCACCTCGAGGCACGACGCCAAAGCTCGCAGCGAGAAGCTGCGCGAGTACAAGCAGATCTCGAAGTCACTACGTCGGAAATACGCCGCCGACGGTAGAGGGAGGTAGGTCAGCTCTCGTCGAACAGTGAGGGACTGTCGGTCTCCGCCTCGGCCTGCCGAGCCGAACCTTCACTGCTCGACGCCTTGCGCACCACCTCGACCGTGGTGGTGCGCACCGACAACCGATGCCCGTCGTGGTGTTCGAGCAACGCCAAACCCTGACGAATCTCGAGCACCTTCCACGGGCCGGCGTGCCCGGACGCCTGAACCAGGTCGCCTGGTGCGATCTCGGAAGCCACTGTTGTTCTCCATTCGGCGAGCGATCGGGTTCGAGCAAGTCTGTGACACACACCCTATCGGGCACGCATCTGGGCGCACTCACTTGCTCGGTGAACAAATTAGGAGTACTCATGTAATAGTTATAGATATACAAGCATTATCGCGGAGGTGAACGTGGCCGAGTTGACTCGACGACACCGGTATCTCGTGCTCGGCATCTGCTGCCTGAGCCTGTTTCTCGTCAGCACCGACAACACGATCGTCAACGTTGCACTGCCGTCGATGCGCGCCGACCTGAACGCATCGGTATCGGGCCTGCAGTGGATCATCGACGCATACACGCTGGTCGTCGCCTCGCTGCTGATGCTCGGCGGCTCGATGGCCGACAAGTTCGGACGCAAACGTTTCTTCCTGATCGGGACCGGAACGTTCGTGGTCGGGTCCCTGCTGTGCAGCATTGCACCGTCACTGGGCTGGCTCGTCGCCTTCCGCATGCTGCAGGCCGTCGGCGGTTCGATGATGAATCCCGTCGCGATGTCGATCATCACCAATACCTTCACCGACCCGAAAGAGCGTGCCGGGGCCATCGGAATGTGGGGTGCTGTCGTCGGGATCTCGATGTCGGCGGGCCCCGCGCTCGGCGGCATCCTCGTCACCGGAGCCGGCTGGCAATCGATTTTCTGGATCAACGTCCCGGTCGGCATCTTCGCACTGGCGATGACGGTGAAGTTCGTCCCCGAATCCAAAGCCGAGCACGCGAGAAAGTTCGACCCGGCCGGTCAATTCCTCATCTTCGCGTTTCTCGCCTCGCTGGTGTTCACCATCATCGAAGGGCCTGCGAAGGGCTGGGGATCACCGCTGATCGTGCTGACCGGTGCCATCGCGGTGGGTTCCCTCGTCGGCCTGCTGGTGGTCGAGTCGCGGATCGAGGAACCCCTGATTCAACTGAGGTTCTTCCGTAGCGCACCGTTCAGCGGAGCGACGGTGATCGCCGTGTGCGCGTTCGCTTCCCTGGGCGGATTTCTGTTCCTCAACACCCTGTACCTGCAGGACGTGCGCGGCTACTCCCCGCTGCATGCCGGTCTCTACACTCTGCCGATGGCCTTGATGACGCTGATCTTCGCGCCGATCTCCGGCCGCATCGTCGGCACCCTGGGTGCGCGCATTCCGCTGCTCGTTGCCGGAATCGGATTCGTGGCCTCGGCGCTGATGCTCACCCGACTGACTCCGACGACGTCGTTCGCGTGGCTGGCGGTTGCCTACGTGATCTTCGGAATATCCTTCGGCATGGTCAATGCTCCGATCACCAATACCGCGGTGTCCGGAATGCCGCGCAGCCAGGCCGGAGTCGCGTCCGCCATCGCGTCGACCAGTAGGCAGGTGGGTCAGTCGCTCGGCGTGGCCGTCGTCGGCTCCATCGTCACCGCGAGCATCGTCGGTGAGATCTCCGACGGTTTCACCGCCGCTGCCGTGCCCGCGTGGTTCGTCATCGCAGGCGCAGGCGTGGTCGTCACCGTGCTCGCCTTGGTCACCACCGGCCGGTGGGCCCGCTCGACCGCCGAGAACATCGGCCGTCCGGTGCTCGTATGACCGCCGACGCAGCGCATGTCTGGCGCGAGATGCGCTCACTGATGCTCGAGAAACACGACACCCGACGGGCCGTCGCCGACGCCACCGGCATGAGCTTTCTGCGGGCGAAGCTGCTCACCAAATTGCTCGCGGGAGATCGGACGGTGACCGAGCTGGCCGAGATTCTTGCGTCCGATGCGCCGTACGTCTCCCTCAACGTTCGCGAGCTCGAGAAGCGCGAATTGGTGGTGCGCACCGAAGATCCCGAGGATCGCCGACGCCGCATCATCGGGCTCACCGATGCCGGCCGTCGCCTTGCGGAGAAAGCCAGAACAATCGCCGACGCCCCGCCGCCGGAATTCACGACGGTATCTGCGGCGGATCTGGCACATCTACGACGGATTCTGCAGCTGCCCTGATCTGTTAGGACAGCGCTTCAGCGGCGGATGGACTCGAGTGGGGTGCCGGTCTCGACCAGGGCCCGTACGGTCGCCGCTTCCATTCCCGGGGATCCGCACACCAAAATTTGGCTGTCCAGGAATGGCCCCTGGGTGGCGACGACGTCGGCCATACTGCCTTCCCAACAGTGCTCGGGCTCGAAGAACGCGGTGGTGGAACCGATTTCGTCACGGATGCGGTCGTTCCATCGATCCGGAGCCCACGGCTCGTTCAGTTGATCGACGACGGGAACGACGGTCAACCACCGCAATTGCGACGCCATCAACCACAGCATGTCCCCGGCATACAGGTCGCGAGGTGATTTTCCGCCGACGAACAGCGTGACGTTGGGCGGCTGCTCCCAGCGCGTGAGATCGAGCAGAATTGCCCGCAACGGAGCGAGGCCGGTGCCGCCCGCGATCATCACGACGTCGCGACCCGAGTCGTCGACACGCAGACCGCCTTGGGGATCGCTGATCTGCCAGACATCACCTGGCCGCGTCTCGTTGACGATCGACCCGCTCACCCATCCAGCGGGAACGGCTCGGACGTGAAATTCCAGTTTGCCGTCGAGCGAGGGCGGCAGCGCGGGTGAGTATCGCCGCGTCAGAGCTGAGTTCTGGGGAACTGTCACCGATACCGACTGGCCTGCCGTGAACGGAACCACATCGCCCTCGAGTCTGATGACCGCGAGGTCGTTCCGAAGGCGGTGATACTGAACGACCGTCGAACTCCACGCCTGCATGCCGACCAGGATAGGGGTCGGGGGCGGGTGTCTCGCAAACGCGCGCAAGGTTCGGCACCGCTGCCCCGCTCGCCGGCGCAAACGCGCGCGCGTTTGCTGAACGCCGCTCAATGTCAAGCTGTCTGGAGTCGGTTGTTGTTGATTCCGACGGTTGCGGGCGGTTGTGGTGTGCACGGGCGGCGGCGGAACCTCTCGGGGTGTCG
>NZ_NPFM01000014.1:0-62363 GCF_002258645.1 Rhodococcus sp. 15-649-2-2
CCAGACAATCCCACGCCCGAGCCGGGCCCCACATCGCGTAAGCCCATACAAACAATCCAGCCCCGCACCGAGAACACGGTGCGGGGCTGGAAGAGGTTGTCGTGCAGCTACTTCAGCATGGATCGGTCACTTCAACGCCGCCAGGTTCGCAACGGATTTCTTGACATCGGTGTCCAGAGCGCGCGCCACCACCGATCCCACCGGACCGAACAGCACACCCCCGCCGAATTTCGCGTCGAGCGTCAGCTCCGATCCGCCCTCGGCCTCACGCACATGGACGGTCAGCGAGATTCGCACCCCGCCCTTGCCGCGTCCGGACATCTCGATCAGCTTGGGCTCGTCGTATTGGGTGAAGGTCCAGTTGATCGTGTTCTTGAAGCCCTTCACCTTCACCAGCGACTCCACTTCGGTGCCCTTGCCGACCTTCTTCGGTGGTGGGCTGCACCACCCACCATGGATGGTCATCCACTCGTCGAAGCGGTCGAGCGCGGAAGCCTTGTCCCACGCGCCCTGCGGATTCTCGGGCATCTGTACCGAGACACTGATCGTCGCCATGGGATCGAGCCTGTCACAACTTGCCCGCAGGTTCTGACGTCGGCCACTAACCTGAGACGATGGCCACGCTCGAGATCGAAGGACGGAAGGTCTCCGTCACCAACCTCGACAAAGTGCTGTTCCCCGACACCGGCACCACCAAGGGCAACATCATCGAGTACTACGTTGCCGCCGCGCATGCGATGCTGCCGCACCTCGTCGGCCGCGCCGTGACCCGCAAACGTTGGCCGAACGGCGTCGACCAGTCCTCGTTCTTCGAGAAGAACCTCGCAGCATCGGCACCCGACTGGCTCGATCGCCGGTCGATGCAACATTCGGATCGCGTCGTCACCTACCCACTGTTTTCCACCGCAGCCGATCTGGCGTGGCTCGGCCAACAGGCAGCCATCGAAGCGCATGTGCCCCAATGGCGGTTCGACGGCAACGAGCCCGGCCCCGCCACCCGCATGGTCTTCGATCTCGATCCCGGTGATGACGTCGACCTCGCCCGATGCGCCGAAGTAGCCTGCGAGATAAGAGATCTGATCGGCGATATCGGCATGACGGCATATCCGGTCACCAGCGGCAGCAAGGGAATTCACCTGTACGTTCCGCTCGAGAAGCCACTGTCGACGTCGGGCGCGTCCACCGTCGCCAAACGTGTTGCCACGCTGCTCGAAGAGCGCTCGCCGGATCGGGTGACCGCCACCATGGCAAAGGCGAAGCGCACCGGGAGAGTGTTCGTCGACTGGAGCCAGAACAACGGCAAGAAGACGACGGTCGCACCGTACTCACTCCGCGGGCGAGCACTCCCCACCGTCGCGGCACCTCGCACCTGGGACGAGCTGGAAGCGCCTGGCCTGCAACAGCTTCGGTTCGAGGAAGTGCTCGAGCGCCTCAGCGATGTCGGCGATCTACTCGCCGACCTGGATCCCGCCGTGAACTCGGACGAGAAGCAACCCCAAAGCGGCACCACCACAGACAAACTCGACAAGTATCGCAGCATGCGGAGCGCCGACCGAACTCCCGAGCCGGTGCCCGAGACCGCCGAGCCGCAGGGCAACAACGACACCTTCGTCATCCAAGAGCATCATGCCCGACGCCTGCATTACGACTTTCGACTCGAACACGACGGCGTCCTGGTCTCGTGGGCCGTCCCCAAGAACATCCCGGACGATCCCAAGCAGAACCGGCTGGCGGTACACACCGAGGACCACCCACTCGAGTACGCGACGTTCTCCGGTCGGATACCGAAGGGCGAGTACGGCGGTGGCGACGTATCGATCTGGGACAGCGGAACCTACGAGCTGGAGAAATGGCGCGACGACGAAGTCATCGTCGTCCTGAACGGATCGAAGGCCCGCGGCAGGTTCGCCCTGATTCGCACCAAGGGCAACCAGTGGCTGATGCATCTGATGAAGGGCGCTTCCAGCGCGACGACGGAAAATACAACGACCGAGAATGCAACGAGCGACAATTCCCCACCCAAGAACATCTCGCCGATGCTCGCCACCGCCGGCGACATTCTGGGTCTCGGCGACGACGAGTGGTCGTTCGAGGGCAAGTGGGACGGGTTCCGCATCGTCGCAGAACTCACGCACGGGTCCATGACGCTCCGCACCCGCAGCGGCAACGACTACACCGAGAAGTTCGGTGCGCTTCAATCTCTGGCGGACGACCTTTCCGACCACGACGCCGTCGTCGATGGAGAGGTCGTCGTGTTCGACGACAACGGCATCAGCAGCTTCGAGATGCTGCAGAACGCGAACCGTGACGACATCCGTTTCATCGCCTTCGATCTGCTCTACCTCGACGGCACCTCACTGCTGCGTAAGAAGTACTCCGATCGACGACGGCTGCTCGAGCTTCTCACCACCGGACTCGACTCGGTGCTGGTGCCTCCGCAACTGACCGGCTCCGCCGCGGATGCCGTCGCCGAAAGCCGAGAACGCGGGTGGGAGGGCGTCGTCGCCAAGCGAACCGACTCCGTCTACCAACCCGGCAAGCGCGCCCACACGTGGATCAAACACAAGAACTGGCGGACGCAGGAAGTCGTGATCGGTGGGTGGCGTCGGGGCCAGGGTCGTCGCGCGGGCGGGTTCGGCTCGTTGTTGATGGGGATCCCCGACGGCCACGGCCTCCGCTACGTGGGTCGCGTCGGGACCGGGTTCGACGATCGCGCACTCGACACTCTCGCCGCCCTTCTCACGCCTCTCGAGACGTCGGACAGTCCCTTCTCCTCGGCGCTGCCCACCGCCGACAGGAACGGTGCGGTGTGGGTGGAACCGACTCTCGTCGGCGAGGTCCGGTTCTACGAATCGACCGAATCGGGTCATCTACGGCATCCGAGTTGGCGCGGTCTGCGCCCCGACAAGGCACCCGACGACGTCGCTCCCGAATAGCGATACCGTCACGCCCGACACGACGTTCGGCACTTTCGAGAGAAACCGGCACGGAGACCGTTCTTCTGTTGCCATAGAATGTCCGAGTGCGTACCGTTCGTCCTATCGTTTCCGGGGGGAGCGTAACGAGTCACGCTCTAACAGCTATACCGATTTGCGGGCCGGCTCTACGGGGGCTTGCCGGATCATCGGAACGCGCGTCGTTTCGATTCAGGCACGGAGGGGTTTAACACATGCGGGTTCTCAAATTGGCAGGCGCTGCCGGAATGACGGCGGTAGCACTGCTGTGTTCGTCGGTCGTCGGCGCAGGTCAGGCGGCGGCGGAGCCACTGATGCCGACCCCCATCGCGGACGGGTTCGGTGCGCCGCCTGCGGATCTGGACGCCCTCCAACCGGGCGACGTGATCTCCAGCCGACCCATGCCCCCGCCGCCCGGATTCTTCGATATCGACGTGTGGCAGCTGAAGTTCCGCTCGACCGACTCGGCGGGTGATCCCATTGCTGCAATCAATACGATTATGGTTCCGCATAACAAAGCGCCCAACGGCCCATTGCTTTCTTACCAACACATCATCAATGCACTCGGTCTCGAATGTGCACCTTCACAAGCACTCTGGTCCAATGACCCCAATTTGGCGATTCGCGAGGCACCGGCACTGAACGCTGTCCTGCAGCGCGGCTGGACTGTCGTCATCGCCGATCACCTCGGACCGAGAAGCGCCTACGGTGCCGCCAAGCTCGGCGGGCAGATCGTGCTCGACAGCATTCGCGCCACTCAGCGCTTCGAGCCCATCCAGGTTCAGCAGAGCCCGGTTGCGTTGGCCGGCTACTCCGGCGGCGGCATGGCCACGGCATGGGCGGCGGCGTTGCAGAACGATTACGCACCCGAGCTGAACATCGTCGGCAGCGCGAACGGTGGCGCTCCGATGAACCTCGAGCGCATGGCCCGCGATCTCGGTTTCGCCCCGCACCCCATGTTCGGCCTCGCGTTTGCGGCCGCGCTCGGTATCGAACGCGAGTACCCCACCCGCATCCCGATCAGCTCTCAGCTCAACCCGGTGGGTAAGGAGATCGAGAGCAAGATCCAGAACGGGTGCACCAACGACATCATCGCCGCGGGCGCAGGCAAGAGTGCCATGGAGGTCGCCGGCACGCTGGACCTGATGAACAGCCCGGAGATGATCGCCGCCGTCAACGAGAACAGCGTCGAGTTGTATCCCGGAGTGCCGAAGGCCCCGTATTTCGAGTGGCACAGCCCCACCGACGCGTTGATCCCGGTCAGCGCAATCGACAACACGATCGCCCGATACTGCCGCGCCGGGGTGCTGGTGACCGAGGTCAAGGTGCCCAGCAACGATCACCTGACCGCTGCAGTACTGGGCCTGCCGCAAGCCCTCGAATGGATCGACCAGCGATTCGCGGGTGTGCCGGCCACGACCAACTGCTGATCGCACCACCGACCTATGGCACGTGATCGAAGCCTTGATAGGTCGGTTAGGCTAACCTCGCTCAGTTACCGCGCGAGGAGATCACATGAAGAAGTCTGTACAGCTCGTCGCCGCCGGTGCCTCAGTTCTGGCACTGGCGGTCGGCTGTTCGTCCGACAACACAACCGCCACATCCGGTGACTCCGGAAGCGAGGCGGGCTTTCCCGTCACCATCGAGCACCATTTCGGTGAGACGGTCGTCGACGCCGAGCCCACCCGCGTAGTGACGATCGGGTTCAACGAGCAGGACTTCACGCTCGCTCTCGGAGTCAAGCCTGTGGCGACGCGCGGCAACCTGAGCTACGACTACCGCCAGCGCCCGTGGGCCCAGGAGGCACTGGGCGGCACCGAGATTCCCGAGGTCGGCAGCACCGACCTCAACCTCGAACAGATCGCCGCGCAGGCACCCGATCTGATCCTCGGGCCGTACTCCTTCATCGATCAGGGTCAGTACGACCAACTTTCGGGAATGGCTCCGACGATCGCCGACATCGGCGGCTACGACAACGTGCCCGCGGCAACCTGGCAAGAGGAGTTCGCGGTCGTCGGCAAAGCCCTCGGCAAGAGTCAGGAAGCCCAGGACCAGACGGCCACGCTCGAGCAGAAGTTCGCCACCACCGAGGCCGAGAACCCCCAGTTCACCGGCAAGTCACTGTCTCTCGCGTTCGTCATGGACGACGGCAGCTACCTACTGCTCGGCAAAGACGACATCCGGGCGCTGTTCTTCACCGACCTCGGCTTCGAGATTCCCGACGCATCCGAGACGATCAGTCCCGAGAACCTCGGGCGTCTGGACACCGACGTCCTCGTCATCGCCGGCCAGACCCGCGAGCAACTCCAGGCGAACCCACTGATCGCGGCCCTCGACGTCGTGAAGCAGGATCGAACGGTCTACATCGGCTCGTTCAGCACGGATCTGCCCTCGGCTCTTGGCTATTCGAGCCCGCTGTCGCTGGACTACGCAATCGACGGATTCACCCCGATGCTCGCCGCGGCAACCGACGACGACCCGTCCACAGTGGTGCCGGCGCCCTGAAGTGCCTGGTCCGACCTGCCCGACTGAGCGAACTGCGTCCGATGCAGCTCCTCGTAGCGGCCTCCCGCCGCGAGGAGCTCGTCGTGCGTGCCTCGCTCTGCGATTCGCCCGTCCTCGATCACCAGGATCACGTCGGCTGCCCTGATGGTCGACAGTCGGTGCGCGATCACCACCGAGGTCTTCCCTTCCAACGCCTCGGCCAACGCCGCCTGCACCGCGGCCTCGGACGTGGAATCCAGTGACGCCGTGGCCTCGTCGAGAATGACGACCCGTGGCTGCGCGATCAGCAACCGCGCGATCGTCAGGCGCTGACGCTCACCACCGGAGAGCCGGTATCCACGCTCACCGACGACCGTGTCCAGGCCGTCGGGCAAGGAGCGTACGAGATCTGCGAGCCGCGCCCTCGACAGGGCATCCCACACTTCGTCGTCGGTGGCATCGGGCCTGGGCAACAACAGGTTGGACCGGATGCTCTCGTGGAACAGGTGACCGTCCTGGGTCACCATACCGACTGTGCCGCGGACTGATTCGGCCGTCAGATCTCGCACGTCGATACCGCCGAGGCGGACGGCGCCGCCGTCGACGTCGTACAGGCGGGCAATCATCTGCGCAATCGTGGACTTGCCGGCACCGGAGGTCCCGACCAACGCCACCATCTGGCCCGGCTCGGCGCGGAACGACACACCGTGCAGAACCTGTTCTCCGCCGCGCGAATCCAAGGTCGCCACCTCTTCCAGCGAGGCGAGCGAAACCTTGTCCGCCGAGGGGTACGCGAACCGAACATCGTCGAGTTCGACGGCCACCGGCCCCGCCGGCAGAGTCTTTGCATCGGGCTTGTCGGTGATGAGCGGAACGAGATCGAGCACCTCGAAGACCCGCTCGAAACTCACCAGCGCGCTCATCACCTCGACGCGCGCGCTGGCCAGCGCGGTCAGGGGAGAGTAGAGCCGCGCAAGCAGAAGTGACAGTGCCACAACCGAACCCGGGTCGAGTGACCCCCGGAGGGCATAGAAGCCGCCCAGACCGTACACCACGGCCAGAGCCAGCGCCGAGACCAGCGTCAGTGCCGTCACGAACACCGTTTGCACCATGGCACTGCGAACGCCGATGTCGCGCACGCGCCGGGCGCGTACCGCGAACTCGACCGATTCCTGCTCGGGATGACCGAACAGCTTCACCAGCGTCGCTCCAGGAGCCGAGAATCGCTCGGTCATCTGCGTGCTCATCGCCGAATTGTGCGCTGCCGCTTCACGCTGCAGCCGAGCGAGGCGTCGACCCATTCGTCGCGCGGGAAGCACGAACACCGGCAGCAGAATCAGTGCGAGAAGCGTGATCTGCCAGGAAATTCCGATCATGACCACCAACGTCAGCGCCAACGTCACCAGGTTGCTGACGACCCCGGACAGCGTGGTGCTGAATGCACGCTGCGCTCCGATCACGTCGTTGTTGAGCCGGCTCACCAGCGCACCGGTACGCGTTCGCGTGAAGAAGGCGATCGGCATGCGCTGGACGTGGTCGAACACCGCGGTCCGCAGATCCAGGATCAAGCTTTCGCCGATGTTCGCCGAGAGCCACCGATTGATCAGACCGACCACGGCGTCCACCAGAGCGATCGCCGCGATGGCGATTGCCAGCAGCACAACCACGCGCAGCTCGCGCCCGTCGACGATGGCGTTCACCACCCGGCCTGCCAGTACCGGCGTGGCCACCGCGAGAACAGCGGAGGCCACGCTCAGCACCAGGAACCCGCCGAGAGCGCGACGATGCGGTGCCGCGAACGTCAGGATCCTGCGGGCTGTCTCCTTCGAGAACGACGACTGGGTATCGGGCCTGTTCATCGACCGATACATCTGGTTCCAGGCGGTCATCTCCATACTCATGCCAGCACCCTCATGTCATCACCCTCATGTCGTCGATCTCATGTCATCACGGTAGAACCTCGACATAGCTCGAGGTCAAGCGCGGCTCCCGTCTCCACGATCAAGCCGCCGCGGACGCTGCCACCGGTTCCAGCGCGAGCGCCAGGATGTCGGCGACATCGGTCATCGGACGGACGTCCAACGCTTCCAGCACTTCTGCGGGCACGTCGTCCAGATCCGGTTCGTTGCGAGCCGGAATGAACACCGTCTTCAGCCCCGCTCGTTGCGCAGCGAGCAACTTCTGCTTCACCCCGCCGATCGGCAGCACTCGACCGTTCAACGTGACCTCACCGGTCATGCCGACATCCGATCGCACCGGCCGTCCGGTGGCCATCGACACCAATGCCGTCACCATGGTCACCCCTGCCGACGGGCCGTCCTTCGGCACCGCGCCCGCCGGAACGTGCACGTGAATGCTGCGATCGAGCGATTCGGGCGTGACGCCGAATTGTGCTGCGTGCGAACGCACATAGGACAGCGCGATCTGCGCGGATTCCTTCATCACATCGCCCAACTGACCGGTGAGCTTCAACCCGGGATCGCCGTCGGTCGAGGCCGCCTCGATGAACAGCACATCGCCGCCGAGTCCGGTGACCGCCAGACCCGTTGCCACACCTGGCACTTCCGTTCGCTCATGCGCCTCGGGCGTGAAGCGTGGACGACCGAGGTAGGTCACCAGATCCGGCTCGTCGATCTGCAGAACGTCAGCGGTACCCGCGAGTTTCGTCGCCACCTTACGTAGGGCCTTTGCCAACAACCGCTCCAGCTGCCGCACCCCGGGCTCGCGGGTGTAGTCGGCAGCGATCTTGCGCAGTGCGGCGTCGGTCACCGTGACCTCCTCGGACGTGACTGCAGCCCTGTCCATCTGACGGGGAAGCAGGTAGTTCCGCGCAATGACGACCTTGTCGTCCTCGGTGTATCCGTCGATGGTCACCAGTTCCATGCGATCGAGCAACGGGCCGGGAATCTGATCGATCACATTGGCCGTGGCGAGGAACACCACGTCGGACAGGTCGAGATCCAGATCGAGGTAGTGATCACGGAACGTGTGGTTCTGCGCCGGGTCCAGCACCTCGAGCAGTGCGGCACTCGGGTCGCCGCGGTAGTCCGAACCGACCTTGTCGATCTCGTCCAGCAGCACAACGGGATTCATCGATCCCGCCTCACCGATGGCCCGCACGATTCGGCCCGGCAGTGCGCCGACGTAGGTGCGACGGTGCCCACGGATCTCGGCCTCGTCTCGAACTCCACCGAGAGCGACGCGCACGAAGGTACGGCCGAGCGCACGTGCGACGGACTCGCCGAGCGAGGTCTTGCCTACCCCGGGTGGGCCCGCGAGCACCATGACGGCACCGGATCCGCGCCCACCGACGGACTGCAGGCCCCGTTCGGAGCGTCGCGCACGGACCGCCAGGTACTCCACGATTCGATCCTTCACATCGTCGAGTCCGTGATGATCCGCGTCGAGGACGGCACGCGCAGAATCGATGTCGGTGTTGTCGGTCGTGGTGTTGTTCCACGGTAGGTCGAGCACGGTGTCGAGCCAGGTACGGATCCAGCCCGATTCCGGACTCTGATCACTGGCGCGCTCCAGCTTGCCGACCTCGCGGAGCGCCTGTTCGCGCACCTTCTCGGGCAGGTCGGCGGCCTCGACGCGGCCACGATAGTCGTCGGCACCGTCGGGCTCGTCCTCGCCGAGTTCCTTGCGAATGGCGGCCAGCTGCTGCCGGAGCAGGAATTCCTTCTGGGTCTTCTCCATCCCCTCGCGTACGTCGCCGGAGATCTTGTCGTTCACCTCGACCTCGGCGAGATGGGCCTTGGTCCACTCGATCAGCGAATCCAGACGCGTTGCCACATCCGGGGTTTCGAGAAGGTCACGCTTCTGCACGTCGGTGAGGTAGGACGCGTAACCGGCCGTGTCGGCGATGGCACTCGGATCCGTGAGCTTGTTGACCGAGTCGATCACCTGCCAGGCGTCTCGGCGTTGCAGCATCGCCACGACGAGCTGTTTGTACTCGGCCGCAAGGGCTTTGAGGTCATCACTCGCGGCCACGTCTGCGACGGTCTCGGCCTCGACCCACAGGGCGGCACCGGGACCGCTGACTCCGTGGCCGATGTGCGCGCGGCGCGTGGCCTTGATGACGGCGGCCGGTCGCCCGTCGGCCAGGCGGCCCATCTGCACGATCGTCGCGAGGACTCCGTACGCGGCATAGCGGTCTTCCAGACGGGGTGCGACGAGCAGCGTGCCGTCATTGCTCGCCTTCGCCGCATCGACGGCGGCGCGCGCGGCCTCGTCGAGTTCGACGGGCACCACCATTCCGGGCAGGACTATCGGGTCGGTCAGGAACAGTACGGGGACACGAACGGTTTCGGTCACTTCTCCTCCAAAGATTGAGCTATCGGGACTCAACTTCGAAAGCAGTAGTGATGTTCCCGCTGCTGGCCGGTGTTCTCCGTGGGCAGAACACCGGCCGCCACCGTCTTTACATCAGGGCGACTACTTCAGCGCGCTGACCAGCTTCTCCGCGAGCGGACGCGTCGAGGCCGGGTTCTGGCCGGTGTAGAGGTTCCGGTCGACGACCACATGCGGTGACCATGCGTCGGCGTTCTCGAACTTCGCACCGTTCTCACGCAACCGGGTTTCCAGGAGCCACGGGGCCTTGTCTGCGAGCCCGGCCTGGGTCTCCTCCTCGTCGGTGAAGCCGGTGAGCTCGTACCCGTCGAACGCCCAGGATCCATCGGAACGCACGGCAGGAAGCAGGGCCGCCGGCGCGTGGCACACCGCGGAGACCACCTTGTCGGCGTCGAGGAAGTCGACCACCAGCGCGCCGAAACTCTCGGACACGGCGAGATCCTCCATCGGTCCGTGACCGCCGGGAACGAACACGACATCGAAGTCCGACGCCTTCTGCTCCTCCAGCACTGCGGGGGAGGACAGAATGGACTCGATGGACGCGAGGTAGCTTTTCTGATCAGCTACCTTCTGCTCGTCACCGCCGTTGGCGTCGACCGCCAGGCTGCCCTCGTCGACGACCGGTGCCTTGCCGCCCGGCGTGGCCACCGTGACGTCCCATCCTGCGTCGACGAAGGTGCGGTGGGATTCGACGAGCTCTTCGGCCCAGTACCCGGTGGGGTGCTTGCTTCCGTCGTTCAAGGTCCAGTGGTCGGCAGCGGTTACCGCAAACAGCAAAGTAGTCATGATCGACGCATGCCACCAAGACCCACTATCGAAACACGATGTGGATCACTACTCGCTTGTCGAACCGATCACCACGACGGCGTCGAACATCTCGGATTCGCTGATACCGGCCGTGAACCCGGCCTCGTGGATGGCCTCGAACGTCGAATTCGCCAGCAGGGCACTGGTTTCGATGAGCAGACTGCCGTGCGGAGCCAGCCACTCGTGGGCGTGCGCCGCAACCCGCCGATGGAGACGAGCACCGTCCTCGCCGCCGTCGAGTGCGATGTGCGGCTCGTGAAGTCGCGCCTCTCTCGGCATCAGCTCGATCTCGCCCGTGGGGACGTACGGGGCGTTGACGACTATCGCGTCGAATCTGCCGTGCAGCTCCGGCGGCAGCGCGTCGAACAGGTCGCCGCGGTGCACCGTTCCTCCGACGGCCTCCAGGTTGCGTTCGGCGCACTCCACCGCAGCGGCGTCGACATCGGCCGCATGCAACTCGGTGACACCCGGAACCGACAGGCCGATCGCACCGGAACCACAACACAGGTCGAGGAGCGTCGAAGGATGCAGTGCTGCAGCGCATTCCACGAGGAATTCGGTGCGGCGGCGGGGAACGAACACACCCGGTTCGACGGCGATGCGTCGACCACAGAACCACACCCACCCGACGACGTGCTCGAGCGGTTCACCGGCGACGCGTCGCCCCAGCAGGTGGGCGAGCTCTGCCGGGTTCGAGGCGGACTCGACGAGGATGCGTGCTTCCTCCTCGGCGAACACACACCCGGCAGCGCGCAGCGCGGACACCACGTCGTCGAACCCTGGTTCCAACGCGCTCGACCTCCTGGATTGCTGTGCGTCCAGCTACCCCGCTGAAATACTGTAGCCCGGTATGTCGCAGTGAAGGAGAGGCGATGAGCTGGGATGCCACAGTCCGTCGAATGTGCTTGGCGCTGCCCGAGACGTACGAGGAACAGGCCTGGGTCGGTGAGCGCTGGCGGATACGCGGTCGCACGTTTGCCCACCTGCTCGAGATTCGCGACGGTAGTCCGCCGGCATTCGCGAAGGCCGCAGGCACCGACGGCCCAGCCCATGTCCTCATCTTCCGTTCTCGCGGAATCGAACTCGACGCATTGTCGAAGCGGGACGGCTTCTTCGCTCCGGGTTGGGGACCCGAGATCATCGGCATGAAACTCGACGGCTCCGTGGACCGCGTGGAACTCGGCGAGCTGATCACCGAGAGTTATTGCAACCGGGCACCGAAGAAGCTCGTCGCATTACTCGATCTACCCGAGTGAATCTCGTTTGACGCTGACGCACGCCGAGGGACACAGTGGACGCATGGCTGCCCCGAGCGAGAACTTGCTGGCCAATTGCGGCAGTTGTTTCGGGCTCTGTTGCGTCGCTCTGCCCTTCGCGAAGTCATCGGATTTCGCAATGGACAAGGCCGCAGGGGAGCCATGCCGCAACCTCCTGGAGGACTCGCGGTGCGGGATTCACTCGTCGCTCCGGGAGAAGGGTTTTCCCGGGTGCACGGTGTACGACTGCTTCGGTGCGGGCCAGAAGGTGTCGCAATCCACGTTCGAGGGACGGGACTGGCGGCAGCAGCCGTCGAACGCGTCGGAGATGTTCGCGGTCTTTCCGGTGATGCGTGATCTGCACGAACTACTCTGGTATCTGGCGGATGCACGTGGTCGGACATCGACCGAAAGCCTGCACACCCGGCTCAGCAGCGAGTACGACGAGCTGGATGCGCTCACGTCGGCGACTCCCGAGATCCTGATGTCGGTCGACATCTCCGTCCTGCGCTTGCGAATCAACGACGTCCTGCTCGATGCCGGCGACCAGGTGCGCGCCGAGGTCGTGGGCAAGAAGACGAACTACCGCGGACGCGACATGATCGGCGCGAAGCTCGCCGGTGCCGATCTGCGCGGCGCAAGCTTGCGCGGCACCTACCTCATCGGAGCCGACCTGCGCGGGGCCGACCTGCGACTGGCGGACGTGATCGGTGCGGATCTTCGCGGTGCCGACCTCAGAGGCGCAGACCTGCGCGGCAGCATCTATGCCACGCAGTTCCAGATCAACGCCGCACGGGGTGACCGAGCAACACGGCTACCCGAATCCCTGACCCGTCCGAGTCACTGGGCCTGACCATCAGCCGAGTGATCTACCGGTCTGCTCCAATGCTGCTTGGACGACCGTGAGCGCCTTCGGACCTACACCGTGCAGTTTTCTCAACTCGGCCGCCGACACACCTGCGAGGTCGTCCAGGCACAGGTAGCCCGCCGCGCGGAACGCCCGAGACGCAGGAGTTCCGGTCCCCTTCGGAAAGGCCGGATGTTCACCGCTTTCTGCTGTGCTCACGGGCGCATCCTAAAGCAGACCGGTAGCCTGGCGCCGTGCCTGAAACCAAGCAGAGACGCGTTGTCATCACCGGAGCGAACACCGGTATCGGCTATTTCACCGCCTTGGAGTTCGCGAACCGTGGCGACCACGTGACGCTCGCCTGCCGTAACCAGGAGAAAGCCGAGTCCGCAGCGGCGAAGATCCGAGCGGAGGCACCGAACGGAACCGTCGACACGGCGAACCTGAATCTCGCCGACCTGGCCTCGGTGCGGGAATATGCCGCGTCGGCTCCCGAGTCGATCGACGTACTGATCAACAATGCAGGCGTCATGATGCCGGCCTCGCGGACCGAGACCGAGGACGGATTCGAGCTTCAGCTCGGCACCAATCACCTCGGCCACTTCGCCCTGACCGGCCTACTGTTTCCCAAGCTCGCCGACGACGCGAAGATCACCACCATCGCGTCCGTCGCGCACCGTCAGCGCCCCAAGCTCGACTTCGACAATCTCCAGCTCGAGCGGGGCTACAGCGCTCAGCGTGGGTACGCGAACTCCAAGCTCGCGAACATCTTGTTCGCGCTGGAATTGCAGCGTCGGATCGACAAGGCCGGATCCAAGGTGACCAGCAATGCTGCGCACCCCGGCATCTCCTCGACCGAGCTGTACTCGAGCCCGGACGGCTTGGGCAGCAACAAGATCCTGGCGGCACTGGCACCCATCGGACTGAAGTTCATCTCGCAATCCGCCCGTGCCGGAGCACTTCCCACGATCTATGCCGTCGACGTCGCAGGCGGCGGCACCTACAGCGGCCCCACATCGCTGTTCGAGTCACGCGGCAAGCCGGGCCCGGCGTCGATGACTCGCATGGCGCAGGATCCCGCACTCGCGGCAAAGCTGTGGGACGTCAGCGAGAAGTTGACCGGAGTCGGCTACCCACTCTGATCCTCCGAGCCCTCAGCGCCCTGGAGGTAGACGGCGATCGGATGCCGTAGCGCTGCAACGGTATTCGATGTCCGACGACCGAACACCACGTCGGCAATCAAGCCCTCGCACAGCGAGACGAGTCCGTCGCCGTGGGCGGGTTCCTCGAACAGCTCCCGGGCCAGTTCGAGCGAAAAGAACGAGCGCGCCAGAACGTCTCGAACATCCTGCGCGACAGCAGGATCGAGCATCAACGCGTAACGAGCCCGCAGCTCGGTCATGCGATGGGTGAGCGCACCGTGGAGATACTGCCCTACCACCGTGGCCACATCGGTCTCGTTGTCGGCAATGTCCACGAACGACGCGTGCGACAGCTCGACCAGTCTGGCGGCCACCGCAGCGAGCAGATCGGACTTGGTTCGGAAGTAGTACGACGTGGACCCCGCCGGGTAGTCGAGCGTCGAGTCGATCGCGCGGTGGGTCAGCGCGCGCAGGCCGTCGCGAGCAACGACGCCGAGCGCGGCGTCGGCGATGGCGGTTCGACGATCCATGGGCGTGAGCCTACACACTCCCTCTACAAATGTAGAGCCTGTCGGCGTACGGTTCGGTTCATGAGGCCGACTCCGCCGCGATGCACCTTCGACACCGACTTCATCCTGGACGATGCCCAGGCCGCAGCAGCCGACGCGCTGTCCACGCCCGGCACGAAGGGCCTCTATCTGTGGGGTCCGGTCGGACGCGGTAAGACCTGGCTGCTCGATACCTATTTCGAGAACATCGACGTCACGGCCAAAAAGCGCGTCCATTTCCACAGCTTCTTCCGCGACCTGCACGCGGCGTACTTTCGCCGCAACTTCTCGATCGACGCGGCCATCGACGACATCCTGTCGACAGAATCGTCTCCTGCATCACTGCTGTGCTTCGACGAATTCCACGTCCACGACATCGGCGATGCCCGCCTCATCACCCGCATGCTCGACGCGCTCTTCGCTCGCGGCGTCGTCCTGGTCGTCACGTCGAACTACGCGCCCGACGAGTTGCTGCCGAATCCGCTGTACCACCCGACGTTCCTGCCGACGATCGAGAAACTGAAGGAAGAACTCGACGTGGTCTGCGTCGACGGTCCCGTCGACTACCGTTCCGGCGGCGCCAGCGGATCGCGATTCGCTTCGGGGAGTTGGAGTCTCGAGCCGGTCTTGGGTGGTCATACGTTTGCCGAGTTGTGCTGCGCCGCTCGTTCGACAGGTGACTACCTCCAGATGATCGAGACGGCAACGAGTGTGACGATCACAGAGATTCCGGCTCTTGCGAGTGTCGACGAGTTCGCCGCTCAGCGCTTCGCGAATCTCGTGGATGTCCTGTACGACCGGGACGTACGGACCGACTTCCACGCTCTCGTCCCGCGGCATGAATTTGCCGTCGGGTGTGCCGGTCTCGACACCGATCGATTGGTCAGTCGGCTCAGTGAATTGGGGTCTCCTTAACGCCAGTGCGCGGCGGACAGCGTCCGGATCCCCGGCTCGCAGTAGCTCTTCGCCGCGAGCGATTCTCCCTGCCGCGCCCGTCATCAACGGGTCTGTGGTCGCGCCCCAAGTGGTTTGATCATCACAACTTCGTGCTCATGGGGAGCCAAGGGGTAGGGAACTCTGTCACCGGTGGCGCTGAATCCTCTGCGCCGATAGAAGGCCTGGGCGCGTTGGTTGTGCTCGTGCACCTCCAGTGTCAGCTGGTCGTGCCCGCGTTCGCTGGCCCACCGCTCGATTTCGAGCAGCAACGCTTCGGCCAAGCCTTCGCCGCGCAGGAGAGGCGTCACGTAGACGCCCAGCAGAAATGTCCTACCGTCTTCGACCCGCGCCCGCATGATCCCTACCCACCGACCCGCGTCGTCCACCGCGGCGAAACCACACGACAACGCAGAATTGGTTTCGGCGGCTCGCCGCTGCCAGTCGTCATCCGATTGCCGCGACGCAGCATCGAGAGTCTCGACGAACGCCTTCGGCGAGTCTGCCAACATCTCGAGCCGAAGAGCGCGGAACAGCGGCCAGGACTCAGCCGTGACGGGAACGATGCGAAACGCCATGACGTCGATGCTAGGGAAAGAGTCAGGCCGACGAGGGCTCACAAATTAAGGGAGACACCCACTACTGACGGCGGTCGGGGGCGACAGCAGCAGCGGGTGTCTCATTGACCATTCGGGGCCCGTCACCGGGTGGATGGGTATCGGATGGGAAATTCTTTCGAAGTTTTTTCACCCGCCCGGGCATAGCCTGTGACCATGCCTTTCACAGCAGCGAACCACTACGAGTTCAGTGGCGACGACATCACCGGAACCGTCGACGCCCATCGATCCGCCGGCGTCTGGGCGGCGCAGCTCGTCCTCAGTGGTGAGACGCTGGAATCCACGGACGTCACCCGCTCCGATCTGGGATTCGAGGTGCGCACCCTCGTGAAGACTCTCTCGGACGGCAACCGGACCCACCTACTCATCGTTCTGCCGCGTGTCACCATCGATACGGATGACGGCCAAGACGTCACGTTCACCTCTTACGCAGTGCTGTACACCGTGCACGGCGGGTCCTCCGAGCAGCACGGCGCTGCCGAGTCGTACGACGTGCGTTCGCTCGTCGGAACCGCGTCGCTCGTCCAGTAGTCGATACGGAATAGCCCGGACCACGCACCGGTTGTACGACGTAGTCGATGCAAACGCATGAACTTTGTTCGGTAGGAGCGCACCATGCAGTTCGGAATTTTCTCTGTCGGAGACGTCACGACCGACCCCACGACAGGTGCGACGCCCACCGAACACGAGCGCATCCGCTCGATGATCACCATCGCCGAACATGCCGAAGAAGTGGGCCTCGACGTTTTCGCCACCGGCGAGCACCACAACCCGCCGTTCGTGCCGTCGTCGCCCACAACGATGCTCGGCTACATCGCGGCCCGGACCGAGAAGCTGATTCTGTCCACGTCGACCACGCTGATCACCACCAACGACCCGGTGAAGATCGCCGAGGACTACGCGATGCTCCAGCATCTCTCCGAGGGACGCGTCGACCTCATCATGGGTCGCGGCAACACCGGTCCGGTCTACCCGTGGTTCGGCCAGGACATCCGTCAGGGAATTCCGCTGGCGCTGGAGAACTACCAGCTGCTCCGACGACTGTGGACCGAGGACGTCGTGAACTGGAAGGGCAACTTCCGCACCCCGCTCGACGGGTTCACCTCGACACCGCGGCCACTCGACGGCATTGCGCCGTTCGTCTGGCACGGGTCGATCCGCAGCCCGGAGATCGCAGAGATCGCCGCGTATCACGGTGACGGTTTCTTCGCGAACAACATCTTCTGGCCGAAGGAGCACTACGTCCAGCTCATCGACCTCTACCGGGAACGCTACGAGCACTACGGCCACGGCCGTGCCGACCAGGCCATCGTGGGACTCGGCGGTCAGGTGTTCATGCGCAAGAACAGCCAAGACGCGGTGACCGAGTTCCGGCCGTATTTCGACAACGCACCCGTCTACGGCCACGGTCCCACGATGGAGGACTTCACCGAGCAGACGCCGCTGACGGTCGGATCTCCGCAGCAGGTGATCGAAAGGACGCTCGCATTCGCGGACTACTTCGGCGACTACCAGCGTCAACTGTTCCTGATGGACCACGCGGGTCTGCCGTTGAAGACCGTGCTCGAACAGCTCGACATCCTGGGCGAGGACGTGGTGCCGGTACTGCGGAAGGAATTCGCTGCCCGACGCCCCGAGGGTGTTCCGGAGAATCCCCCGACTCACGCGTCGATGCTGGCGGAGAAAGAAGCAGCTGTTGCCGTCTGACACAGAGTTGTCGATCGAGGCCTGGGAGGCACTGTTTCGCTCCCAGGTCGCCCTGATGCGCCGGTTCACGGCCGACGACATCTGGGATCCGATCGGCATGCGTGAGTACGACGTGTTGTTCACCCTGAGTGCCAGTCCGAATCACAGACTCCGATTGCACGAACTCAACGACGAGATCCTGCTCAGCCAACCGTCGCTCAGTCGGATGTGCGACCGCCTCGCAGCGTTGGGTTACGTTGCCCGAGAACCCGATCCGTCGGACAAACGTGGGACGGTCATCTGCCTGACCGATGCGGGAGCACACGTGCAGACGACGATCGGACGGAAACACGCCGCCCGCATCAGACGGTACGTCGGCGATGCTTTGAATGCCGACGAGCTGAAGACACTCCACAGTCTGTGCAGCAAGCTCAGACTCGCCCAGACCGACATCCGGGAGAACACATGATCCAGGTCCTCACCCCTCGTGAAGTTCCACTCGGCGGTCCCCGCGCCATGAAGGTTCGACGCACCCTGCCCCACAAGGACCGATCCCTCATCGGCGCATGGTGTTTCGCCGACCACTACGGCCCGGAACGCTCGCGCATGGATGTCGCACCGCACCCGCACACCGGATTGCAGACGGTCAGTTGGCTGTTCTCGGGCGAGATCGAGCACCGCGACAGTGTGGGTTCGCATGCCATGGTCCGGCCCGGCGAACTGAACCTGATGACGGCCGGGCATGGCATCAGTCACTCCGAGGTCTCCACCCCGCAGACCGACATCCTGCACGGCATGCAGTTGTGGGTCGCCCTTCCGGCCGTATCCCGTTTTGTTGCACCGACATTCGAGCACTATGTGCCGAAACCGGTCACTGCACCCGGACTCGCCGCCCGGGTGTTCCTCGGCACCGTGCTCGGCGAGACCTCGCCGGTGTCGACGTACACCCCACTGCTCGGGGCAGAGATGGTGCTCGACGCCGGCGCGCGGGTCACTCTCGAAGTCGACCCGACGTTCGAGCACGGGATCATCGTCGACCGAGGATCGTTGACCCTGGCCGACGCCGATCTGAGCGCTGCCGAACTGGGTTATGTCGAACCCGGTGAACACGAACTGCACCTGCACAATTCGACGCAGGAGCCGGTTCGGTTCCTGCTACTGGGCGGCCCGCCGTTCGGCGAGCAGATCGTGATGTGGTGGAACTTCGTCGGCCGCAGTCACGAAGACGTCGTCGAGTATCGAGCGGCCTACGAGGCCGAGAATGGCCAGTTCGGCACAGTCGAGGGCTATCCCGGGCCGCGGCTCCATGCGCCCGAACTTCCGAACGCCCGCATGAAACCTCGCGGCTGACTACCGAGCACGGCCGTCAGAACAGCGTCGCGATCTCCGGCTCCGAGGACTGCGGTGCAGCACTCCCAGCAGGCTTGGTCACGGCCGGCTTGGATCCGGCGTTTGCACCCGCTGCTGCGATGGCACGCGCAGCTTCGCCTGCCAAGGCGTCGGCTGCTTCGTTGAAATGATTGCCGACGTGTCCACGGACCCATCGGAACCGTACGGGCCCTTCACGGTCGGTGATGGCCCGCTCGATGTTCTGCACGAGCTCGAGGTTGCGTACCGGAGTGCCGCTCGCCGTCTTCCAACCCTTGCGCTTCCAGCCGGCGAGCCACTCGGACGCACACTTGATTGCGTACTGAGAATCGGACTCGATCAACAGCGGTTCGGGGCCGGGGTGAGCCAGAACTGCCTCGAGCAGGGCACGGAGCTCGGCTACCTGGTTGGTGCCCGAGGGCTCACCACCGGAGTTGCTCGGCCCCGTGTGATTGACCCACGCCCACCCGATTGCTCCGCCGGGGTTACGCAGACACGAGCCGTCCGTACTCACGATGATCACGGTCTCAGACCCTACGTCGGGCCACCGACAAACTCCGGGTGACTCGCTCGAGAACATCGAGTTACTTGGCGGCCGTCTGCGCTGTGCCGAGAACCGATCTCGGCGAACCGGGTCACGACGTGCCGGTATCCGTGGCCCTTCGGCCGTCGAGGGTGAGCAGCACGAACGCCACCGCTGCCAGCGCCGCGATCAGCGCCGAGAACACCAGCCCCGCAGTCACCAGGCCCCACTCCGTCGCCGCAGCCCCGGCACCGATCACCGGGACCGAAATCGCAACGTAGAGCACGACGAAGAAGGTGGAGGTCACTTCGGCACGCCGGTGCTGCGGAAGCTGCGCACCGATCGCGGCCATCCCGTTGCTGAACGTCACGCCCTGCCCGATTCCGCAGAGCAGCGCCGCGCACACCAACACGAACAGAGACGTCAGCAGCAACGACGCGGCAAGCAGCACCAGACCGAACACCAAGACCAGGCATCCCCAGCGCTGAGCCGAGGTGGGATCGGCTGCGCGCAGCGTGATCTGGGCGGTCGCGGACGCGGCGAAGACGGCGAACACCACCACACCTGTGATGGCGTGATTGTCGATCCCCAGCACACCGGCAATGAATCCCGGTGAGACGGCGGTGAACAATCCCAGTACCGCGAACCCTGCGAAACCACCCACCGCAGCGCGCAAGAACGTGCCGCGCACCTCCACCGGAACGGACAGACGCTGCACGTGCGGACGCGCACCGGCGACGACTCGGACGGTTTCGGGCGCGAAGTACACCGCCGCTGCAGCCACGAGAAGCAGCGCGATGTCGACGAAGAACGTCAGCCGCAAGGGCTGCGGCAGGTATTCCACCAACAGACCTGCCACCAGCGGCCCGAGACCCAGACCTCCGATATTGGCGGCCGTGGCGATCGCCGGAGCCCGATCACGCCACGCGTCGGGAACCAGTTCGAGCAGGGTCACCGTGGCGGTACCCACGAAGATCCCGGCCGAGACACCGGACAACACGCGCCCGACCACCAGGGCCGTCAGCGAGTCCGCGGTCACGAACACCACGGCACTGACGAGACCGAAAGCGATCGCCGCCAACAACATCGGACGTCGACCGAGCGAATCGGACCAGCGACCGAAGGCCAACAGTGCCCCGAGCACGCCTACGGCGTACGCGGCGAACACCAATGTGACGACGAAGACGGAGAACCCGAATTCGACCTCGTACAACGCGTAGAGCGGCGTCGGCATCGTCGTGCCCATCATCGCGACGACGAACGCGAATGCGACCCCGACGAACGATGCTGCCCTCGATCGAGTCACGGTTGTCCTCCTTGTCCGGGTACACGATATTTCCCGTCGACTCCGCCGAAGGTGTTGACTGGGCTCTGCCAGAGATACACCGTCGACGCTGGTCCTGACAGTCCGGGAGGTGACGAACCGCAATGTCCGACGCCACCGGGTCGAGCGGAACCGTACGCGTTGTCACGTCCGAGAAGCGGCTCGACGTGCGGATGTCGCTGTCGCCGTTGCGTCGGGGCCGCGGCGATCCCACCTACGAGTCGACGCCGGACGGCGGAATCTGGCGCACGTCGAGGATGAAGTCGGGTCCGGTGACCTACCGTCTGACCCAAGCGTCGCCGACCAGCGTCCAGGCCCGAGCATGGGGCCCCGGCGCACTCGAACTGCTGGACGCGGTGCCCGCGCTGCTCGGCCACGGCGACGACGCCAGCACATTCGTACCGGAGCACCCGATTCTGCGAGAGGCACACCGGCAGCTGCCGCACCTGCGTCTCGGCCGAACCGACCTGGTGCTCGAGGCGTTGATCCCGGCGATCATCGAGCAACGTGTACACGGCATTTCGGCGTTCGGTTCGTGGCGGTATCTGGTGAGCAAGTTCGGCGAGAGCGCACCGGGGCCGACTCCCAAGCCGATGTTCGTCTTCCCCACACCCGACGTGTGGCGTCGTATCCCCTCGTGGGAGTACCACCGCGCCAACGTCGACCCGGCCCGGTCGAAGACCATCGTCCGCGCCGCGCAGGCGGCCGGACGCCTGGAGGAGGCGTCGACGATGACGCCCGAGGATGCGCAACGCAGGCTGCGGGCGATCCCGGGCATCGGCATCTGGACCGCGGCAGAGACCGCGCAGCGCGCCCTGGGGGACCCCGACGCGTTGTCGGTCGGCGACTATCACCTGGCTGCGGTGGTGGGTTGGTCGCTGTTGGGCAGGCCCATCGACGACGCCGAAATGGTCGAGTACATGCGGCCCCTGGCTCCGCATCGACATCGCGCAATTCGCTTGCTGTATCTGAGCGGGAAGGCCACCAAGCCGAAGTTCGGTCCGCGAACCGCTCTGGTGGATCACACGTGGCACTGAGCCCTCGGCTGCTCGTACAGTCGAGTTGTTCGCCAACGTAAGGAGTACTTCGTGGTTGCCATCGGCACGTCCGACCTCGACATCTTTCCGCTCGCCCTCGGCGGGAACACCTTCGGCTGGACCAGCGACGAGGCTGCGTCCTTCGAGATTCTCGACGCCTTCACCGCCGGCGGAGGCAACTTCGTCGACACCGCCGACTCGTACTCGGCCTTTGCCGACGGCAACTCCGGCGGCGAGTCGGAGACGATCATCGGCAAGTGGACCGACGCTCGTGGCAACCGCGACGACGTGGTCATCGCCACCAAAGTCAGCCAGCATCCCGACTTTCGCGGGCTGGCCCCGGACAACATCCGAGCGGCCGCCGACGCGTCGTTGACTCGGTTGCAGACCGACCGCATCGACGTCTACTACGCGCACTACGACGACGACAAGACCCCGCTGGTGGAGTCCCTCGCCGCGTTCGACGAGTTGGTCACGGCTGGCAAGGTTCGCTATGTCGCCATCTCGAACTACACCCCGGCGCGGGTGCGCGAGTGGCTCGAACTGGCGAAGGAGAACGGGTTCGCCGCTCCGATCGCGCTGCAACCGCACTACAACCTGGTCGCCCGCCGCGACTACGAGGGCGAACTGCAGAAGCTGGCCGTCGATCACGACCTCGGCGTGTTTCCCTACTTCTCCCTCGCCGCCGGATTCCTGACGGGCAAGTACCGCACCCGCGAGGACCTGGCCGGCAAACAGCGCGAGCGGCTGACCACGGGATACTTCTCCGATGCCGGGCTCGATGTGGTGCAGGGTCTGCGTGAGATCGCCGAATCGCGATCCGCGGAGATTTCGAGCGTTGCTCTGGCCTGGCTGCTGGCTCGTCCGGGCATCACGGCGCCCATTGCCAGTGCGAGCAAGATTTCTCAGCTGCCCGCCCTGCTCGACGCACCGGCCTTGGCTCTGACCAGTCAGGAGGTCGAGAAACTGACGGTTCTGTCCGACGCCGTGGCATAGAACACGAAAGTTGTAGTCAGCAACCGGGAACAGAACGAGTTCCCCGGTTGCTGACCTTCGGGTGGCCCCAGCATCGAACACGTCTTCTACGGACACAGTCGTAACCAACACACCGGTGACCGACACCTCGGCTCCGGTGACCGAGCCGACGTCGCGGGAGCGCCTGCGGGTGATCCTCGTACTCGGCGCGCTCATCGCCCTCGGTCCGCTGACCATCGACATGTACCTGCCGGCTCTACCGGCCATCGCCGACGACCTGAACACTCCGTCGTCCGCCGTGCAGCTCACGCTCGCCGGCACGTTGGTCGGGCTCGCCCTCGGCCAACTCGTCATCGGTCCGCTGTCGGACATCGTCGGCCGACGGCTTCCCCTGATCGTCGGTACCGGCGTGCACATCCTCGCTTCCGTGGCCTGCATCGTGGCCCCGAACATCGCCGTGCTCGGTGGCTTACGCGTCGTGCAGGGTCTCGGAGCTGCGGCGGCAGCGGTAGTGGCGATGGCCATCGTGCGCGATCTGTTCACCGGCCGCGCTGCCGCCACCGTGCTGTCGCGTCTGATGCTCGTGATGGGCGTCGCGCCCGTGCTGGCTCCGTCGCTCGGCGGTGCCGTGCTGCTGGTCGGATCATGGCGTCTCGTTTTCGCTGCGCTGGCGATCCTGGGCGTCGGCCTGTTGACGTTGGCGATCGTGTCGCTGCGCGAGACCCTGCCACCCGAGCGTCGTCGCGCCAGTGGCGTCATGCCGGTGTTGCGTACCTACCGCTCGCTGCTGCGTGACGCCCAGTTCGTCGTACTCGTCCTGGTCGCCGCGCTGGCAATGTCGTCGCTGTTCGCCTACGTGGCCGGGTCGTCGTTCGTGCTGCAGGAGGAGTTCGGCCTCGACGAGCAGCAGTTCGCGATCGTCTTCGCTGCCGGCGCGATTTCGCTGATCGGTGCATCCCAGCTCAACGTCCTGCTGCTCGGACGCTTCGCACCGGTACAGATCGTCCTGTCGGCACTGTCGTTCGGCGTCGTCGCCGGCGGAGTCATGGTGGCGTTGGCGGTGACCGGGACCGGCGGTATGGCGGGATTCGTCGTCCCCCTGTGGTTCGTGCTGGGGGCCGTCGGATTCGTGATGCCCAACGCGCCTGCACTCGCCCTGTCCCGGCACGGCGAGGCCGCAGGTGGTGCTGCCGCACTTCTCGGAGCTGCGCAGTTCGGTCTCGGTGCCATCGTCGCGCCCATCGTCGGCGCACTCGGAAACGATGCGGTGGCAGTGTCCACAACGATGGTCGTGACGTCCGCTGCAGCACTGATCGCCCTGGGCGTCATCACCGCGCGGTCGTCCGCGCGGCAACCTGCCGAGGGAGCAGCGCCTACCCACTAGGGTGACCGCCATGACCGAACGCGAGCGCGATGCGCGCGGTAAACCCCTCAATGCCAGGCCTCGCGACGGTCTCGGGCGGCCACTCGCCCGCGGCGGAAGCGGAATCCCACGCGTGCCCGACGACGTACGACTTCCGCCCGGCGCAGCTCTCGTCGAGGCGCAGAAATTCCTCGATGCGAACATGCCGTTCCACGCACACGAAGTACTCGAAGGAACGTGGAAGAGCTGCCCGACCGACGAGCGTCCGCTGTGGCAGGGTCTCGCCCAACTCGCCGTCGGGCTGACGCACCTCCTGCGCGGTAATCGCATCGGTGCCGCGTCGCTGCTTCGACAGGGACACGATCGCTTGATCGGCTTCGAAGCCGACCCACCGCACAGTGTCGACGTCAGCGGCTTGTTGGTCTGGTCCGAAGGGCTGCTCGACGACCTGGAGACCGGAACCCTGCCGGTCTCCCCCGGCATTCCGATGCTGCGCGCCACCGATCCGCACCGGGGTGTGCTGGCACCCGATTCCGGCTCGAGCTAGCCTGAGAGAATTAGGTAAGGCTAGGACAATCTGCACCGGAAGTGGGGTTCGTCGGCGTGACCGTGTTCGCACCGCTGAGAGTCGCGCGACAGGGACTCTCGGGCGGGGAGACCATCAGCCCAGCTCAGCTCGGACGCACCCTGTGCACCGAGGTCGCCGAACAGGTTCCGTACTGGGTTGCCGTGTTGACCCCCGCCGAGCGGCCTCTGCTCGACGCCCGATCGGCATCGGGTCGTTCCGAGCAGGCTTCGGTGACGCTCGAACTTCCCCAGAGCCCTCACCGACCCCATGCCCTGCTGCTCGCGGCGCTCGGCTCGGCGGTGTGTACGTGGCAGAGGAACAATCGGCGTGGCTCGTCGGCCGGCGTCCTGGTGGATCTGGACCTCGACGCCACGAACGCGGTGCACCCGGTTCGCCTCCCCGCCGTCCACACCGACGCGCTCGCCGTGCCCGCGCACGGCAAGAACCTCGTCGACGATGTCTCCAGGAAGCTGGACTCGGTGCCGAACGGCGGCCGCGACTACGCGCTCACCCGTAACTATCCCGCGCTCGCCTCACGCGCCGGGGCGCAGATCATCGTGCGTGACCACACATCGACGGAGCCGAAGGACGGGTACGCGATCGATGTCAGGATTGCCGTCACGGACGCCGGTACCGCGGCGGCACGGGTCAGCTGGGCCGGCGAACTGCAGGGAGTCGACGAGCTGATCCGACTGTGGCCGGTAGCCGTCCACCACCTGACCACGATGGTCGCCGCCGCTACAGGCTCTTCAGCAGCCTGACGTCGTCCTCGATGCCCTCGGGCGGTGTCTCGAGAATCACCGGCGCGTCGGCGGCCAATGCGACGGCGGTCAGAATCTCGGCGTCGATGGTTCCGGTGCCGAGGTTCGCGTGTCGGTCCCTGGCCGAGTCGAACTCGTCGCGCGAGTTGTTCAGGTGCACCAGATCGATTCGCCCGGTGATGGCTTTGATGCGGTCGACGACGTCGACGAGATCCTCGCCCCCGGCCCACGCATGGCAGGTGTCGAGGCAGAAGCCGGCACCGAACTCGCCGATCGCATCCCAGAGCCGGGCGATGTCGTCGAAGTGGCGCGCCATCGCCGAATCCCCACCCGCGGTGTTCTCGACGAAGATCGGCACCGCGAAGCCGCCCTGCTCAGCCTGACGCTCGAAGAGCTTGCGCCAGTTGTCGATTCCCTTGGCGGTGTCCTCGCCCTCGCGGACGTGGCCGCCGTGGACGACCAGCCCGATGGCCCCGATCTCGGCTGCTGCAGCCGCCTGCTCGACGACGGCCTTCCTGGACGGGATGCGAATCCGATTGTTCAAGCTCGCGACGTTGAGCACGTACGACGAGTGCACCACCACATCGACCGAGCCGGTCAACAGAGCCTCGCCCTGCGGGTGTGGTTCGAGCTTGTTCCACTTCTGCGGATCGGTGAGAAACATCTGGACGAGATCGACGCCGAGCGCCTCGGCGGTACCGAGAGGGTCGGTGCTGTCGCGGACGTGTGCTCCGATGCGCATGACGTCCATCATAGGGGTCGTGTTCAGGGTCTCCCCTGATAGCAACCGGCGCAGAACACTGAAACACTGGAGCGTATGAGCGACATTGCCGCGCGCGCGGTCGACGTATCGAAGGTCTACGGTTCCGGGGACACCCAGGTGCACGCACTGTCCGGGGTGAGCGTCGAGTTCGCTCGCGGAGAATTCACCGCCATCATGGGCCCGTCGGGTTCGGGCAAGTCCACTCTCATGCATTGCCTGGCCGGATTGGACACCGCTTCGTCGGGCACGGTGACCATCGGAGACACCGAGCTGACGGCGCTCTCCGACAAGGAGATGACCGGATTGCGCAGGGACCGAATCGGATTCGTGTTCCAGGCATTCAATCTGGTGCCCACGCTGACCGCGCTGGAGAACATCACCCTGCCGCTCGACATCGCGGGCCGCGCCCCGGATCAGGGGTGGCTCGACACCGTCGTCGACCGACTCGGCCTCCGCGATCGCCTCGATCACCGCCCCAGCGAACTCTCGGGCGGGCAGCAACAGCGAGTGGCGTGCGCCCGCGCGCTCGCCGGCCGACCCGACATCGTGTTCGGCGACGAGCCCACCGGCAACCTGGATTCCCGTTCCTCCGGCGAGGTCCTGTCGATTCTGCGCACTGCCGCAGACGAATTCGACCAGACCGTCGTCATCGTCACCCACGATCCACGCGCGGCCAGCTATGCGGACCGCGTCGTGTTTCTCGCCGACGGTGCCGTCATCGATCAGCTGAACTCGCCCACGGCCGACGCCGTACTCGAGCGGATGAAGAAGCTGGAGACGGTCCGATAATGGCGCATTCTGTCTCCAACAAGCCTCCACGACAAAAGTCGGCGGGCAATCCGATGCGCAAGGTGTCACTGAGAAACCTTGCAGCACACAAGGTTCGGTTGGCACTGACGGTTCTGTCCGTGGTCCTGGGCACCGCGTTCGTCGCGGGTTCGTTCGTCTTCACCGACACCCTCCAGCGCACCTTCTCCTCGTTGTTCGCCGATACTGCGCAAGGCGCAGACGTCCGAGTGAGCCCGGAGGACGCGCGCTCGAGCGGGGTGCCCAACGAGGACATCGCAGCGATCTCGGCCCTGCCGAACGTGCGCGCCGTGTCGCCGTACGTCGGCGGACAGCTCGTACTGCTCGGCTCCGACGGTGCCGCCGTGCAATCCGGTGGGGCGCCGACCATCGGCGAGTCCTACCTACCGGAAGACCAACGACTGGGCGATCCGACGACCTTCGTCGACGGCTCGGCTCCCACCGCTCCCGGGCAGGTCGCGATCAATGCCGGTGGTGCCGAGCGCGCCGGGTTGAAAGTGGGCGACGCCACCCAGGTGCTCGTGCCGTCCAAGGGCATCACCGATATCACGATTTCTGGAATCTATTCCACTGCAACAGAATCCGGCGGCTACATCGGAATCCAGTTCGTGCAGAGCCAGGCGAACGAGTTGTTCACCGACGGGGCCCACGTGCAGTACATCGACGTCGCGGGTAACGATCTCACCGCCCAGGGGCTCACGCAGAGCAATCTGCGGGACGAGATTTCCGCGGCGCTCCCCGGCCTGAAGGTGCAGACGGCCGCGGACGTACAGGAAGAGACCCAGGCCGAGGTGGAGTCGGCCCTGTCGTTCATCAATTACTTCCTGCTCGCCTTCGGCGGAATCGCACTGCTCGTCGGCACCTTCATCATCTACAACACGTTCTCGATGATCGTTGCCCAGCGAGTCCGTGAGCTGGCGCTGCTGCGGGCCATCGGGGCCAGCCGCGGCCAGGTCAGCCGCTCGGTGGTACTCGAAGCACTCGTCGTCGGCGTCATCGGCAGTGTCCTCGGCTTCGCGGGCGGAGTCGGGCTGGCCTACGGCCTGCGCGCACTGCTCAACGCCTTCGATCTGGGATTGCCGTCGGGACCACTGGCACTCGAACCCCGCACCGTCGCTGTCGCCTTCGCGGTCGGCATCATCGTCACCGTCCTGAGCGCATACGCACCGGCGCGTCGAGCGGCCAAGATTCCGCCGGTCGCCGCGATGCGCGAGGAGTTCGCCTCGGCCGGCGACACCCTGCGCACTCGGACGTTCGTGGGCGTCGGGCTGGGAATCGCCGGTGCGGCTGCACTGGTCATCGGCGCACAATCGACCGGCGGAGCCGCGGCCGCGACGGTCGGGGCAGGTGCGGTCGCACTCATCGTCGCCACCGCACTGGCCGCGCCGTCCCTGTCGCGGCCCATCGTCGGTGCACTCGGTGCCGTCATCACCCGTCCGTTCGGAGCGATCGGACGGCTGGCCAGGACCAACTCCGTGCGCAACCCGCGTCGCACCGCGGCCACCGCCTTCGCTCTGATGCTCGGCCTCATGCTCGTCACCGTCATCGGCGTACTGGGATCCACTGCGAAGGCCAGCGTCGATTCGCTCGTCGACACCGGTGTGGAGGCCGACTACATCCTCTCGGGCCCCCAGTCGATCGGCGTTCCGACCGGTGCCACCACAGCAGCGCAACAGGTGAACGGCGTGGACCGAACCGCAGTTCTGCACCCGGTGTTCGTCACGATCGCCGGCCAGGAGGAGTACGGAGCCGCCATCGACGGTTCGCCGGAAGGCCTGCTCGATCTGTCGATGGTCCAGGGCACGGCAGACCTCGACAGCAACGGCTTCTCGGTATCGGAAACCGAGGCCGCCGGCCGCGGATGGACCGTGGGCACCCAGGTCACCTTCGACACCGTGGACGGGGCTTCGGTGCCGGTCACGGTCACCGGGGTGTTCACCGACAATCCGCTGATCGGAAACTGGATCGTCTCGGGCGACATCTATCAGAAAGTGACGCCATCAATCACGCGGTCGGATCTTCTGGTGCTCGTCAAGGCGGTGCCGGGGACCGATCTCGGGACGCTTCGCACCGACCTCGAGGCCGCCACCAAGCCGTTCGTCGTCGTTCAGGTTCAGGACGTCGAAGAGTTCAAGGGCAGCCAGGGACAACAGATCGACACCCTGCTCGCGGTGCTGTACGGATTGTTGGCACTGGCCGTCGTCATCGCCGTGCTCGGTATCGTCAACACGCTGGCCCTGTCCGTCGTGGAACGTCGGCGAGAAATCGGGATGCTGCGGGCCATCGGCATGCAGCGTCCACAGGTTCGCCGCATCATCTACCTCGAGTCGTTGCTCATCGCGCTGTTCGGCGCGATCGTGGGCGTCGTCCTCGGCATCGCCTTCGGCTGGGGATTCGTGCAGACCCTGCGCGACGAGGGCCTGGGAACCATGACCGTCCCCTGGGGTCAGGTGGCGTCCATGTTGGTGGGATCCGCCGTCGTAGGAGTTCTGGCCGCACTGTGGCCTGCTGTGCGGGCGGCTCGCACGAAGCCTCTGGAGGCGATCGCAGACCTCTAGTACTGCCGAACCCGACCGGGCATTTCGCAACGACACCTATTTGTTGTGAAATGTCCGGTTTTTGGCTTGCGCCGAAAGGTGATGCACGTCTACCTTTGAGACGGTAAAACAGTCTTCAAGTAGGTTTGCAGTCCGCAAACCAACTCTGTCATCACGGGTCGGGCTCGTGCAAGGAGAATCATGTCGGTTCAAGACATCGATGCACCCACCCGTCCCGCACTGGCTCCACTGTGCCGGCCCGAGAGCCGCGACACGCTGATGGCGCGCTACCGGGAAGTCGCTCACGTCCTGCCGGACGCCGTTGCACTCTCCGTAGGCGGAACCTCGCTCACCTTC
Organism: Rhodococcus sp. 15-649-2-2; assembly: GCF_002258645.1. Taxonomy (NCBI): domain Bacteria; kingdom Bacillati; phylum Actinomycetota; class Actinomycetes; order Mycobacteriales; family Nocardiaceae; genus Rhodococcus; species Rhodococcus sp. 15-649-2-2. The sequence continues at coordinate 30,011 of NZ_NPFM01000014.1, forward strand.
GACGAACTGCTGCACCGCGCATACTCGCAGGCCCGGAAGATCGCCACCCTCTTCCCCGGGGACTCTCGGCCGCTTGCCGTCGATACCGACGACACTCCGATCTCGATCGTGCTGATGCTGGCCGTCGTCGCCTCCGGTCACCCTCTCGTGCCCCTCGATCCCATGCTTCCCGCCGAGCGACGCGCCACGATCATCGACCGAGCCGGTGCGACGGCGATCGACGCTTCCACCGTTGCCGAGACCGTGGATTCCTGCGTGCCGCTACCGACACTGTCGGGTGATCACACCGCGGTGATCAACTACACCTCGGGATCGACAGGCACCGCCAAGGGCGTGATCCTCAGCCATCGCATGTGTCTGACCAAGGCATACGAGGTCGCCACCGCGTTGTCGGTCGGCCCGCACGATCGCATCGGAAATTCGCTGCCGGTCAGTTTCGGTGCCGGGTTGAACACGCTCTTCGCAGGGCTGCTCAGCGGTGCCGCGGTCCACTGCCGAGACCCTCGGTCGGGTGTCCCGTCCGACACCGCCGAATGGATCGCCGAACAGTCACTGACCACGCTGCACTGCTCCTCGTCACTTCTGCGCACGATCGCGGCAGCCGACCACGGGCACGCTGCCGTGCCCAGTCTGCGCGTGGTCACCACGTACGGGGAGTCCCTGCATTCCGACGACGTCGACAATTTCAGGCAAATGTTCGACGGGCGAGCCACGGTGGTGAACTGGTACGCGACCACGGAGGCGGGTGCCGTCGCCTACAGCGAGTTCCCTCCGGAGCGAACGCTGCCGTCCGGCTTCCTACCGGCCGGAAGGCCCATCCCCGGCAAGCTCGTAGAGGTCGTCGCCACCGACGGCTCGGTGTGTGTGCCCGACGCGATCGGCGAAGTTCGGGTGACGTCCACCTGCCTGGCCGACGGTTACCTCGGCGATGCCGGTCTGGATTCCGAACGATTCGCCGCCCTCGACGATGGCCTGTTCCGGTACCGAACCGGCGATCTGGGGCGTCTGGACGAACACGGGACGCTGCATCTGGCCGGACGCATCGACGACGCCGTCAAGGTTCGCGGCTACCTGGTCGAGCCGGCCGAGATCGAGGCAGCCCTGCGAGCCATGCCGGAGATCGACGAGGCCGCGGTGATCGGCAGACACTCGGGTACCGACACCGACCTGGTGGCCTACGTGTGCTCGGCGGGATCGGCCAAGCGGCCCTCCGTCGGCGAGATCAGAGCGTCGCTGCGCCGGACCTTGCCGGAATGGATGGTGCCCACGCACATAGTTGCGCTCGACGCGATGCCGCGCAACGAACGCGGCAAGCTCGATCGCAGGGCATTGCCCGAGCCTGCGGATCGGCGGGTCGAGCGAACAGCGGCCGGGCCGACCGAATACATCGTCGCCGAGGCTGCCCGGGCTGCCATCGGTCTGGACTCCATCGGCCGAGACGAGGACTTCCTGGCTCTCGGCGGTAACTCGCTGACGACAACGGCGATGCTGGCCCAACTGCGGGACACGTTGAAGGTCGATCTCACGGCGGAGGACGTGTTCGCGGCGACGACCGTTCGAACGCTCGCAACGACGGTCGATGCCCGCCTGCGAGACGCGGCCACCGTTCGTCGACGCACGTCCGGCGAACACGACGTGCTGGTGCCCCTGCGCACCGAGGGCAGCAAGGCACCGATCTTCCTGATCGGCGGAGCCGGCGTCGGCGCGATGGCATTCCTCAAACTCGTCAAGCACATCGACGACGACCATCCGGTGTACGCATTGCAGGCGCACGGCCGGGGTAAGCGCGGACGACCGGACCGCACCATCCGGCGAACCGCGAGGCGATACGTCGACGCGATACGCACCGTCCAGCCCGAGGGACCGTTCCATCTGGTCGGCCATTCGCTCGGCGGGTGGATCGCCATCGCGATGGCCGAGAGAATCCGAGACTGTGGTCTCGGATCTCCGCACCTGCTTCTGTTGGACACCCGGCTGTTTCGGCATCTGCTGGACAAGCTGCCCGGCGGTACCGACGTTCCGGCTGCACCTCCGGCCCAGACGCGGGAAGAAGCGGGCTTCCACCTCGGCCGCCTCGGCACGGCCGCTCTGTGGATCCGCATGCAGTTCGCCGGGTTGCTGCGGTACCCGACGACCATGGAATGGTTGGTCTTCGCAAGCATCGGGTACGTGGCGTTGAACAAGCACGTGCCGACTCCGTGGTCGGGCTCGATGACCGTGGTTCGCACAGCGGAGAACGTGAAAGATGCCCGGTCGTGGCAGACAGTTGCTCGTGGTGAACTGACTTTCGTTGACATCAACGGCGATCACGGTGACATGCTGAGCGAACCGATGGCCGAGGAGCTGGCCAAGATCATCGACGACACCGTCGGCAGCGGGCGCTGAAGCCCGGCAGCCCGTAGGACGGTCTGTCGCGACCGCGGTACAGCTTGTACGTTTGTGCCAGAAGGCGCGACAGGTCCGAACTATTCGACAGGGAGGCCGACAATGAGTTCATCGTACGAATTGCAGTCCGTGGAACTACACAAGGACGTCCTGCGTTACGTCGACATCGGCGACGGTCCGCCCGTGATCCTCGTGCACGGCCTGCTCGGGTCGCATCAATCGTGGGCCCCCCAGCTCGAGCGCCTCTCGCACAAGTACCGGGTGATCGCGCCGGACCTGTTCGGGCACGGCGAGTCCGACAAGCCGACCGGTGACTACTCGCTGAGCTCGCACTCGGCCACCATTCGCGATCTGATGGATCATCTGAAGATCGACTCCGCTCCCCTGGTCGGTCACTCCCTCGGCGGCGGCATCATCATGCAGTTGACGTATCTCTTCCCCGAACGGGTCGATCGCCTCGCCCTGGTCAGCAGTGGCGGCCTCGGCCCCGAAGTGAGCCTCCTGCTCAAGGCCGCGACGCTGCCCGGCAGCGAGTTGGTACTGCCGCTGCTTGCGTCCGATTGGTTCCGCAAGAACGCCGAGGGCGCACTGTCGCAGCTGGGCAAGTGGGGCCTTCCGGTCAAGCCCGGTCCGAGCATGGCCGAGACCTGGCGATCGTTCCGGTCGGTCGCCGACCGCTCCACTCGCGAGGCCTTTCTGGCGTCGACGCGAGCAGTGGTCGGCCCGCGCGGTCAGACCGTGAGCGCCAAGCAGCATTTCGAGAAGTTCGAGTCGATTCCGTCTCTGCTCGTCTGGGGCGGTAAAGATCGCATGATTCCCGCCAAACACGCGGACAACATCCGACGCGAGGTGCCCAACAGCCGCGTCGAGATCTTCCCCGATGCCGGCCACTTTCCGCAGCTCGACGAGCCCGATTTCTTCTTCCGACTTCTGGACGAGTTCCTGGACTCGAACGGACAGGGGAAGGACGTCGCGGCAGGGACCGACGCGCGTGAAGACATCACTCCGGCAGTCATGCCGCTGCAACGCCCGTGAGTGTCATCCCGATGTTCCCGCTCGGGAGCGTGCTGCTTCCCGGCGAACGTCTACCGCTGCACATTTTCGAGCCTCGCTACCAGGCGCTGGTCCAAGACTGTCTGAAGCAGGACGACCCGAGCTTCGGCGTTGTGCTCATCGCGCGTGGCCACGAGGCCGGGGGCGGCGACGTTCGGCACGACGTGGCGACGGTTGCGCACATCATCGGACACGAGGCCATCGGTGACGGCAGGTACCTACTCGAGTGTGTCGGCGGCGAACGGATCCGGATCGACGCCTGGCTGCCCGACGATCCCTACCCCTTGGCAGACGTTCGACCGTGGCTCGACGAGGACGCCGAGTCGGTGATCGCCGATACCGAATTCGACACCACCTGGGCGCGGGTCGAGGATCTGTACGAGCTCATCGGCCGACTCGAATCCACCGAAAACATTGCCACTCCGGGCTTTCCGGACTTTCTGAGCCTGCCGATCTCGGCCGCCGAGAAAATCTGGTCACTGGCTGCACTGATTCCGATGGGTCAGTCCGATCGCCTCGACATTCTGTCGGCACCGGACGCCCGGGCCCGCAAGACGGCACTCGACGACGCCATCGAGAACGTCACGGCCGTCGTGCAGTTCAGACTGCAACCCTGATACGTACGAAACACGTCAGGCCCGACACGATGTGTCGGGCCTGACGTACGTAGTAGCGGGGACAGGATTTGAACCTGCGACCTCTGGGTTATGAGCCCAGCGAGCTACCGAGCTGCTCCACCCCGCGCTGTGTGTTCACAACCGTACATGCCATCCCGGCAGTCTCCCAATCGCCTGGTCAACGCTCTACGGTTCTCGGTATGCCCACCGAGTCTTCGCCTGTCCTGTCGTATCCGTTCGATGCCGTCGCACAGGTCACGCTGAACAATCCACCGGTCAACGCGCTGACCCGTCCGGCGACGCGGCGGCTGCATGCCGTTCTGCGAGAACTGGCTCGGGACGCCACAATTCGAGCGGTGGTCGTCACCGGCGAGCGGGTGTTCAGCGCCGGTTCGGACATCTCCGAAATGCCGGAGATGCAGAACGACGGTGACGTGCTCGCACGCAAGAGCACCCTCGAGAACGCCACGCTCGATCTGCTGGCCGCACTGCCGCTTCCGACGGTCGCGGCGATCGACGGATTCGCATTGGGCGGCGGACTCGAGATGGCGCTGTGCTGCGATCTTGTCGTCGCCGATGCAGGAGCTCGACTCGGACTGCCGGAGATCGACCTCGGCGTCATCCCCAGCAGCGGCGGATCGATGCGCGCGCTGCGCCGTGTGGGTCAGGCCCGCGCAGCCGAAATCGTCTTGCTCGGCGAGCCGATCACCGCCGAGACCGCGCTCGAGTGGGGTCTGATCAATCGGGTGGCGCCGCGCGGTGCATCGCTGTCGGTCGCCTTGGACCTGGCGCAGACGCTCGCTCGGAAATCCCGTTCTGCGGTGCACGCGAACAAGCGAGCACTCGAGCTCACCTTCGGGCCATCCCCGTACGAACCGGCACAACGGGCATTGCCGGTGTTCGAGGAAGCGTTCGGGTCGACGGACGGCCGGGAAGGCGTGCGCGCCTTTCTCGCCAAGGAGTCACCGAGATTTCGATAGGCGTCGCTCCGCGAGAATCGTTGCGCCGGTGACGATCTCCCAACCGATGATGGTGTAGACCGAGATCCGCTCGAACGTTCCGCCTCCGAGGATGCCCGTGTCGGCGAGAAACAGCGCGAAACCTGCCAGCCCCGCGACACCGGCCAGGGCGCTGCCCGCCGTGTACCACCGCGGCGCTCCGACGCGGCCGCCGTACCGGCCTGCAGCCAGGAGCACCAGGTTTCCGCCGATGATGGCCATACCCGCGCCCGCCGCGTGCGGTGCCGACGCTCCGTCGACCGAAGCATGCGCGAGCCCGACCACGATGCTGCCGACGCCGTGCACAACCGAGGTACCCAGCACGATCCACCGCGCTCGACCCTCGAACAACACCGACAATCCGAGGCCGGCAAGAACGAACAGCGTGCCGTCGACCACAAACCCGGTGTTCATCACCGAGTGCCACGGTGAGATGTCCGGAATCCCGAGGTCACTGATGTTGTTGCGCGCGTAGCTGTACGGCCGATCGGTCCAGCCCAGCGCCGCAACTGCTTCGGCGGCCAGATAGGTCACCCCGCCGACGAGAAAGGCTCCAGCGGCCAGGACCGTAGTTCTCTTCACAACTGCAGTATTCACTGCCTACTCGACCCCGATACACCCGGCGTGTACCGATTGGTACAGTACCGGCTCATGAGCGATCGCCACGACGTGGTGCCGATACTCGCAGGGGTGTTCCGCGACCACGGGTTCGACGGTTCGTCTCTCGCGGTCATCAGCAGGCAGACCGGCCTGGGCAAAGGCAGTCTCTACCACTACTTTCCGCGCGGCAAGCAGGAGATGGCCGAGGCCGTCCTCGACGACGTGGAGCAGTGGTTTCACCACAACGTGTTCGAGCCGCTGCGGCACGGCACCGATGCCGCGTCGACCACGCACGACATGTTCGAGCAGACCGCCCGCTACTTCCGCTCCAATCGCTTGGTGTGCCTGTTCGGGGCGTTCACACTCGGACTGGAGCGGGTGGCCTTCTCCGGACGCGTCGCAGCACATTTCGCGCACTGGATCGAGGCACTCACCCCGGTACTGAATCGGCTCGGACACGGCGAGTCGGCGGCCGAACTGGCCGAGGAGATCGTCGCCGGCATCCAAGGTGCGTTGGTGCTCTCGCGCGCATCGGACGACGCGACGAGATTCGATCGACTGTTGTCGCGGCTGGAAGCATCGGCCGCACGCCTGCCCGCAGGAGTACACGCATGACTCCCGATGCAACGACACCCGAGCCCGCTGTACCCGAAGCCTTGACGCCCGAGCCCGCACCCGAGCTGAGGACTTTCGGCATACGAGAACTGCTGCGGCTGATCGTCATCGGTTCGGTGTTGACGTACTTCCAGGTCGTCGCGATCGGACGCTGGGTTCGTGCGCCCCGACGCGGGTGGCCGGTACATGCATCGGAGGCCGTCGTCGACGCGTTCTTCGCTCTCGGACCCACATTCGTCAAAGTCGGGCAGCTCATGGGCTCGTCGCCGGGGCTGTTCCCGAAGGTCCTCGCCGATACGTGCCTGCGGTGCCTCGACGAGGTTCCACCGTTCCCCGGCTCGCAAGCACGCGCGGTGATCGAGGCCGATCTCGGCCGCGGAATCGACGATCTGTTCTCTTCGTTCGACGACGTGCCGCTCTCGTCCGCGTCGGTTGCTCAGGTACACCTGTGCGTGCGCCGCGACAACGGGCGCGAAGTGGTCATGAAGGTGCAGCGGCGGGGGATCTACCACCGCATGAAGATCGATCTACGGATCGCGTACCTCATCGCCCGGGGGCTGGAGAAGTTCATTCCGTTCTTCGCCACCGCCAATGCGTCGGCCATCATCGTGGACCTGCATGCTGCCACCTTCGCGGAACTCGACAGCGCCGTGGAAGCGAAGCGGCAGGACAGCTTTCGCGCGGCCATCGGCGCGTTCGGCGACAACGAGCACGTCACCGCCCCCGAGGTGTTCCTCGACTACTGCGGCGGCCGCGTCATCTGTATGGAACGCATGCACGGTTCCCCACTCGACCGCTACGAGCCCGGGGAGCAGTCCGAGCTCATCGTCCGCCGAGCGGCCAAGGTCTGGATGGAAGCGCTTGTGCTGCACGGCCTTTTTCACGGCGACGTGCACGCGGGCAACGTGTGGGTGCTCGACGACGGCAGGGTGGCGTTCCTCGACTTCGGAGTCATGGGCGAGGTGGACGAACAGTGGCGCGCACTGCTACTGGACCTGTTCCATGCCACCGTGATCGACGGCGACTTCACCCGGCTCGCAGGCACCGTCAAACGCCTGGGAATCGTTGCACCACAGATGGGTTCGGACGCCGAGGTCGGAGCAATACTGCAGTCGGTCTTCGCCCCGATGCTCTCGACGACCCTCGCGCACTTCAGTCTGGCGGACTTCATCCGAGCCCTGGTGAACATGGGCAAGCAGTACAAGACGTCGAGCCCCGAGGAGTTGATCCTGGTGGCCAAGCAACTCGGCTACTTCGAGAGATACGCCATCGAACTCGCACCCAACTGGGCCCTGGGCACCGACCCGTTCGTCTTCAAGAATGTCTTCCCCGCCGAGATAGCCGCCTTGGCCGAGGCGAGGGGCGTCGAACTGCCGGAGTGACCCGGCAGCCCGCACACCCGATCACAGACTGAAGTCGAGCACCACTTTACCTGCGGCAGTGCGGTTTTCCAGTGACGCGATGGCCGCAGCGGCATCGGCAGCCGGGAACACAGAGGGCTCGGGAGCGACGAGCGAACCGTCGGCGAGCAGCGGTTCGATCTCGGCCCACTGGGTGGCAAGGTAGCCCGGCCGCGTCATCCACCACGCGCCCCAACCGACGCCGACGACATCGACGTTGTTGAGCAGTAGCCGATTCACCTTCACCGTCGGAATCTCACCACCGGTGAAGCCCAGCACCAGAATTCGACCCGACGGTGCGAGCGATCGGATGCTGTCGGTGAACCGATCGCCGCCCACCGGATCCACGACCACATCGACGCCGCGTCCGCCGGTCAGTTCCTTGACCGCGTCCTTCCACCCGTCGACGAGAACGACGTCGGTGGCTCCGGCGGAGCGGGCGATGTCGGCCTTGGCCTCCGAGCTCACGACGGCGATCACCCGGGACGCACCGAGCACCGGAGCCATCCGCAGCGCGGAGGTTCCGATACCGCCGGCGGCACCGTGCACCAGCACCGTCTCGCCCGCCGCCAGCCGGCCGCGTTCACGCAGTGCGAAGTGCACCGTCAAGTCGTTGAACAACAGCCCAGCCCCTGCAGTGAGCGATACCGACTCCGGGAGTGCGAACACCGTATCGGGTGAGACCACGGCGACCTCGGCCATACCGTCGCTCAAGCCCGTCAGCGCCGCGACGCGATCGCCTGCCGAAAAGCCGGACTCCGCCGGAGCCGACCGGACGACACCGGCGATCTCGCTTCCGGGAACGAACGGCAATTCCGGCTTGTACTGGTACAGCCCACGGGTGAGCAGCGCATCGGGAAAGGCGACGCCCGCGGCATGGACCTCGATGACCACCGACCCGTCGCGCGGGGCAGGTTCGTCGATGTCCACCACGCTCACCGAGTCGGGTCCGTCGAGGCTGGAGATCTGTACCGCGCGCATGAATGGTCCTCTCGGTCGGGATCGTTCCCTGCACGCCACCGTACAAAACAGCCGAACTCACCGCGGCTACCGGCATGCGGTACCGGCTGGCCGAATGGGTCATTCCGCAGGCTCCACTCCTGCATTACTGGGTCATTCCGCAGGCTCCACTCCTGCTGTGCTCCAATCGAAGGGTGAACACCACTCCCCTCACCGTCGTCCAGTCCGACGGAACCGCCCGCGGCGGCGTCATCGTCATCCAAGAAGCCTTCGGCGTCACCGACCACATCGTCGACGTATGCAATCGGGTAGCGGCCGCAGGGTGGGTCGCGGTCGCTCCGCATCTGTTCCACCGGCAGGAGGGCGTCACCGTGCTCGACTACTCGGACATGGACTCGGCCATGGCGGCCATCGGGAAATTGAAGGCGGACGAAGTGGACTCCGACGTGGACGCGGCGGCGAGTGCGCTCGCCGAACTCGGATTCGAGCCCTCGTCCATCGCGATCGTCGGCTTCTGCATGGGCGGCACTGTCGCGTTCCATACCGCTGTCCGACGGCAACTCGGTGCGGCATCGACGTTCTACGGAGGTGGAATCACGAAGGGCCGCTTCGGTTATCCCGCGATGGACTCGGTGGGCGACGCACTCCAGACACCCTGGCACGGATTCTTCGGAGATCTGGACGAGGGCATTCCGTTCCAGGACGTCGAGACGCTGCGCGAGATCACCGCGACGGCCCCGGTCGACACCGAGATCACCCGTTACGCCCACGGCAAGCACGGGTTCCACTGCGACGACCGCCCCGCCGTGTTCGACGCCGACGCCGCGGCCGATGCCTGGGGCAAGACTCTCGAGTGGTTCGACGCCCATGTCGCACGCTGAACAACCGCGCTCCGACGCCGAACTTCTCGAAGAGACGGAACGCATCGTCGCCTTCTGGACCGAGCTGTCGTTGCCCGGCCTGTTCGACGTCCACACACACTTCATGCCGAAGAACGTGATGGACAAGGTGTGGAGCTACTTCGACAGTGCCGGGCCGTTGACCGGCAGCGTGTGGCCCATTTCGTATCGCTTTGCCGAAGACCGACGACTACAGGTCATTCGCGGGTTCGGGGTGCGCAAGTTCACCTCGATGATCTACCCGCACAAGCCGTCGATGGCGGCGTGGCTCAACTCGTGGGGTGCCGATTTCGCGGCGCGTACTCCCGACTGCCTGCAGACCGCTACCTTCTACCCCGAGGACGGTGCCGCCGAGTACGTCGAGCAGGCATTGACGAACGGTGCCCGAATCTTCAAGTCGCACATCCAGGTCGGCAACTACTCACCGAACGATCCCTTGCTCGACGGCGTCTGGGGCGCGCTCTCGGACGCGCAGGTACCCGTGGTGATCCACTGCGGCTCCGGTCCGGCACCCGGCACCCACACCGGACCGGAGCCGATTGCCGCACTGCTGCAACGGTTCCCCGCGCTCCCGTTGATCATCGCGCACATGGGCATGCCCGAGTATGTCGACTTCCTCGACCTGGCCGATCGCTACGAGAACGTTCGACTGGACACCACGATGTCGTTCACCGACTTCTCGGAGGCGGGCGCACCGTTTCCGAGACACGAGCTGCCACGGCTACTCGATCTACAGAATCGCATTCTGTTCGGCAGCGACTACCCGAACATCCCTTACCCGTATCTGCACGCCCTGCAGGCGGTGCGCCGACTCGACCTGGGAGACGACTGGGTTCGCGCAGTGTGCTGGGAAAACGGGGCCGCACTGTTCGGCTGAGCGCCCAGGGCAGAGCAGTTCTCTAGACCCAGAACTCGGCGATACGCTCGGCGATGGCATTGCCCTGCGCTCGTCCGGCCACGGCTGCAGCGGATCGGACGGCGACGTCGGTGGCGTCGGGGCCGATTGCCGCCGACGAATCGGCGTCGGGTGCAACCACTTCCACCTTCGAGCCACCCTTGACCAACCGCTCTCGTTCGATGTCGAAGGGATCGTGCTCCAGGTCGAGTGCGCCCACTCTGAACACCAGCACCTTCTCGAAACCGACTGCCAGATCCGCGTTTTCGCTCGCGCGGATACCTCCGTCGACGTAACGATGATCACCGATCGTCACCGGGGGCCACATTCCCGGGATGGCGCAGCTCGCAGCCACCGCATCGACCAGCTGAACGCCCGAGCCACGATCGAGTACCCGATGCCGGCCGGTCAGCGCGTCGACGGTGACGATCCGCAGGTCGCGGATCGGCCATGAGTGCGACGGCAGCCGTCGCTCGATGATTGCCCTGCGCTCACGCTCGGTGATCGTCGAGGCCGCCAGCGCCTCGCTGCCGATGCGACGGCGAGTGTCGATGGCACTTCCGTCCGAATTCTGGGCCGCCCGAGCCAGCATGGAGACCAGCTCGTCGATGGTTGCCTCGGCGTGCGGCTCGTCGTCCTGTTTCGATTCGTCCGCCTGACGCTCGAACAACTCGGCCAACGTGGCACCACTCGAGATCTGCGCTGCCACCGAGGAGCCTGCCGATGTTCCCAGCAGCATCTCGGCATCGGTGACGTCGGCTCCGGATTCCGCCAATCCCAGTAGGACACCCGTCTGCCACGCAATACCTGCGACTCCGCCGCCGCCCAATACGAGTGCTCGCCTGGTCATGGCCTTACTCCCTTCATCGAAAAGATCCGTCAGGAACTTACAGCGCTGGTCTGTACTCGCGGACGCAGCCAGGCGATGAGGTCGTCGAGGACGCGCTCCTTCTCCGGTTCGTTGAACACTTCGTGGAACAGCCCGTCGTACTTCTTCAGGGTCAGGTCGTCGGATCCGGCCAGCTCGGCGATGAGTTCGCTGCCGGAGACATCGGCCAATCCGTCCGCGGTTCCGTGCTGAAGCAACACCGGGATCGTCAGCGACGGCAGGCGCGCCGGGAAACTGTCACCGGCACCGAGCATCGCTGCGGCCAGGCCCGCCGAGACACTGCCGTGGTAGCCCAACGGATCGGAAACGTAGGCGTCGACGACGTTCTTGTCCCGCGAGACCAGGTTGGGGTCGAGCTTCAGTACGGGAGCGGCCGGTACCAAGCGGCCGAGGATCTTGCCCACCGCCACCAGGGCTTTCGGTTGCCCGACGCTGGGAACCACTGCTGGGCCGGACAGCATCAGCCCATCGAGGTCGGCCTGATGGTCGAGGGCGTAGGACAGTGCGATCGCGCCGCCCATGCTGTGGCCGAGCAGGAAAGTGCGCTTGTTCGGGTACTCGTCGGCTGCGATTCCGAACAGCGTGTGCAGGTCGTCGGTGAAGTCGGACCACTTCGCCAATGCCACCCGCTTGCCACCGGAGCGCCCGTGCCCGCGGTGATCGGGCGCGTAGACGACAAGGCCGAGAGAGCCGAGCCGTTCGATGACGTGCCGGTACCGGCCCGCGTGCTCGGCCAGGCCGTGGGCCAGCACGACAACCCCGGTCGGTGTGTTCTCGGCTGCAGTCTCAGGGGTCCAGACGTCGTAGACGATTCGGGTTCCGTGGACTCCGGTGAACGACGAATCGACATGCTTCATGCGGTCACCGTACAAGGGTGGCGGGTCGTGCGACGGCCCATCGGCGAACCCGCAAAGATTCGCTCGAGTAACTATCCTGGCCGAGCGGGCGATGTCATTGTGAGACGCCACTACCTCCGAACCTCCGCCCGAGGTTCGGCCACAAACCAGGAGTTACGAATCCAGAATGCGTGATCAGTCCGCCACCAGCACGTCGCCTCGGTGGCGCGACCCCAAGCGCTACCTGTGGCCGCTGGGATTGACGATTCCGTTGAGTCCGTTCCTGGCCTGGGGTCTGGTGACCCTCCTCGGTCCCGGCGCTTTCTGGACCCTCGGCCTGATGATCATGGGCATCGCGTTGCCCCTGGTGGACAAGTTCGCCGGTGTCGACCGCAGCAATCCCCCCGACGAGGCCATCGCTGCGCTGGAGAAGGACCCCTACTACCGGTGGTGCGTCTACCTGTTCCTGCCGCTGCAGTACGCGGGACTCGTTGCCGCCTGCTACCTGTGGGCGCACGGGCCGCTGGGGGTTCCCGAGCGAGTCGGCCTGGCCATCACCGTCGGCATCGTCGGCGGAGTCGGCATCAACGCCGCCCACGAACTCGGCCACAAGCGTGCCCGCCTCGAACGATGGCTCTCCAAGGTGACGTTGGCACAGACTCTGTACGGCCACTTCTACGTCGAACACAATCACGGCCACCACCTCCGCGTTGCCACCCCGGAGGATCCGGCATCGGCGAAGTTCGGCGAGTCGTTCTGGAAGTTTCTGCCGCGCACCGTCGTGCACGGCCTGCGATCGGCCTGGGAGCTCGAATCCCGACGCCTCGCCCGGCAAGGCCTGTCGCGGTGGTCGCACCGAAACAATCTGTTCAACGCCGCGGCCATGAGCGTCGCACTGTTCGGCGTACTGATCGCCGTCTTCGGCACCGTGATCGTGCCGTATCTGGTGCTGCAGGCCGCGATCGCCATCGTTCTGTACGAGGCGGCCAACTACCTCAAGCACTACGGGCTGTTGCGGCGGAAGCGGCCCAGTGGGCGATACGGCAAACCGACTCATCGGGACAGCTGGAACAGCGATCACCTCTGGAGCAATCTGTTTCTGTACCACCTGCAGCGACACAGCGATCATCACGCGAATCCGGTGCGCCGCTACCAGGCCCTGCGCACCGTCGACGAGTCCCCGCAGCTACCGGCCGGGTACGCCGTGATGATCTTCTGCTCGCTGGTTCCGCCGCTGTGGCGCAGAGTGATGGATCAGCGACTGATCGATTTCTACGGCGGTGACGCGGACCTCGTCAACGTCGATCGCTCCGACCCGAGGGCAGTGCGGAAGCTCGAGCAACTGTGCGTCGAGCGAGCCGAGGCGCACCGATAGTTCACACCGCCGCGGGTTCGTCGGTCTGCGCGCGCAGATAGCGACCGAAGTGCGGCACCGTGAATGCGATGGTGCCGCGCTCGGCCGAGTAGATCAGGCCCTTCTTGATCAGGCCGTCGCGGGCCGGGGACAGTGACGCCGGCTTGCGCTTCAGTTCGGTCGCCACGGCCGAGGTCGGCACCGAGCCGTCGTCCACCGACAGTTCGGCCATCGCGCGCATGTATTCACGCTCGGCAGGCGTGGCGCGTTCGTAGCGAGAACCGAAGAATCCGACGGCCAGTTCCTCTTCCGCCGTCGGGGCGGCGACGCGTACGTCCTCGACGGTGATCGGGGTGTCGGCCGCAAGATCCCAGGTCGCCTTGCCGTAGGCCTGGACGAAATACGGGTAGCCGTCAGCGGCCGCGTACAGCGCGTCGAGGGCGTCGGGGGTGAATTCCACGTCCTCTCGATCGGCCGGTGCGATCAGCGCCAGGTCGGCCGCGGCTCGTTCGAGCCGACCGATCCGGTGGTAGCTGAACAGGCGCTCGGAGTAACTCTTGGATGCCGACAGCACCGCAGGCAGGTGCGGCAAACCGGCTCCGACGATGATCAGCGGGGCGGCGTCCTGACTGAGTTCGTGGCAGGCCGCACACAGCGCGGAGATGTCTGCGGGCCCGAGGTCCTGCATCTCGTCGATGAAGATGGAGATGCCCACGCCCACGTCGCCGGCCAGCGCGGAGGCGTCGAGCAGCAGTTCGACGAGGTCGATCTCGATGTCGCCGGAGTCGGCGCGGCCGGTCTTGGCCGGGACGTCGATGCCTGGTTGCCATCGCTCCCGCATGCCCTTGTCGGCGGTGGAGCGCAGAGCGAAGGCCTTGAGCACCCCGAGGAATTCGTCGACGCGTTCGGGATCGCGATGCGAGGCCGCGATACCGCGGACCGCCATGTGCAGGGCCGAGGACAGCGGTCGACGCAGTTCCTGGTCCGGGCGGGCCTCGATCTTCCCGGTTCCCCATCCGCGGGCGATGGCTGCGGACCGGAGCTGATTGAGCAGCACCGTTTTCCCGACGCCCCGCAGACCGGTGAGAACGACACTGCGCTCCGGTCTGCCGCGGGTGATGCGTTCGAGCACCACATCGAAGGCGTCGAGCTGCTTCTTTCGGCCTGCGAGCTCGGGTGGGCGCTGGCCGGCGCCGGGAGCGTAAGGGTTACGCACGGGGTCCATGGGGCCAAAGTTACAACGAGTCGTGCGATATATGCGGACATCTAGCTCGTGTCCTAGAGATCTGTATTCACTCGATACTTGCGCGCGGCTGCGACGAAGGACTACTTTCTGGGGTGTGAAGCGCATTCTCGTAGTACGCCGCCGTAGCGGGGTCTGATTCGGACCGACCCCTCGCTGCGGGTCGTCGTGCTCTCTCGGTCCTCCCTTCACATTCGGAAGACCATCCTCATGAATGCACTTGCTTCTTCTTTCGCCACAGATCCCTTCCATGCCCGTTTCGGCTGCGCCCTACCGCGCACGATGCGCGACGAGATCACCTGGCAACACAAGTCGTGGGCGAATTTCACCGAACGCTTCTCACCCACCACCGGACCGCTCCGACTGGGGTCGTGGACTGCCTGCAGGGCACCTGGTGGCAGGACCGAATTCGACGCCACCTTCGGTATCGGCGACACCATCATCAACTGTGCCGCAACGACATACGGGCCGATCGAGGCACTGTCGTCGATGTTGCACGATGCCGGATTCCGCATCGAGATTCTCTCGTTCCACCAGCAGAGCATCGGTTCGGAGACGGCCACATTCGTGCTGGCCGAGCGTGACGGTCGACGCGAATGGTCGATGGGCATGGATGCCGACGCGACCCTGTCGTCCATCAGGGCAGTCATCGCCGGCGCCAACCTTCTGGATCGGTAGCACTTTCTTCGCCTGTCTAGCATTCGTGCAAGACAGGCGAAGATCTCGCTAGGGCATCTCGATCGTCTCGGCTCGGTGGACCTCGGCCAATGCGCGGCGCAGGTAGGTCTCGGCCCTGGCGCGGCGCACCGCAAGTAGGTCAGCGACCACCAACAACGCGTGCCCCGGACGGGGCCTGGAGCGGGATTGCTCTTCCGTGTCTGCGACACCCAGGGCTCCGGTGAGCACTTCGACGAACCCGGCGATATCCAGATTCGGCAGCCAGTGCGCACCTCGTACGGTGCGGCCGAGCACCTCCTGGACGTTCTCGCCGGTCAATCCGTCGCTATATACCTCTTCCAGCAACGTGCGTACCATTTCGGCATGCACGTGACCGGCTTGCGCCGAGTCCGAGCGGCCCAACAGCTCGACGGCGTCGTCGAACGCGATCGGATCCCCCGCCGCAACAGCGGCCAGGGCATCGTTCGTGGCATCGGCGATCCGTCGAACCTCGGCCGGCCACTCGGCAGGCCACGTGATGGGGACGGTGCTCGGGGGAACTGCCGCTGGGGAGGGGTCGGTCATTGCAGAAGTCTCTCATTCGCGACCGACATGGTTCCTTTTACCTGTAACCGGTGTTTATACTAAGTTGCGCTCTGTGGCATCGGCCACACACGCGGAGTGGAGGAGGTGGACTCGATGAGCCAACGGAAGACTGTTGCATCGGATCCCGGCGAAGTGATGCTGCAAGCCAGGAACGTCAAGTTCGACTGGAGCGATCTGCCGATGCACTGGGTGCCGGGCGATCCGTACACCACGCACGTTCTCAACGTGCTGCACCTGTTGCTGCCCGCAGGCGAGCACTGGTTCGTGGACACCTTCAAAGAAGCTCTGCCGTACATCGACGACGAGAAGCTGCGCGACGACGTCATCGGTTTCATCGGGCAGGAGGCCGTTCACGCCGAGGCGCACACCGGCGTGCTCGTGCACCTGCAAACCAAGGGCCTCGACCCCACACCGTTCACCGACCAGATGGAGTGGGCCTTCGGCAAGGTCCTCGGATCCGACTCGGTGACCAGTCTGCGATCGAAGAACAACCTGGTCGAACGACTGGCTCTGATCGCCGCCATCGAACACGTGACGGCATTTCTCGGCGACTGGGTGCTCAACGCCGACGGTCTCGACCGCGCGGGCATCCACCCCACCATGCTCGACCTTCTGCGCTGGCACGGTGCCGAAGAGGTCGAGCATCGCTCGGTCGCCTACGACACGCTCCGCTACTTCGACAAGCGCGAAGTTCGTCGGCTGCGCACGTTCGTGGTCGTCGTGCCGTTGATGGCGTACATCTGGATGCGCGGGATCATCTTCTTGATGAAGAACGATCCGGAGCTGCAGTCGGCACCGAAATCCGTACGCAAGCCGCGCTCGGCACTGTGGAGAAAGTCGGTCCGCCGCGGCACCCTGCCCGCGCTGACGCACGTCGGCCGCAGCATGTCGCGCTACCTCAAGAAGTCCTACCACCCCAGCCAGGAAGGCTCCACTGCCCAGGCCGTCCGGTACCTGGCGTCCTCCCCGGCCGCGCAGGCTGCGGCGAGGTGAAGCTCACCTCACGCCGCGTCCCACGGCTGCTCCCCAAGGATGCACCGCCGGATCTGCGCGGACGCGGACGCCCGGATCGTTCGATGCAGCTGCTAGGCACATTCCTCAACGGGTACATGCAGGCGGCTGCCGGCGCGGAGTACAACGATGCCGTCGCCGGACACAATCCCGATTCCGCGTTGCGATTGGTCGTCACAGAACGCGAGATCGTCGCCGAGGACAACGATGTCGCTGCCCTCACCCTCGCGTCGCCGACGGGCGAACAGCTCCCGATCTGGCATCCGGGCTGCCACCTCGATCTGCACCTACCGTCGGGTCGCCGTCGGCAATACTCTTTGTGCGGCAACCCATCCGACCGTAGTTCCTATCGCATCGCGGTGCGCCGAATCCCCACCGGCGCAGGCGGGTCCATCGAGATGCACGGACTGCAACCCGGCACCGAGGTCACTGTTCGCGGTCCCCGCAACGGTTTTCCCTTCGTCGGCGACGGCAGTGCACTCTTCATCGCCGGCGGGATCGGAATCACTCCCATCATCGCGATGGTCCGTGCCGCACGGATTCTCGGCATGGACTGGCAGTTCGTCTACTGCGGTCGCTCCCGCGACACGATGCCCTTTCTCGACGAGATCGAGAGCTGGGAATCGGACCGCGTGTTCGTCCGGACCGACGATGTACACGGATACCCCGGTGAGGGCGAACTGCTCGAGCGCGCCCCAGCCGGCGGTGCCGTCTACTGCTGCGGCCCCACCCCCATGCTCGACGCCGTCCGCCGCGACTTCCGTCAGTCCCCGGCCACCGCACTGCATTTCGAGCGCTTCGGCCCGCCGCCGATTCTCGACGGCCGACCCTTCGAGGTGCAGCTGATCAGCACCGGAGCCGTGCTCGACGTAGCCGCCGACGCCTCCGTATTGACCGCGGTCAAGGAACAGAAGCCCAATATCGCGTACTCGTGCCAGCAGGGCTTCTGCGGTACCTGCAAGGTGCGTGTGCTCTCCGGTGAGCCCGAGCACCTCGAAACGCGATTGACCCCCGAAGAGCAGCGCGATCACATGCTCATCTGCGTCTCCCGCGCACGCAGCGGGCGTCTCGTACTCGATCTATAGAACGGAAAATTGTTGAGCAGCAATGCGGTTCGTACGACGGTCGTCAACGAAGGAATTCGGTTGGCGGTGTTCGAGAGCGGAAACCCGAACGGCGATCCGATCGTCCTCGTGCACGGCTGGCCCGATACTCACGAACTGTGGAGTCACATCGTGCCCCAGCTCGAGGATCGCTTCCGGGTGATCAGCTACGACTCCCGCGGAGCCGGCGAGAGCACGGTGCCCACCGAGCAGTCGGCGTACAAATTGGCGCGGCTGGCATCGGACTTCTATGCCGTTGCCGATGCGGTCAGCCCCGATGCTCCCGTTCACGTGCTCGCTCACGACTGGGGTGCCGTGGAGGTATGGGAGGCGGCAGCTCAACCGCAGGCGAAGGACCGAATTCGTTCCTACACATCGATTTCGGGACCCAATCTCGACCATCTCGGTAAGTGGTCGCAGTCGCGGCTCCGCAAACCCACTCTCACCGGCATCAAGCAGGTCCTCGCCCAGACACGGGCGTCCTGGTACACCGTCACCTTCCACATCCCCGGCCTGTCGACGCTGCGGATCAAGCGACAGTTCGCCAAGGGTTGGCCGGCGTTCCTCCAGGAGTTCTCGGGAGTCGACCCGAAGCTCGTCACCCAGAACTCCACTCTGTGGTCGGATGCTACCAACGGCACCAATCTGTATCGGGCCAACATCATTCCGCTGCTGACCAATCCGCGGGATCGATACATCGACATCCCCGTTCACCTCATCGTCAACACCGAGGACGTCGCGGTGCGTCCGTACCACTACGACGACACCGGCAAGTGGGTGAAGAACCTCACGCGCAACGACATTCCGGCGGGGCATTGGTCGCCGATCTCCCATGCCGACGACATCGCCAGACTGACAAAGGAATTCATCGACTCGCTGGGCTGATGGGCTGGTGGGTCAGGGGACCAGTACCAGCTTGTGACGGTTGCGTGGGGCTCGCTCCCATGCACTCGCGACCTCTGCCAGTGGCACATTCTCGTATTCCACTGCGATCCGCCCGCTGACGGCCCAGTCGGTGAGGGTGCGATACGCCTGCGAGGTTGCGTCGGGTCCGTAGTGCATCGGCATGAATCCGACGATGCTCGCCCCGAGTGATCGCAGGAGCTGCGCAGGAACGGCGACCTCGGCACCGGCTCGGTCGCCGATCTGCACCAGACGAACGAGCCGGTTGCCGGCACGTAGTGCGGCCAGAGCGACTGCGCCCCAGGTGTAATCGACGATCACATCCGCGCCGGAGGATGCCTGCCGAATGGCCGTGCTCAGCTCGTCGACGCTCCTCTCACCGATGGCAACCGTCGCCGTGGCCCCGAGATCACGGGTGGATTCGAGTGCGGCCTCATCGCGCCCCACGACCGTGATCGATCCTGCGCCGAGTAACCGCGCAGCCTGAACCGCGAGGCGGCCGACCACCCCGGTACCTCCGAGGATCACCACGTTCTCCCCTGGCGTCATGCGACCCCCATGGGTCAGTGGCATCAGCGCCGCAAGGCCGGCATTGCCCAGCGTCGCGGCGGTCGAGAAGTCCAGTCCGCACGGTAGTTCGACAAGCGACGACGTCCGTACCAACGCCTGCTGAGCCATCGAACCGTAGGGCGAGACCGGCAGGGAGAAATAGACGCGGCGACCGTCCTGCGTCGTACCCGCGCCTTCGATGCCGCTCACAGTCGGCAGCGACCGAGGGCTCAGGTAGTGCGTGCCCGCGGCGATGACGATGTCGACGGCATTGAGCGTCGCAGCCGCCACGTCGATCACCTCAGAACCCTCTACAGCTGCTGGGTTGTCGTGGTCCGTGTATGTCGGTACCCCGAATTCGGTCAGAACTACTGCTTTCATATCCGGCCCTTCGACGAATTATCATTCAGTGAATCTGGATTCAGTGTGTAACGTGACTGCTGAGATGTCAACAGGAAGGGAACAGCGGTGGCAGCCACTGGTCGCGCACAACAGGCCGAGCAGACTCGAATCGAACTCGAGAATGCCGCCCGCACCGTCTTCGCCCGGTCCGGGTACCTCAACACCAAGATCGTCGACATCACCCGCGAAGCAGGCCGGGCCGCAGGGTCGTTCTACAACCACTACTCCGGCAAGGACGAGCTGCTGTTGGCCCTCGCCGAGCAGATCGGTGAGGACGCCGACGTCATCGTCGCGGCGCAGGATCCTTCCGCTCGCGATCACCCCACCATGCGTCCGCATCTGGAGGTCTTCTGGCAGTTGCTCACACGGCACCGGGTCGTGATCGATGCGCTTCGAGACGCCGCACTGGTGAGTCCCGAGTTCGCCGAACGGGTACAGAGATTCACGCAGGTCCAGTTCGAGCCCTGGGTCGAACGCCTCGGCACCTTCGAGAAGGCAGGAGTCGAGCTACCGGCGTCCCCCGCCACCACTGCGGTGCTGATCGGCGGTGCGGCGGAGAATTTCGCCCGGCTGTGGCAGGGCTCGCCCGAGGACGGTCTCGACGCTCTGGTGACGTTCGTCGATCGGGGAGTCTTCGGGCCGGCCGCTCAGTGAGCGAGGTGCCCGCGAAGCGTCGACGAGGTGTAGTCCGCACGAAAGAGACTGCGCTGCTGCAGAATAGGGACCACTTGATCGACGAAGTCGGTGAGCGAGTCCGGGTAGCGCGGGCACATCAGGTTGAATCCGTCGGCACCGCGACCGATCCACGATTCCATCTCGTCGGCGATGGACTCCGGCGTGCCGATCATGGTGGCGTGCCCGCCCCCGGCCGCCAGGGTGCCGAGCAGTTCCCGCACGGTGGGAGCGTCCTTCTCGATGATCCGCAGAATCGTCTCGTAGCGACCCTGCGGTCCAGTGAACTCGGCGGCCGGCGGTAGCGGCGGCACCGGTTCATCGAGTTCCCAAGCAGCACAGTCCTGTCCGGTGAAGGTCGACAACATTGCCAGCGACTGCTCGGTGGGGAGCAGCCGATCCAGTTCGGCCTTCTTGCGTCGAGCCTCGTCCATCGTCGATCCGATGTACGTCACCAAACCCGGCATGATGCCCACGGCTGTACTGTCGCGGCCGGCTCGATCGATTCTCGACTTCACGTCGTCGTAGTAGCTTTGCGCTGCAACGAGATCGTAGGCGACGGCATAGATCGCCTCGGCGTACTTCGCAGCGAGATCACGACCCGGCCCCGACGCCCCGGCCTGGAACAGCACCGGCCGACCCTGCGGTGAACGCGGCACCGTCAACGGGCCGTCGACGCGAAAGTGTTTGCCGTCGTGATCGATGGCATGCACCTTGGCCGGGTCCGCATACGCTCCAGCGCGATCGAGCGTCAACGCGTCGGCATCCCACGAATCCCACAGCGCCAGTGCAGTATCGACGAACTCTTCGGCGCGAGCATAGCGCTCCTCACGAGCCGGGATGACATCCATCCCGTGATTGCGTGCCTCGGCGTCGAACATGGAGGTGACGACGTTCCAGCCCGCCCGGCCGCTGCTGATGTGATCCAACGACGCCAGCATGCGCGCGGCATGGAACGGGGTGTAGAACGTCGAGGACACGGTGGTGACCAGCCCGATATGGGTGGTCGCTCGTGCCATGGCCGACAGCGCGGTGATCGGTTCGAGAAACCAGGTCCCTGCCCCGGCCGGGTCTCGAACCGAATGTCCGTCGGCGAAGAACACCGCGTCGAACTTGCCCCGCTCGGCGAGCTGGGCAAGTTCCTCGTAGTACGAGATGTTGCCCAGGTCCTCCACTCGTGAATCGGGATGACGCCACGCCGCGCTGTGGTGGCCGCAGCCGTAGAGAAACGCGTTCAGGTGCATGTCAGTCCTTGACCAGGCCGCCGTCGACGACGAGATTCTGACCGGTCACCGACCGCGCCCAGGGCGAGGCGAAGAACAACAGGGCGTCGGCGAACTCCTCCGGGGTGGTGACCCGTTGCAGCGGGGTCGAGGCCGCGATGAAATCGAACACCTCGGCCGGGGTGGCGGCACTGGCGTCGGTGGTGCGCAGCAATCCACCCGAGACCATGTTGACGGTGATGTTGTCTGCTCCGAGGTCCGCGGACAGAGTGCGGGTCAGCGAGAGCAGTGCGGCCTTGGACGCGGTGTAGTCGTGGTACGGCACCACCGGATTCTGGAACAAGTTGGTGCCCACGTTGATGATTCGGCCGAAGCCCACCTCACGCATACCCGGCAGCGCCGCCTGGGTGGTGAGCAACGCTGCACGGACACTGCCGCGCAGCTGAGCGTCGAAGCGGTCCCACGTGATGGTGTCGGCTTTGGGCCTCGCATCACCGTCGAACGAGAAGTCGGCCAGTGCGTTGTTGACGACGGTGGTGATCGGAGTGCCGAAATGCTCACGCGCCGAGTCGAACACCGTGGCCACCGCACGCTCGTCGGTCACGTCGCCCTGAACCGCGAAAGCATTTCCGCCGAGGCGGTCGGCAAGCGCTTCGGCGGCTTCTTTGCTGGTGCGGTAGTCGATCACCACGCGTGCGCCCTCACCGGCGAAAGCAGCGGCAATCGCTGCTCCCAGTCCGCGGCCGCCGCCGGTGATCAACACTGTCTGCTCGTCGAATTTCATGCGCCTCGCCTCTCGTTCGAGGTCGGGACCGTCACGAGGGACAGGAAATACCGAAACGTCACGACATTCCCTTCGCTGGTCCTAACCAGATCAGGTTCGACGGGTGTGTTCTCAGCCCCTGGGGGCACCCCGTGTCGCGCTCGACTGTACCCACCGGTCTCGGTAGGGCAATGCATTGCCGTCTATACAACTCTCTAGCGCAAGTGATAGATAGCCGAATGCAGCGATGACAAGTTACTGTGCCGCCATGGCCGAACGCGACTACCTGGAGTATCGCCTCGACGAGAACGTGATTTTTGTACTCGACCACCGCACGGTCGAAGCGTTCGACGCCGCCGTGAGGACCGCAGCCGGTGGGCGCTGTCGATGGCACGTGGATCAGCTCGGCGTGGACGCGAAGCCGACGCGAGACGGCACCAAGATCGTCCTCGGTCTGCGTGCATCCGACGGCAGCATCGGCTACTCGGGCGACCGAATGAAGTTCACCGTGACCGACGAACAGCTGCCGCATCTGCTGGCGTTCTTCGACCGCGCGAAGGCAGCCAGGACCCTCAGCCGATGACGGCCCAGCCGTGCGGCGGAACGCTCACCCGGCCGTCGTTCAGGTGCGCCTCACCGGCCAGTACTTCGCTACCCTGAGCCCGGTATTCGATGGCATCGTCGCCGAGGTTGAGCGCCACCGTCATCGAATTGTCTTCCCCGGACACGCGGTAGAGCAGCGCCGTGTTGGTGAGCTCGAGCGTCTCGGTGCGCGCGGAGTACAACCATGGATTACGACGCCGTACTCCGATCAACTCCTGATGCACGCGATAGACCGGCCAACCGTACGGGGCCAGATCGTCCGGGGATTGTGGATACTCGGGACGCACGTCGTCGTCACCGCCGACGCGATCTTCCTTGATACCGCGGAACGCCTGTTCGTCGCCGTAGTAGATCATCGGCATCCCACCCACGGTGAACAGAACCACCAACGCGTGCAGCAGATGTCGCTCGTCCTCCACTACGCTGGCAATGCGATTGACGTCGTGATTTCCGACGAACGTGGCGGGCACGAACGCGTCGAGCCACCCGTTGTGACGTTCCAGAGCATGCGAGAGCTCGAAGAAGTTCTTCTCGCTCAGGCCACTCCAGATCGCCTTCCACAGTTCGTACTGGGTAACCGAGTCCAGCGTGGAGGCGGAGACGATCCGGTCGTAATCACCGTGGATTACCTCGCCGAGAAAGTATGCATCCGAATGCTTCTCGCGAACCTTCGGCAGCACCGCGGCCCAGAAGCGTGGCGACACAGCGTAGGCAGCGTCGAGCCGCCAGGCGTCGACGCCGCGCTCGAGCCAGTGCGAGAGCACGTCCACGACGTACTCCTGCACGTGCGGGCTCTCGTGGTTGAGCGCGACCAGTTCGTCGTGGCCCTCGAAGTTTCGGTGCGTCGGCGTATCCCCGGACCAGTCGAGGTGGAACCACTGCGCGGCCTCGGAATCAGGCCCCTCGGCCAGGGCCTGCCGAAACTTCGGAAAGCTCTGCGCCACATGGTTGAAGACACCGTCGAACATGACCTTCAGGCCCCGACCGTGTGCAGCAGCGATCAAGGAGTCGATGTCCTCGTCGGTGCCGAGCCTGCCGTCGACGTGGAAATAGTCGACCGTGTCGTAGCCGTGCTTCTCGGATTCGAAGATCGGACCGAGGGCAATTCCCGACGCGCCGAGCTCGAGTGTGTAGTCGAGCCACTTCTCGATTCTGTTCAGCCGGTGCAGATCCGACTGCGATTCACCGTCCCAGCCGTGCACCGGCGCACCGGTGAAGCCGAGCGGGTACAGGTGCCACCAGATTGCGTGCTTCGTCCACTCCATCAGGACTCCAAGATCGAGTCGAGGCCCAGTTCGCCGGCACCGGTGTGACCCGACAAACTCGTTACCAGGTCGAATTCGGCTAGCAGACAACGCAATACGTGTGCAACACCTTCTTGCCCACCGAGCGCGAGACCGTACAGGAACGGCCGGCCGAGCAAGACCGCATCCGCTCCGAGCGCCAGCGCTTTGGCCATATCGGCACCGGTGCGTACACCGGAGTCGAACAGGATCGTCAGATCGTCGCCCACAGCCTCGACGATGGACGGCAACGCGTCGAGTGACGGTCTGGCACCGTCGATCTGACGACCGCCGTGGTTCGAGACCACGATGCCGTCGACTCCGTGCGCTGCTGCTTCACGGGCGTCGCCGACGGTGCAGATTCCCTTGAGCACGATCGGCCCACTCCAGTGCTCCCGCAGGAACGCCAGGTTCTTCCAGGACAAGCCGGGATTGGGGAACATCTGCGCCCAATGCATCGCGGCGGCAACAGGATTCTCCTCGACGGGCTGCGCCAGTCCGGCCTGGAACGCCGGATCGGTCAGGTAGTTCTCGATGCCGAGGTTGGCGAGGAAGGGAAGGTACCCGCGGTCGAGATCGGCAGGCCGCCAGCCCAGCAACGTGGTGTCGAGAGTCAGCACCAAGGTGGTGAACCCGGTGGCCTTCGCGCGCTGCAGGAAACTCAGCAGTACAGATTCGTCCGTCGGCCAGTACAACTGATACCAGCGCGGAGCGTCTCCGCCTGCCTCGGCGATCTGCTCGAACGAATGCGATGCCTGTGTCGAATGGATGTACGGCACACCGAGTTCCGCAGCCGCTCGAACCGTCGCGAGCTCACCGTCGGGATGGGCGAGAGTCTGGATGCCGACCGGCGCAATCAGCAGCGGAGCCGGCATATCGGTGCCGAGCACGGTGCATGCGTGATCACGCGAGGCCGAACTGCGGAGCATGCGCGGCGTGATGGCCCATTTGTCGAACGCCGCCCGGTTCGCCCGCGCCGTCGATCCGCTGCCCGCGCTGGCGACGATGTAGCCCAACGCCTCGGGCGAAAGCTTCTCGGCAGCTTGGTCCTCCAGCCGTGCCAGGTTGGTGGTGATCGGCGGTGTCTGCTGGGCGAACATCCCGGCGGCGTAGATGCCGAGTTGGTGATCGCTGAAGTTGCTGGGCCTGGCCTCGGTCATCGTTCGACCCTACCGGGGCACCGCCGAGGATCGGGCGAAAAAGGCGTCCAGCAGAGCCGAGCACCGCGCCCGAGCTGCCAGTTCCGCGTCGGCGATCTCTCTCCTGATCTCGTGCACGTCGACCCCGTGTTCGACGCCGTCGCGGTCCCACGCGGCCGCCCACGCGTCGTAGGTGTCGAGGTCGATCTCGGGGTGGAACTGCAACCCGAGGTGCGGGCCGCAGACGAAGGCCTGTTGCGCGGCATCGTTCCGGGCGATCACCGTGGCCTGCGCGGGAGCGGTGAACGTATCGCCGTGGAACTCCATCCACGGTCCGGGGGCGATGAGCTCGGGCTCGGACGTCTCTACGTCGACGAATCCGTACTCGGGATGCTCGGACTTGCGGACGGTGCCGCCGAGTACCCGCGCGAGCAGCTGCCCGCCGAAGCACACACCCAGAACCGGGACCTGCGCATCGATCGCGTCCTGTACGTACGCAATTTCCGGCGCGAGCCACGTCAGCGTGTCGTCGTACGCGGCATCGGGTGAGCCCATGACCACCACCAACTGCGCGTCGGACAGCAGCGGTGGTGCGACATCGGGGCTGTGGTCGAAGGAGTGCACGTCCAACTGGAAACCCCTGGTGCGCAATTCGGCAGCGAGAGTGCCGATGTCGCGTCGCGCAAGGATCGGATCCTGATCGTGGACGAGTACTACGGCGCGCGGGTGGTTCGGGTATGTCACAGGGCTCCTTTACGGTGTTCGTGCACACCGTACGACAGACTGGATCCGATGCCACCTCGTAGACGCACCGCCCGATCCACCACTGCCCGCACCGTCAAGGCCGGGCAGAGCAGTGCCGCGCGAAAGTTCGCGGCCGCGAAGAACGGCGAGCCCGCCGCTGCACAGAAGAAAGCTGCCCCGAAGAAGGCCGCTGCTCCGAAAAAAGCAGCACCGCGCAAGAGAGCAGCCCCGCGCAAGACCTCACCCCGCAAGTCGGCCGCACCCGATCTGCGGGTTCCCGATCCCGGCGAGCGCGTCTGGGTACTGGACGTGCCGTTCGAGGATCGATCGGCAGCGGGTGCAGCCGGGGCACGGTGGTATCCCGGGCCTCGGGTGTTCGCGTACTACGGCACCGAGTTGCCCGAGTATCTGCAGCCCTACGAGTCGACGCCGTACAGCCTGCAGCGGTGGCTCGAGGACGATGCCAACGATGTGTGGCGCGACGAGATGGTTCGGCAGCGGGCGATGCAGCCCCGAGAAACTCAACTCGAATCCGTACGACGGCATCTCGCCGCGCTCGACGCGGGATTCCCGTACTTCGCGCAGATGGATTCGACGGGTCTGGGCAAAACGTTGGCGGTGTGCGAGGCCGTTCGGCAGATGTCGGCGGCAGAGATCGGGACCGTACTGGTAGTTGCGCCCAAAGGCGCGTTACCGGGATGGCGTCGCACCATCGCCGACAGCGAGGCCGACATCGAGCCGTCCGATCGCAAGCGCTGGCTGCTGATCACCTATCAGTCGACGAAGAAGCTGCTGTCGGTTCCGCCCGAGACCGATCTGGGCAAACGTAAACGGACACAGAACAAACGGACCATCTCGCTCGGTGAGCTGCGATTCGACATCGATGTGGTGATCGCGGACGAATCGCACGCGCTGATGAACATCGAATCCCAGCAGTCGCAGATCCTCTGGCGGTACCAGGAGGCGGCCCGCTCGGTGGTGTGGATGTCTGCGACGCCCGGCTATCAGCCGCTGCACTTCGCGTACATGGCTCGCGCGGTCGAGCGCAGCCGCGGGGTCGAGATCCTGGGTGACGACGAATATCTCGGTTATGCGGTGACGATGAAGTGGGCGGAGTTCCTCATCGAGTCCGGGTTCTCCGTCAAGGCAGGCAAGGCCACGACCGGTTTGACCACGTGGCGGTGGGAGCCGGAGGACGCGTCGAAACGGGCCCGCGACATTGCGTCGGTGCACGGTTGGTTGTCGGGAGGTGCCGTGCCGTGGTCTATTTCGCGGCCGTCGCCGCCGACTCCGCGGGAACCACTCGGTCAGGAACTCACCGCAGCGCAGAAGCGGCTGTACAACGCCGCGTGGGTGGACTACCGCAAGGAGGTGGGCCTGCCGAACTGGAAAGCCGTCGGTGGAAAGCGAGTGCTGCAGAAGAACCCCAGTACCCGGGCCGCGACGCTGCGATTTCGCCAGAAGTGTTCGTATCTGCGCATTCCCGCGTCGGCTGACCAGGTGCGGACGTGGGTCAAGGCCGGCAACCAGGTGTTCGTCTCGATGTTCTACCGAGAGTCGGTCGCGGCACTGGCGCAGACTCTGCGGGACGAGGGACTCGACGTTGCAGTGGTCGACGGCAGCATGAGCAGCCCCGAGCAGGAGGCGTCGATCAGACGCTTCCAGACCGGGGCCGCGTCGGTCATCGTCTCGACCACCACCAGCGCAATCAACCTGCACACCAACGAGTTACTGCTCCCCGAAGGGGAGGTGTCCACTCTCGCCCCGCGCGTGACGCTGATCCACGATCCTCGGTGGACACCCATCGACATCAGACAGATCGAGGGCCGCGCCAACCGCATCGACAAGGACCACAACCACACGACGTCGACCTGTTACTACGGTTACGCCGAGGGCACCGTGGAAGAGGAAATGGTGCTCACCGGTATCGAACGTATCGCTGACCTGGGATCGATCGTCGGGCAGTCGGATCTGATCGACCCGGAGGCATTTCTCGCAGCGAAAGTGGATGCCGGAAAATAGCGACAATTGTGACCATTCCTCTATCTCGGTGGCGTAGCTTCGGTCCTATCGGCATCCGCCGGTACCGGGCTCACCCCAACTTCAGGAGTGGTCATGATCGTTCTCGGAATTATCCTCGCCCTCATCGGCTATTTCGCCGGCATTTCAATTTTGACGACTGTCGGCATCATCTTGGTGGTCGTCGGCGCAGTTCTGACGGTGCTCGGTTCGATGGGGCGCGCAGTCGGTGGCCGCAAAACATGGTTCTGACTGCGCGTTAGAACATACGTTCGATTTCTGCTAGTGTGAATGCGCCCCCGGAGTTGGCGACGCAGCCAGCCGAGCCACTTCGGGCGGTCCATATCGAGCGGTAGACATTGTCGAAGGCGGTTGCGCGCGATGGCATCCGGCGAGCGCGATACCGACCCGGTTGCCGGATCGCTCTACCGCGTCGGCGATCGGTGGGCCGAACGAGCACCTACCCACTGCACCAACGGCCACCCACTCGTCGCCGGCTCGGTGCTGGTGGGCTCACGTGCGTGCTCGTGCGAGAGAGGGCATCACCGCACGCATCAATGTCAGAGCTGTGGTCTCGTGCGTTTCACCCCGGAACTCGGTCCGACGTGCAGTGATGCCAGCTTCGATTCCCGCGCCGCGCGCGCTCGGCCCGCCGTCGTGGACAATCGTGGTCATGAGCGAGGTCATGAAGAACGGTGAGACTGCGGTCGACCTGGGTCGACTGAGACAAGATTTCACGCGATTCATGATGAGCTACAAGTTCGGGATCGACGAGCTGATCACGAAGATCAACATCTTGAAGCAGGAATTCACCCACATCCACCGGTACAGCCCCATCGAGCACGTCTCGTCGAGGCTCAAGACACCCGAGAGCATCTTCGACAAGGCTCAGCGGAAGAAGTGCGCGCTGACGCTCGACGCCATTCGCGAGAACATCCTCGACGTTGCCGGTGTCCGCATCACCTGCAGCTTCATTTCCGACACGTACCGCATCGCGGACATGCTCAGCAGTCAGACCGACATTCGAGTCGTCGAGGTCAAGGACTACATCGCGAACCCGAAAGCCAACGGCTACAAGAGTTTGCACCTCATCGTCGAAATCCCGGTCTTCATGTCCGACCGCGTCCAACCGGTACTGGTCGAGCTGCAGATCCGCACGATTGCCATGGACTTCTGGGCGAGCCTCGAGCACAAGATCTTCTACAAGTACCGCGGAGAGATTCCGCCCACTCTGCAGGCCGAACTGGCCGAGGCCGCCGAGAGCGCGAACAAGCTCGACGAGAAGATGGAAAGGCTGCACGACGAGGTGACGGAGCTGAACGGCGATGCCGACAACTCCATCACCCTCGGTTCGTTGCCTCCGATGGCCGTGCCGCCGGAGTTGTTGCACATGCTGCTCACCGCGCAGGCCGACGCAATCGACCCGGACTGAGCGCACGCCTTCGAAGGACACAACCCCGCTGCTCGACGGGTGAGCAGCGGGGTCTGTGTGTCCAGCGAGAGCTATCCGATATGCACCGGGGTGTCGCCGACGGGCAGGTCGTCCTTCTTCGCTCGGACGAGTCCCAGCACCACCGGGCACACCAGCGCGACCAGAATCGCGGCAGTTCCGAAGGCCCAGGCGTAGCCGGAGACCTCGGCCGCGAACGCGTGGTCGATGGTGGCGAGCACGAAGTTGCGGATCGGCTCCGGGAGCGAGGCCAGTACTTCGGCGCTGGGGATCTCCTGGCCCGCGAGAGCTTCCGCAGGAACTCCGGCGGGCGGAGTCGGTGCCGGGTTGTCGGCCAGGTACGAGGTCTTGGACGAGGTGTAGACCGTGGTGAACACTGCCGCGCCGAGAGCGCCACCGACCTGCAGCGTGGCGTTGATCAGCGCAGATGCGGCACCCGCGTCGTGATCGGCGACCCCGATGAGCGCGACGTTCTGCATCGGCACCATCAGCAGGCCGAGACCGAGACCGAGCAGCACGACGCCGGGCAGCACGTGCGTCCAGTACGAGGTGTCGACGCCGATCTGCGTCAGCAGGAGCAGGCCGATCGCCGAGACGACGGGACCGACGGCCATCAGCGGCTTGGGTCCGATCTTCGGCACGAGTGCGGACGCGAGCGCTGCGGTGATCAGGATTCCGCCGGTCATCGGGAGTGACGCGACACCCGCGATCACCGGGCTCATCTCGAGCACGATCTGGAAGTAGAACGTGAGGTACAACGTGCCTCCGAGCAGGGCAGCACCGATGACGGCCGAGCCGATGTACGCGGCACCGCGGTCACGGTCGAGCAGCACGCTCAACGGCAGCAACGGGTTGGCGGACTTGGATTCGACCACGACGAACGCGGCCAGCAGAGCCAGGCCCAACACGATGAACGAGATGGTGGGTACCGTCGCCCAACCGTTTTCGGCTTCGGTGAAGCCGTAGACCAGCGATGCCAGACCCAGAGCGACGAGGATCGCGCCGGGCAGGTCGTAGCGGGTGTCTCCGTGTGCCTTGCTCTCTTTCACCAGCGGCACTGCTGCGGCGATGGCGATCACTGCGACCGGGATGTTGACCAGAAGGCACCAGCGCCAGTTCGCGTACTCGGTGAGCACGCCGCCGAGAAGCAGACCGACGGCTGCGCCGCCGCCGGCGATCGCGCCGAAGACACCGAACGCTTTGGCGCGCTCTTTGGTGTCGGTGAAGGTGACGGTCAGGATGGCCAGTGCTGCAGGTGCGAGCAGTGCAGCGAAAACACCCTGGCCGGCGCGCGCGATGAACAGCTGCCAGCCTTCCTGGGCAAGTCCACCGATGGCGGAGGCAACGGCGAAGCCTGCCATGCCGACGATGAACGAGCGCTTGCGTCCCCAGTAGTCCGCAATGCGACCGCCGAGCAGCAGCAACGCACCGAATGCCAGAGCGTAGGCGGTGATGACCCAGGTGCGGCTGGTGTCACTGATGCCCAGGTCTATCTGCGCCTGCGGTAGCGCGATGTTGACGATGGTGCCGTCCAGCACGATCGTGAGCTGCGTGATGGCGACGATGCACAGCACCAGCCATCGGCGCTCGTAGTTCGGATTCAGATCCGGCGCTTCGCGCTCGGAGTGCTGCGACATGTTTCTACCCCACTCGTACTCGTTGATTCTGGGCACGAAAAATGTCCCGATCAGAAAGGTAAGCCACTCGGCACCGACTGTCAAACGAACTAGTTGGTTGGGGGTATGGTGGCCGCCATGAAACCTGACGCCAGCGCGACCCGCGCCCGCATCGTCGCCGCCGCCCGTGGCGAGTTCTCGGTGCACGGACTGGCCGGAGCTCGAGTCGATCGGATCGCGGTTGCGGCCAAGGCCAGCAAGGAGCGCCTGTACGCATACTTCGGCGACAAAGAAGCCCTGTTCCGCGCTGTGGTCGAGGACGGGTTCGCGCGGTTCATCGAAGAAGTACCTTTCTCCATCGACGACCTCGGCGGGTATGCGGCACGCGAATACCTGCATCTCGCAGCACATCCCGAGGAACACCGCCTACTTCTGTGGACCCAGCTCCAGGGCGGTATGGCAGCATCGGGCACCGACGACATTCACTCGGTCATCGCGGAGCGGCGCAACGCCATGGCCGCCGCCCAACGAGACGGACTGATCTCCGACGCCTTCACCGTCGACGACCTGATCACCATGATGTTCGGCATCACCTCGGCCTGGATGACCGCGCCGAGCAGAGCCTGCGAATCCGCCGACGACGCCGAGATTCAGCGCAGGGCGTCGAAAATCGAGGCCGCCGTGCGACGACTCTGCACTCCGTAGTCTTGTCTACCGATCTCTAGCGCTGTTGCAAGAGTCTCGAATATCGGGGTAGCTGCCGCGTTCGCTCAATGTCAAGCTGTCTGGAGTCGGTTGTTGTTGATTCCGACGGTTGCGGGCGGTTGTGGTGTGCACGGGCGGCGGCGGAACCTCTCGGGGTGTCG
>NZ_NPFM01000019.1:0-60539 GCF_002258645.1 Rhodococcus sp. 15-649-2-2
CACCATCTCCCGAATCTGCTCCCCCGTGAACTCAGCACTCAACATGCGATAACCCTCCATAGCTTCTCGAATGACTCACCAGAAGCTTGGCAAAGAGGGGCACTTCGCAAATGCGCGCGCGTTTGCGGGATCACCGGGCGGGATCACCGGGGCCGGGATCGCCGGGGCTGCCGAACTCCAGCGACTCAGACGCTCAGCATTGCCCCGTACCCGCGGCGTCGAGTCCACGCAGAATTTGTTCCTGATCACTGGGTGGCACGGTGTTCCAGCTCGGCGCGGTGGTCATTTCGTTGCGCAGACCCTCGACCGACTTGGCGCGATCGGAGATTCCGGTTTGTTCCAGTGCATCGATGGACGGCAGAAACTGGGTACAGGTCTGCTGGTACAGCGCTTCGCCGGTGACGCCCGAGGTTGGATCGGTGGGGGCGGCGGGTTCGGCAGCAGGTGCCTCGGACTCAGAAGTGTCCGCGGGTGCCGGGGCGTCGAGCGTGGTGCTGGCGGGAACTGTCGTGGAGGCCGCGGCAGACGTCGTTGTGCTCGTCGCGGCGGGAGTGGTCGACGCGGCCTCGGTCGACGCATCGTCGCTGCATCCGGCAATCGAGACTGCCACGATCAGCCCGAGCAATCCGGTCGCGATTTTTCCGTTCATCGCAACTGTGTACCACCCCGGCAGCACCACCGACGTCAGAGCAGGGTCTGGGCCCGTCCGGTGATGGTGCTCAATGCCGTCGACCAGGCCCGGTTCTTCGGGTCGAGAAACGCACCGTGTCCGGCTCCGGGAAGTACGACGAGTTCGGTGTCGGTGCTGCCCGCCTTGGTCGCTGCATCGACGTAGACGCGGCTCTGATTGACCGACACCGTCTGATCGGCGTCACCGTGCAGCGCAGTCAGCGGAACGTCGAGGGGGAGATATTCGATGGGCGACGCGATCTTGTAGCGGCCCGGTACCTCGTTCGGCATGCCGCCGAGGAAGACCGGCACGAACTTGTCGTTTCCGAGTGTGGCCGCCCGCTTCATGTCGAACACGCCGGCCATGATGGTGGCGCTACGCGGCTTGATTCTCGGTTCCGCTCCCGGTGCGTCGACGGGCATCAGGTGTCGAGCGGCCACCCATGCGGCCAGCTGCCCGCCGGCCGAGTGTCCGGCGACGTGGACGCGATCGAGATCGAGCCTTCCGCCTGCTGCGTCCTGTACGACGGTTGCCAATGCCTCGGTGGCGTCGTCGACGTCGGAGAGGGTGTTGGCCCAGTTGTTCGGCCCGCGCCGATATTCGACGTTCCAGACGGCGATGCCCTCGTCGGCGATGGCCGCCGACATCTGCTCGAAGTACGACAGGTCGAGATCCTCCTGCCATCCGCCTCCGTGAATCATCACCACCACCGGTAGTGAGGTGGCGTTGTTGTCGGGGAGGTAGAGATCGCCGATGTTGTCCGGATCGTATCCGTACTTCAATCGGACAGGGTCGCCAACAGGGCCCGAGACCGGTTGCAGCGCAGCCGAATACGTCTCGGCCGTACTCGGTGAGGAATCGGTGTCGGTGGAGCTGCAGCCGACCAGCGCCACCGCGAGCAGGCCGGAGAGGAAGTGGCGACGGTTCACGCGCGCTGTGCCGTCCAATCGAGCAGGTCGTCGAGCGGCCAGGTGTTGATCACTCGCTCCGCGGGCACACCGCGGGCCTCGGCGCGAATACAGCCGTACCCCTGCCAGTCGAGCTGGCCGGGTGCGTGCGCATCGGTGTCGATGGAGAACAGGCACTCGCGTTCGAGGGCGATGTCGATGAGGCGCTCGGGTGGATCTTGTCGTTCGGGTCGGGCGTTGATCTCCACTGCGGTGCCGAACTGGCGGCAGCCCTCGAACACCACGGGTGCGTCGAACGTCGATTCGGGCCTGGTGCCGCGACCGCCCTCGACGAGCCGTCCGGTGCAGTGGCCGAGGACGTCGACGTGCGGGTTCGCAATGGCGGTGACCATGCGTTTGGTCATTGTCTTGGAGTCGGCTCGCAGGTTGGAGTGCACGCTCGCCACCACCACGTCCAGCTCGGCGAGCAGGCCTTCGTCCTGGTCGAGTGACCCGTCGTCCAGGATGTCGACCTCTATCCCGGTGAGGATGCGGAACGGTGCGAGCCGTTCGTTGAGTTCGGCGACGATGTCGAGTTGGGCGCGCAGACGCTCGGCGGTGAGGCCGTTCGCGACCTTCAGGCGCGGGGAATGATCGGTCAGCGCGCAGTACTCGTGGCCGAGCCTGGCCGCGGTGCGCATCATCTCCTCGATGGGGCTACCGCCGTCGGACCAGTTGGAATGGGTGTGCAGATCACCCTTGAGCGCGGCGCGGAGGGCGTTGTTGCCGATGGGTTCGGCAGCGTTTCGTTGTTCGGCCAGATAATCCGGGACGTCCTGCGTCAGAGCTTGACGGATGATCAGCGAGGTCTTGGCTCCGATGCCGGCCAGTGAGGACCAGCTGTCGGCCTTCTCGTGCTCGGATCGTTGTGCAGGACCGAGAGATTCGACGACATCTGCGGCTCGCCGATAGGCCTTGACGCGGTGTGTGTCCGAGCGTGAGCGCTCGAGCCAGTACCCGATCTCTCGAAGTGCGTCCACCGGATCCATGCGGTCCATTGTGCCTGTCGGTGCCGACACGTGTTCACGGGGTAAACGGACAAAACTCTCAGGGAGTTGCCAGGTCTCTCATCTCCCATGGGCTTGAAGCTGCAACTATCATCGGCGGTCATGACCAAGAAATGGTGGATCGTAGGCGTGGTTGTCGTTGTGCTCGTGGCGCTCGGGCTGTACTTCGGGCCCAAGATCTACGCGTCGTTCCAAGAAGATGCCGCGCCGGCGGCGTCCGTCGACACCTCGGGCGCGCAGGCCGCGACGACCGAGGATCTGAACGGAACATGGACGGTCACCCCGGGCGACGCGTCGAACACCACCGCGGCGGGCTACACCGTCGACGAGGTTCTCAACGGCTCGGACGTGACCGTTGTCGGGTCGACGTCCGAGGTCAGCGGCTCGGTCACCATCGCAGACAACTCGTTGACCGCCGGTGAGGTTGTGGTGCAGACCAATTCGATCACCACCGACAGCGATCGTCGAGACGGCCAGTTCCGCGGCAACATCTTCGACACCGCGACGTATCCGACGGCGACGTTCACGATCGACTCACCGATCGATCTGTCCGGCCTTCCCAAGGACGGAACCACCGAGACCGTCACGGCCGAGGGCACATTGACGCTCAAGGACCAGACGCGCCCCATCTCGGTGGAGATGCAGGTACTGCAATCCGGTGACACGCTCATCGCATCGGGTGCCATTCCGACGACGTGGGCCGATTACGGCGTCGAACCGCCGTCGCTCGGCTTCGTCACAGTCGAGGATTCGGGCACCGTCGACTTCCTGATCAATCTGAGTCGGCAGTAGCTCGTTCTCGTGGGGCCTGCGGCGTCCATCCCGGCGGTCCCACGAGGTATCCGACGCGTTCCTTCCATGACCGCGATGCCGCAACATCCCGTGCGATGTTGCGGTATTCGTGTGTCTGGAGCGTCCAGATGTTGAACGTGTCGACAGGCTTGGTCAATCCGTAGTTCGGCCGCTCCACCTCCTCGGCATAGCTTCCGAACAACCGATCCCAGATGATGAGGATTCCGCCGTAGTTCTTGTCGAGGTACTGCGGATCGCGGCCGTGATGGACGCGGTGATGCGAGGGTGTGTTGAAGACGTACTCGAACGGGCGTGGCAACCGGTCGATGCGCTCGGTGTGCACCCAGAACTGATAGACGAGGTTGATCGAGAATCCGACGAACACCATCCACGGCGGCATTCCCAACAGGGGGAGTGGCAGCCACATGATGACCTCGCCGCTGTTGTTCCACTTCTGTCGCAGCGCCGCGGCGAAGTTGAAGTACTCGCTCGAATGGTGGGCCTGATGCGTCGCCCAGATGAGTCGCGTTCGATGCGCGATGCGGTGATAGCCGTAGAACAGCAGGTCGACGCCCAGGATCAGAATCACCCAGGTGTACCAGGCGTCTGCGGGGAGGTGCCACGGTGCGACGTAGACATAGATGGCCGTGTAGCCGACCAACGCGAGCGCCTTCCACGCCGTGGTGGTCGCGATCGATACCAAGCCCATGCTCAGGCTGGCCCGCGCGTCCCTGCCCGAGTAACCGCCGCGTTCACCGTCTTCGAGCTTCGCAGCGGCGATCCATTCGATCGTCAGGAGCAGCGCGAACGCGGGGATGGCCAGCGCTACGGGATCGCGCAGCGGTTCTGGCAGGGCATTCCACGCCGAACCGATCCAGTTGTCCATCGAACCTCCCGCGTGACAGTTACGGAGGAAGTGTAACGCTGCCGGACCAGGTTTCCCACAGCTCGTACCGTGGAATGTGCGCACCTGTCGGCCGAGAGAGCGGAGTCGGACTTGTTGGAGAAAATCACGTCCACGATCGGACAGGTGGGCGAGGCCGCGTTGGGTGTCGTCGGAATTCGGGTCGGCACCGAGGAGCCGCCGCACACGAGTCGGCGACTGACCGATGCAGTGGAGATCCGTCGCTACGAACCACGCATCGCGGCCCAGACCACGGTCGACGCAGACGAGGAAGAGGCACGCCAGGAGGGTTTCCGTCGCCTGGCCCGGTACATCTTCGGTGGAAACGGGGGTAAGCAGAAGGTCGCGATGACCGCTCCTGTCAGCCAGTCGTCCGCAGGCTCGCAGAAGATCGCGATGACGGCTCCCGTATCGAGCACGCCCGGCAGCGACGGCTGGGTCGTCCGGTTCTTCATGCCGTCGAAGTGGACGATGGACACGCTGCCCAAGCCGGACGACGACCGCGTGACGTTGACGTCGGTCCCGGCGGAGACGGTGGCCGTGCTGCGTTTCAGCGGTGGGCGCGGCCGCGACGACGTCGAACCGCAGATGGCGGCGTTGACCGCAGCGCTGCGCGCACACGACATCGAGATGCTGGGTGAGCCGATGACCTGGTTCTACGATCCGCCCTGGACCTTGGCACCACTGCGTCGCAACGAGGTGGTCGTGGTGGTACCGGAAGGTTCCTGACGGGCAACTGCTCGCTAATTTCCTACCGAAATGATAGGAATTGACGGGTGCACATCACGGCGAGGGCGGACTATGCGGTGCGGACGCTCATCGAACTGGCAGCGGTCGGCGGGCAGGGCCCCGCGAAAGCCGAGGCGCTGGCCGCCGCGCAAGGTATTCCGCACAAGTTTCTCGAGTCGGTGCTCTCGGATCTGCGTCGCGCGGACCTGGTCTGCAGCAGGCGGGGGCCCGACGGCGGCTACTGGTTGGCGCGGGAGGCGTCGGACATTTCTGTTGCCGATGTGATCAGGTCCGTCGAGGGGCCGCTGGCGTCGGTGCGTGGTCAACGGCCCGAGGACGCCGAGTATGCCGGCCCGGCCGAGCCGCTCACCCGGGTGTGGCTGGCGGTGCGCGTCAATTTGCGCGCGGTGCTCGAAGCGGTGTCGCTCGCGGATATCGTCGAGGACGATCTGCCGGGATTCGTGAAAGAGCTGGTCAGCGAGCCGACGGCATGGGCTCGTCGATGATCTGAGTCACACCGACAGTCAGGTGTGGTGCGATCGACAAAATTGCACGTCTCTGCAAACTTGCAGAACCGTGCAAGTTCCGTACGTTGGTAATCGTGACTTCTCCGACGGGCCTTCGTGATCTGAAGAAGGCCGCTACCCGCGACGCTCTCGGTCTGGCGGCCGTGCGTCTGGGAAAGCTGCACGGCTTCGACGCGGTCACCGCCGACGCCATCGCGCACGAGGCGGGAGTCTCCACCCGCACGTTCCACAACTACTTCTCCAACAAAGAGGAA
The DNA here is from genome assembly GCF_002258645.1 of Rhodococcus sp. 15-649-2-2. Lineage (NCBI taxonomy): Bacteria > Bacillati > Actinomycetota > Actinomycetes > Mycobacteriales > Nocardiaceae > Rhodococcus > Rhodococcus sp. 15-649-2-2. The sequence goes on from NZ_NPFM01000019.1 coordinate 5,831, forward strand.
GCGGTTCTGCACCACATCGAGGTCTCGGCCCTCGAATGGTTCGAGCTCCTGCGCGCCAGGCCGTCGACAGAGCCGATCTGGGACTCGTTGCGGCACATAGCAATCAACCTCGTCGCGGACCCCGGCCGGGATCTGGACGATACCTTCGCGGCAGCGCGGCTCATCGAGGCCAACCCCGCCCTGATGGCCCGCAGACTCGAAATGCACCACTCACTGACCCGCAAACTCGGCGAGGCCATCGCCGAGCGCACCGGAACGGACATCGATACCGACCTGTACCCGAACCTGCTGCAGATGGCCGTCGGTGGTGCCGTGACGTCTGCACTGAACATCTGGATCACCGACCCCGCAGGTGCGTCGACACCGAAGGCTCTCATCGAAGACGCCTTCGACCAACTCCGCGCTGGACTTCCCGAACCACATCCACATCCCCACCCCGACTCGTCCGAACACAACCGAGGAGCTTGACAGTGGCCACCTATCTCTACCGAATCGGAAGATTCGCGTACCGACGCAAGGGCATCGTCCTCGGACTGTGGCTGGCGATTCTGATTCTCGCCGCCGTGGGCGCATCGACGCTGTCCGCGCCGACGGTCAACTCGTTCAGCATTCCGGGAACACCCGCTCAGGCTGCACTCGACCTGCAGAAGGAGCGGTTCGGCGGAGCCGAGGACCCGCTGCAAGCGGTCAACGCCGAGTACGTCTTCCAGGCACCGGACGGCCAGTCACTCGATACCCCGCAGTACACCTCCGCCATCGACGCCACCATCGCCGACATCCAGAAGATCGACGCGGCTAAGCCAGCAGAAGGTGCACCGCCACTTGCCAATCCGGTCGCGGCCAACCAGTCGATCGTCGAGCAGTACACCAAGGCGGCCACCGAAGCAGGCACCCCGGCCGACCAGATAGCGGCCGATGCGGCCGCCACCTCGCCGCTGAGCCCCGACGGCAACGTGGGTACCGTCACCGCGCCGATCAACGTCGATCTTGCCGACGTCACCGATCAGATTCGTAGCGATCTCGACGCCGCCGCGCAGCCGGCCCGCGATGCAGGCTTGAACGTCATCCTCGGCGGCACCGTCGCGCAGGAGAATCCGTCGCCCGGTGGAAGTTCGGAGCTCGTCGGTCTGGCCGTCGCTGCCATCGTTCTTCTCATCATGTTCGGCTCGGCCGCCGCTGCCAGCCTGCCGCTGATCACCGCGATCGTCGGCATCGGCATCTCGAGTCTGGCCATCACCACGGCCTCCGGGTTCGCAAGCCTGTCCTCGTTCACCCCGATTCTCGCCATCATGATCGGTCTCGCAGTCGCGATCGACTATTCGCTGTTCATCCTGGCGCGATACCGGCACGAGCTCACGCTCACCGACGACCGCGAGGAAGCAGTCGGACGGTCGGTCGGAACCGCGGGCTCCGCCGTCGTGTTCGCAGGTGCAACGGTGCTCATCGCCCTCGTCGCCCTCCGCGTGGTCGGCATCCCGTTCCTGTCCCAGATGGGTCTGGCCGCAGGTTTCGCGGTGTTCGTTGCCGTCCTGATCGCATTGACGTTCCTGCCCGCCATGCTCGGCGTCTACAAGGGCAAGGCTTTCGCGGGCAAGCTCAAGTTCGTCAACACCACCGACCCCGAGGACCCGGAGGCCAAGCCCACCAACGGACTTCGGTGGGCTCGATTCCTGGTCAAGAGGCCGATCCTCGGACTCGTCGGAGGCATCGTGCTCCTCGGCGTCATCGCAGGGCCGACCACAGGGTTGTCTCTCGCGCTCCCGTCGATCGCCACCTCGGACCCGTCCACGCCTGCCCGTCAGGCATACGACGTCACCGAAAACGCCTTCGGGCCGGGACGTAACGGTCCGCTGCTCGTCATCGCCGATGCGTCCGGCGTCGCCGAGGCCGATCGCACTGCGTCCTTCGGCAAGGTCATCGAGACGATCACCGCGCAATCCGACGTCACGAATGCGCAGATCGTCGCCGTCAACCCGGCGGGTGACACGGCTCAGATACTCGTCACCCCGTCGAGCACACCCAACAGTGACCAGACGAAGGCGCTCGTCACCAACCTCCGCGACGCCGAGAGCGGATTGCAGGAGAGCGCGGGCGTTTCCTACGGCGTGACCGGTGAGACCGCGATCGGGATCGATATCTCGGAGCGGTTGCAGAGCGCGCTGATTCCGTACCTGGCTGTGGTTGTCGGACTGGCGTTCGTGCTGCTGATGCTGGTGTTCCGCTCGATCCTGGTGCCGCTCACCGCGACGGTCGGATTCCTGCTCAGTGTGCTGGCCACCTTCGGAGCGACGGTGTTCATCTTCCAAGAGGGTGGGCTGGGCCTGATCTCCAACCCGCAGCCGATCGTCAGCTTCATGCCGATCTTCCTCATCGGTGTGGTGTTCGGTCTCGCGATGGACTACCAGGTGTTCCTCGTCTCGCGCATGCGTGAGGAGTTCGTCCACGGAGCCGCTGCCAAGGATGCCGTCGTCAACGGCTTCAAGTACGGCGCACGCGTGGTCACCTCGGCTGCAGTCATCATGATCTCGGTGTTCGCCGCGTTCATCGCCGAGCCGGACTCGTTCATCAAGTCCATCGGCTTCGCGCTCGCCGCGGCCGTGTTCTTCGACGCGTTCGTCGTGCGCATGGTGCTGATTCCGTCGGTGATGGCTCTACTGGGCGACAAGGCCTGGTGGCTGCCGAAGTGGCTGGACAAGATCCTGCCCAACGTCGACATCGAAGGTGCCAAGTTGAAGACGGCTCCGGAGAAAGGCCTGTAGTTCCCGGGCAGCAACCGGTCGGCCGAAGATTGCCCGCAACACTCGAAAAACGGAGAGACTGTCATCCATGTGTACGAGTAATCTTCGGCCATCATGCTGATTCCGCTGCTGCGCACGTATCTGGCCCCGTACAAGCTGCCGATCGTCGCGCTGGTCCTGCTACAACTCGTCGCGACGTTGGCGGCGCTGTTCCTGCCCAGCCTCAATGCCGACATCATCGACAAGGGCGTCACCACCGGCGACACCGGTTACATCCTCTCCGCTGGTGGACTGATGCTGCTGGTATCGGCAGTACAGATCATCAGCTCGGTGGCCGCGGTGTTCATCGGAGCTCGCGCGGCCATGGGCGTCGGACGTGACCTGCGCGGTGCGATTCTGCACCGTGTGGGCACGTTCTCGGCCCGTGAGGTAGGCCAGTTCGGTGCGCCGTCGTTGATCACCCGCAACACCAACGACGTTCAGCAGGTGCAGCTGGTGATCGTCATGGGGTTCACCATCGTGGTGATGGCACCGATCATGTGCGTCGGTGGCATCATCATGTCGCTGCGCGAGGACCTCGGCCTGTCCTGGATCCTGTTGATCGCGGTACCGGGGCTGGCGATCTCCATGGGCCTGATCATCATCAAGATGGTGCCGGCCTTCCGCTCGATGCAGAAGCGAATCGACGCCGTCAATCGTGTTCTGCGTGAACAGATCACCGGAATTCGTGTGGTGCGGGCGTTCGTCCGAGAGGACTTCGAGATCGACCGGTTCGGAGCGGCCAACACCGCACTCACCGAAACCGCACTACGCGTCGGGCGGCTGATGGCCTTGATGTTCCCGACGGTCATGCTCATCAGCAACGTGACCAGCGTCGCTGTCATCTGGTTCGGTGGCCATGCCATCGATCAGGGAACCATGCAGATCGGCTCTCTCACAGCTCTTCTGAGCTACATCATGCTCATCCTCATGTCGGTGATGATGGCCTCGTTCATCGCGATGATGGTGCCCCGCGCGTCGGTGTGTGCCGATCGCATCAGCGAGGTACTCGCCACCGAATCGTCGGTCGTGTTGCCGGACAAGCCCAAGATGTTCGCATCCTCGCCGGGTGTGGTCGAGCTGGTCAATGCCGAATTCTCCTTCCCCGGTGCCGAATATCCGGTGCTGTGCGGGGTGAACCTGAGGGCCGAGGCAGGCAAGGTCACCGCGATCATCGGCGGTACCGGCTCCGGAAAATCAACGCTCGTCAACCTCATTCCGCGACTGATCGACGTCACCGGCGGCGAGGTACGCGTCGGGGGAGTCGATATCCGGGAACTCGATCTGGATCTGTTGCGCTCCGAAATCGGGTTGATCCCACAGAAGCCGTACCTGTTCTCGGGCACCATCGCGAGCAATCTGCGATACGGCAAATCCGACGCCACCGACGCGGAACTGTGGGAGGCACTCGAGATCGCCCAGGGTGCCGACTTCGTTCGCGCGATGCCCGAGGGACTGGAAACACCCGTCGCACAGGGTGGTACGACGGTGTCCGGTGGTCAGCGTCAACGCCTGGCCATCGCTCGTGCGCTGGTGCGCAAACCCAGCATCTACCTGTTCGACGACTCGTTCTCCGCACTGGATCTGACGACCGATGCCAATCTGCGCGCGGCACTGAGGCCGGTGACGCGAGATGCATGCATGATCGTTGTCGCTCAACGCGTCTCGACCATCATCGATGCCGACCAGATACTCGTACTCGACGACGGAAAGCCGGTAGGTGTGGGTACCCACGACCAATTGATGGCCGATTGCCCCACCTACGCCGAGATCGTCGACTCGCAGCGCGCCGTGGCCGGTGCACTGTGACCGCGCAGGTGGAGAAGACGGAAGAGAAGGACGACGCCCCCGTCGCCAAGACTGTGATGCCGGGAACCAAGGCCCGCAACTTCAAGGGTTCGTTCAAACGATTGGTCGGCCTGCTCGCTCCCGAGAAGGTGCTCCTGTCGGTGATGCTGGCCTTCGGTATCGCCAGCACCGTGCTCACCGTTGCCGCGCCGACCGTGCTCGGCCACGCGACCGACCTGATCTTCGACGGCGTCGTCGGGAGGGGGCTCGAGCCCGGTCAGACGAAAGAGCAAGCGATCGACGGGCTTCGGGCAGCCGGGAACGATTCGACGGCCGATCTGCTGTCGGGCATGAATGTCATCCCCGGTGCCGGTATCGATTTCGGTGCTGTCGGAACCGTCCTGATGTGGGTCCTCGTGCTGTACGTGCTGTCGTCACTGCTCGCCTGGGCTCAGGGCTACATTCTCAACATCGCGCTGCAGCGTCGAATCCTGTTGTTGCGCGGCAGCGTCGAGGCCAAGGTGCATCGACTGCCGCTGAAGTACTTCGACAACAATGCGCGCGGTGAGACGCTCAGCCGCGTCACCAACGACATCGACAACGTCTCGACCAGCCTGCAGCAGACACTCAGTCAGTTGATCACCGGCATTCTCACCGTGCTCGGCATCCTCGGTGTGATGATCTGGATCTCGCCACTGCTGGCTCTCGTTGCGGTGCTGACCATTCCGGCGTCGTTCGCGGTGACCGCCGTCATCGCCAAGCGTTCGCAGCCGCACTTCGTCGCACAGTGGAAGCACACCGGAAAGCTGAACGCCCAGATCGAGGAGACCTACACCGGCCACGAGATCGTCAAGGCCTTCGGTCGACAGGAAGACGTAGAACGCGAGTTCGGCGATCGGAACGAGAAGCTCTTCCAGTCCAGCTTCCGAGCCCAGTTCATCTCCGGCATGATCATGCCCGTCATCATGTTCCTCGGAAACATCAACTACGTGGTCATCGCCGTCGTCGGAGGGCTGCGGGTGGCGTCCGGCACGCTCAGCCTCGGTGAAGTACAGGCCTTCATCCAGTACTCGCGTCAGTTCACTCAGCCGCTCACTCAGGTCGGTTCGATGGTGAACCTCATCCAGTCCGGTGTGGCCTCTGCCGAGCGCATCTTCGAGGTGCTCGACGCCGAGGAAGAGGATGCAGATCCGGCTGATGCGGTGCGGCCCATCGAGCGACGGGGACGCGTCGAATTCGAGAATGTCTCCTTCGGCTACTCGGCCGACCGCCCGCTGATCGAAAACCTTTCGCTGGTGGCCGATCCCGGTCACCTGGTCGCGATCGTCGGTCCTACCGGTGCGGGAAAGACCACGTTGGTCAACCTCATCATGCGGTTCTACGAGATCGACTCGGGCCGCATCACTCTCGACGGCGTCGACACCAGGAAGATGACCCGCGAAGAACTGCGCGCTCGCACCGGCATGGTGCTGCAGGACACCTGGTTGTTCGGCGGAACCATTCGCGACAACATCGCCTACGGCGACCCGAGTGCCAGCGAAGAGGAAATCCTCGAGGCCGCGCGGGTGAGCTACGTGGACCGATTCGTGCACTCGCTGCCCGACGGCTACGACACGATCATCGACGAGGAGGGAAACAACGTCAGCGCCGGCGAGAAGCAGCTCATCACCATCGCCCGCGCCTTCCTGGCCAAGCCTTTGATCCTCATCCTCGACGAGGCCACCAGCTCCGTCGACACTCGAACCGAGCTGCTGGTGCAGAAGGCCACCGCGAAACTACGCAGCGATCGCACCAGTTTTGTTATTGCGCACCGCCTCTCGACAATCCGCGACGCGGACACGATCGTGGTGATGGAGAACGGCAGCATCGTGGAGCAGGGCAATCACGAGGAACTCCTCGAGGCCAGGGGTGCGTACTTCCGCCTCAATGCGGCTGGCACCGCAGTGGCAGGAATAAGTGCCTCAGAGGGCACTTAACCGCACCACTGCCGCGCAGCGGCATACTGACGCGGTGAGTTCCTCCAGTTTCGGCTTCGATATCGGCACCCGGCTCGACGGTGAGCTCGGGCGCACCGGCACCATCCACACCCCGCACGGTGACATCAACACCCCCGCGTTCATCGCGGTGGGCACCAAGGCGACCGTCAAAGCGGTGCTGCCGGAGGCCATGAAGGAACTCGGCGCGCAGGCCGTACTCGCCAACGCGTACCACCTGTATCTGCAGCCGGGCTCGGACATCGTCGACGAGGCGGGTGGGCTGGGCAAGTTCATGAACTGGGACGGGCCGACGTTCACCGACAGCGGCGGATTCCAGGTCATGTCGCTCGGCGTCGGGTTCAAGAAGGTCATCTCGATGGATGCCACGCGCGTGCAGTCCGACGACGTCATCGCCGAGGGTAAGGAGCGCCTCGCCCACGTCGACGACGACGGCGTGACGTTCAAATCCCATCTCGACGGCTCCAAGCATCGCTTCACTCCCGAAGTGTCGATGCAGATTCAGCACAGGCTCGGTGCCGACATCATGTTCGCGTTCGACGAGCTGACGACGCTGATGAATACCCGCGGCTACCAGGAGATGTCGGTCGACAGAACCCAGGCATGGGCAAAGCGATGCGTCCTCGAACACGAACGGCTCACGGTAGAGCGCGCCGACAAGCCGTACCAGGCGTTGTTCGGAGTGGTGCAGGGCGCGCAGTACGAGGATCTACGTCGCAAGGCCGCACACGACCTCGAGACGATCACCGGCGAAACAGGCCGGGGCTTCGACGGCTACGGCATCGGCGGTGCACTCGAGAAGCAGAACCTCGGCACCATCACTCGGTGGGTGAACGAGGAACTGCCCGAACACAAGCCGCGTCACATGCTCGGGATCAGCGAGCCGGACGATTTCTTCACCGCCATCGAGAACGGTGCCGACACCTTCGATTGCGTCAATCCCTCACGGGTAGCGCGTAATGCGGCGATCTACGTGCCGACGGGCCGCTTCAACATCAACACCGCCAAGCATCGACGCGATTTCACCCCGATCGACGAGAACTGCGACTGCTACACCTGCGCGCACTACACCAGGGCATACATCCATCACCTGTTCAAGGCCAAGGAAATGCTCGCATCGACGCTGTGCACCATCCACAACGAGCGCTTCACGGTCAAACTGGTCGACGACATCCGCGCCTCGATCGAACAGGGACGTTTCACGGAGTTCAAGACGGAGTTTCTGGGTCGCTTCTATGCGCCGAAGACTGCGTGAGCTGATCTTCGAGTTCCGAAATCCGCTGTAGCAGTTCCTGTTCCCGCTCGGCAGCCTTGCGCTGGTACACCTCGGACAGGTCCGCGAGGTAGGCCGCGTCGTAGCGCGGAATGATGCTGCGGGTGCAGTTCCAGTCGAAGGCCTCGACGTCGATGACGACGCTGCGCTCGCAGGTGGCGGCGACGGTCAGGTCACCGATCTTTCTCAGTCGGTCCAGTAGTTGTGGATCATCCGCGGCCTCGACCGATCGCGCCCGGCCGTAGAGCTTGAGGCGTTGGCGCAGAGGATAATCGACCAAGAATACGGCGACGCGATCGTCGTGATCGAGATTGGCGGCCGTGACGTACTGATGATTGCCGGTGAAATCGGCGAAGCCGAGTGTGCGGTCGTCGAGTACGTGCAGGAACCCCTTCGGGCCGCTTCGATACTGGATGTAGGGCCAACCCGACTCGGCGACCGTGGCGATCTGGAACTGATCCACCGCACGAATCATGGCCTTCTCGCGAGTGTCGAGAGGCGTCGGGCCGTCGTCGGGTCGTTCGGTCTGTGAGCCGTAGGCGGTGTAGCTGCCGTCGACCTTCTGCCTCGCAATCGCAGCAGGACCGAACATCAGATGGTGATAGTGGTTGCTCTGCGGCACGGGTGTCACCTTAGGGCAATCCGTGCGTTTCGCGGCCCCACAGCGGTGCACGACGTTCTCGACGGCACCTCGCCGGACCGGCGCGTACTCTAGTACTACCGAGTGTGTAGTAACTGGATTGCCGTGGGGGGACCACTATGTTCGACGACGCCATACCTGTGAGTTCGTCTCAGGCCGACATCTGGCTGGCCCAGCAGTTCATGCCCGACGTGCCCTTCACCATTGCGTACTACGTCGACATCGTCGGTGCCGTCGACGTCGACGCGTTGGCCATCTGCGGTAGCCGGGCGCATCGCGAATTCTCGTCGTCGACCATGCGGATTTCAGAGGTCGACGGCACTCCGGTGCAGCGATTCCTGGACGCGGAGACCGAGGCGGTGGAGATTCTCGACTTCCGTGAACACGACCGTCCAGAAGAAATAGCCACTCAGTGGATGAACGACGACTGTCGAACACCCTTGTCGATGTACGGCCAGCTGGTGCGACTGCGCGTCCTCCGCGTCGGGGACGATCGCGTGTTCTGGTACACCAGAGCACACCACATCGCGCTCGACGGTTATGCCTCGATGAAGGTGCTCGAGCGGGCGGCGGCTCTGTACGCCGCGGCGCAGGATGGCGTCGAGCCGCCACGGGTCGATCCGACGACTCCGGCGGCACTTCTCGCCGAGGACGAGCGCTACCACGCATCCGCCCGTGCGCGGCGCGATCGGGCGCACTGGGAGTCCGCTGACCTGGGCTACGGCGCATCGTGGGGCCGGAGTGCTCAGCCTGCGTCGGTGCCGATCGTCGTCGGGGAGGATCGATCGATTTCTGTGACCGCCCCCGGCCGCGCCACGTCGACCGTGGTGATCGCGGCATTCGCTGCCTTCCTCGCGCGCATGAACGATGTAGACGACGTCGATCTCTCGCTGCCGGTCTCGGCACGGCCGACGGCACTGCTGCGCGGGGCCGGGTCGTCGTTGTCACATGTGGTGCCGCTGCGGTTGCCGAGCGTCGGATCGGCGACGGTGAACAACGTGGTGAAGTCGGCCGAGGTCGCGATCGGGGCCGTCCTCCGACACCAGCGCAGCAGACCGCCGGTGTCCGAGAGCGGGAGTGCCTTGCACGCAGGGCGTTTCGGTCCCACCATCAACGTGATGATGTTCGCGAACACCGTGGCCGTCGGTGACTTCGACGGCGAGATCAAGATTCTGACCACGGGACCGGTGTCGGACCTCGCCGTCAACATCTATCCCGGGCGAGGCGGAGCGCGTCCTCGCATCGACTTCGAAGCCAATCCTGCCGCCTACACACCGAGCGACCTTGCTCGCCACCATGCTCGGTTCCTGCATTTTCTCGACCGCTTCGCCGAATCCGGTTGCGGTGATACGGCCGTGGCCGACCTCGACCTGTTCCTGCCCGAGGAGCCGCGAACGACACCAGCCTCGGTGGGCGCGGCCGTGACCGAGCAGGGATCTCTGAACGATGTGTTCGCGACGGCAATCGCGGAGCACGGCAATCGAATTGCGATCCAGGATGCGGCCTTCTCGATCACCTACGGAGAATTGGCCGCACGAGTCTCCGCACTCGCATCCGCCTTGAGTGCCCGAGGAATCTGCACCGAGGACCGGGTCGCCGTGCGCGTCGGCCGATCCCTCGAGGGGGTCGTCGCGTTCTGGGCGATCGCACGAGTGGGTGCGGTGTACGTTCCGGTCGACCTGAATCACCCACGCGAGAGAGTGCAGTTCGTGGTGCGGGACAGCGGGGCGGTGTTGGGCCTGTGCACGGGCGGCGGCGAGTTCGGCGACGTGGAGTGGCTGAACCTCGATGACGTTCTCGTCGAGGGTGCCCCGGGTGACGAAGCTGCGCCGACGGCACCGCACCACGCGGCGTACGTCATCTACACCTCCGGCTCCACCGGCACTCCCAAAGGCGTTGTCGTCACCCACGATGGCATCGCCGCGTTGGTGCAACAGATCAGGAGCAGCTACCACCTCGACGTCGACTCACGAGTCTGTCACCTCGCCTCGCCCGGATTCGACACCGCCATCGTCGAGGTGCTGGCCGCAGCAACCGCGGGCGCGGCAGTGGTGATCGCGCCGGCAGGGAGTTACGCGGGCGCTGAACTGTCGGATCTGATTGCGCAGCAGATAATTACGCATCTGTTCATCACGCCCTCGGCGCTGGCGACGCTGGATCCCGCAGCACTGTCGGGTGTCGGGACCATCATCATCGGCGGTGAGGCGGCACCGCAGGACACGGTGGACCGCTGGTCGGTGGGTCGACGGCTGCTCAACGCCTACGGCCCCACCGAGACGACCTGCAGTGTCACGATGACCGCGCCACTGACTCCGGGTAGCGCGGACGGAATCGGTCGAGCCATGGTGGGGGCGGTGATTCACCTTCTCGATCGCACGCTGCGGCCCGTTCCGTCGGGGGCAGTCGGCGAGATCTACATCGAGACGCCCGGTGTCGCACGCGGATATCTCGGTCGTACCGCGGATGCAGCGGCACGCTTCGTCGCGAACCCATTCGGCAGCAACGGGACTCGGATGTTCCGCAGCGGAGATCGGGCGCGTCTGCGCGGCGACGGGACGCTCGAGTTCCTCGGCCGCACCGACGATCAAATCAAGATCCGGGGAAATCGCGTCGAACTGGGCGAGGTGGACGCGGCGTTGCGGGCGTATCCGGATGTCGCTGCGGCATCATCGGCTTTGCGCCGCAATCGAGCTGGGGACCTGCGTATCGACGGGTACGTCGTTGCCGCATTCGACGAACATGTGCTCGACACCGAGGATATCCGCAGGGATCTCGTCGGGCGATTGCCGGCCCACATGGTGCCGGCGACCATCACGATCCTCGACGAGATCCCGCTTACGATCAATCGAAAGGTCGACCGCGGCGCACTTCCTGTTCCGAGCCTGACCACTCCGACAACCGGTACTCCGATCGAACCGTCCGGTGCCACCGAGGAGATGGTGGCGGCAGTATTCGCGCGCGTGCTGGACATCGACGGCATCGATTGTGCCGCCTCGTTCTTCGATCTCGGGGGCGACTCGTTGGCGGCGACCAGGGTCGTCGCATCGGTGCGAGCCGAGGCCTCGGTGGACATCGGCGTGCGTGACCTCGCCGATGCCCCGTCCGTTCAGGCCTTGGCCGCACGGATCGACGAACGTCGACTTACTGGGCGGCAGCAGAATTCGCGACCCGAACGTGGAATGTCGGACGGGGTGGCCGCAATTCCGCTCGCTCCACAGCAACGCCACATCGATCGAAGCGCACGGCTTCCGCTGTACAACCTGCCGTTCACGGTCACGATTTCTGGGGAGTTCCACTCAGCGGCAGCTGTGCAGGCGATGACCGACCTGATCGATCGGCACAGCACGTTGCGAACGCGCTACCCGGATATCGACGGGGTTCCGGTGCAGATAGTCCAGCCCGATTCGTCGGGGGCGGTACCGAACCTGGACGTTGTCGACTTCGATGACGCCGCGGTGGTGCAAACGCTCGAGCACCCCTTCGACGTGCGCACCGAGTTTCCGATCCAAGCTCGCCTCTTCGCAGTAGCGCCCGATCACCACGTGCTCGCATGCGCTGTCCACCACAGTGCAGCGGACGGTTGGTCGCTGGGGCTGTTGGCGTCGGATTTCGTACTGGCGTATCACGCCAGGATTGCCGGCACCGCACCGTCCTGGCCCGAATTGCCCTTGCAGTACGCCGATTACAGCGTCTGGGCCGCCGACCGCGACGTCTCGGCCGATCTCGACTTCTGGCGCACGGAATTGGCGGACATACCCAGCTCGAGGGGCTTGCGGTTGGACCGCACTCGTACGCAGGACTGGGACTTCTCCGGCGCTCGCACGTCGCTTCGGTTCGACGCAGACACCACCGAGAGAATGACCGATCTTGCCCAGCGATGCGGGACTGGACGATTCACCGTGCTTCGCGCAGCACTGCTGATTCTGCTCGCCCAGACGACGGAATCCACCGACATCGTCATCGGGACCCCGGTTGCCGGTCGCGACGACCCGCGACTCGAGCAGCTCGTCGGAACCTTCACCAACACCGTCGCCATTCGAACGAAGATCGCCGCGGCCACGACCGTCGAGGACGTCGTGCAGTTGGCCCGTGCGAGCGAACTACGGGCCTTCGATCATGCCTCCGTTCCGTTCGAGGATGTCGTCGCCGACCTCGCTGCTGACTCGACGAAGGGCCGGCACCCGATCTTTCAGGTGGCGCTGTCGTTGGACGTCTTCAGTGCCTCGACTTTCGACGTCGGGGACGTGCGCTTCGAGATCACGCCTCGGCCGATCGACATCGCCAAGTGCGACCTTCATCTTCACGTCACCGAACGGCGGGACGACCAAGGGAAGGCTATCTGTACGGACATCGATATCGTCTATCCCACAGCATTGTTCGACGCGAATACCGTTGTCGCACTGGGGGAGCGTCTCGAGCAGATCGTGCATGCGATGGTCGTAGAACCCCACTCGGTGTGGCGAGCTCTGGCAGCACGAGAACCGTCGACGCAACTACTACATGGTGTGTAGCATGTGCGGTGCGTGAGGTGCACGCGACTTCGAAGCCAGCGGGAGAACGCATGTCCACCTTCAACGGCCTACCGGCCCACATTCTGCTCGTTCACTTCATCGTGGTCCTGGCACCGCTCACCGCGATCCTCGCTATCGCCGCCAGCATCTGGTCCGGTGTGCGCAGCAGGCTCGTCTGGCTCATTGCAGCCCTGGCGGTGTTCACGCTGGTGCTGACTCCGCTGACGACCGAGGCGGGCGAGTGGCTCGAGAAGCGCGTCCCCGAGACCGCGGCGGTCGAACAACACACCGAGATCGGTGACTGGATGATCTACTTCTCCGTCGGCTTGGTGATCGTTGCCGCGGCACTCGTGTTCCTGCATCTGCGTGAGCGTCGCGGCAACCCGGCCGTGCGGTGGCAGTCGATCGCGGTAGTGGTCTTGGCAGTGGTGATCGGAGCGACCACAATCGTCCAGGTGTACAGAATCGGAGAGTCCGGCGCTCGCGCCGCGTGGGACGACGTATCGGCAACGGCCGTCGATGAGTGAGCCCGAGCCGAGCCTGCACGAGCACGAACCGCACGGAGATCTGTCCGGTCGCCTGAACTGGCTACGAGCCGGGGTGTTGGGGGCGAACGACGGCATCGTGTCCACGGCTGGTCTGGTCGTCGGTGTCGCGGCCGCCACCACCGACCGAGGATCGCTGCTGACTGCCGGTCTCGCGGGTCTCGTTGCGGGGGCCGTATCCATGGCACTCGGTGAGTACGTCTCGGTGAGCACACAACGTGACGCCGAGCGTTCGTTGCTGATCAAAGAGCGCCGGGAGTTGGAAGAGCAACCCGAGCAGGAACTGGCCGAGCTCGCGGCGCTCTACGAGGCCAAGGGGCTCTCGGCCGACACCGCGCAGACCGTCGCTCGCGAACTCACCGAACACGATCCGTTTGCCGCACACGTGGACGTCGAATTGGGAATCGACCCGGATGCGCTGACGAATCCGTGGCAGGCGGCCGGGTCGTCGGCGGTGTCGTTCGTCAGTGGCGCGCTGCTGCCGCTACTGTCCATCCTGCTGTTTTCCGCGTCGCTGCGCGTCCCGGTGACATTCGTCGTGGTGTTGGTAGCTTTGGCACTGACCGGAAGTATCAGCGCGCGTCTCGGCGGTGCGCCCGCTCGGCCGGCAGTGACCCGGGTCGTCATCGGTGGTGCAATCGCGATGGCTGTCACCTATGCGATCGGCCAACTCGCGGGCGTCGCGGGTATTTGAGGTCAGCGGAAGATCGAGGTGGCGGCTTCTCCGGTTTCGGGTGCCACCACATCTTGGACGACGTCGAACAATGCCACCGAGATGACGGAGAACGCGAGGACGAGAACCAGTCCGGCGGCGAGGATTCCGCGGTCGGGACGGTGCCGTGGTGGTTCGCTGAGGGCCTGCACGCGGCGCACGACGTCGCCCCCGGTACTGGCCAGAGTGCGGGTTCCATGGTCGAGGTGGGCCCGCAGCAAAGCAGTTCTGGCAATGGCAGACAACGTATCTCGACGGCCCAGAGCGGCCGCGCTCTCGTCTGCTTGACGCTCCGCTGCATGTCGTACTGTGGCGGACAGCGGCCTGAGAATCGGATCGATCAGGGCTCCGATCTCGCACATCTGGATCCACACGCTGTGACGGTGCCGCAGGTGAGCGCGTTCGTGTTCGATCACCGCGCGTAATTCGTTGTTCGACAGCGCTTCCGCCAGGCCGGTCGTGATCACGACGGCACCTCCGCCGGTGGGGACGGCGAAGGCGTCGGGAACGTCGGAGTCGACCACGACGATGCCGCCTGTCGCTCGCGCCTCGTCACCGAATTCGGATGCGATGGACGTACTGATTACAACGCGTCGAACATGGCGAGCCACCTCAACCGAGCGCCAGAACATCAACGCGCAGAGTGCAATTCCCAGCGATACCCACACAACCTGAGCCGACGCCAGAAGGACCGCGGCCAGCGCGGCCAGGGACGCGGCGACTGCAAACGCGGTGACCATCGACAGGATGGGGAGCAGAACGACTGCGGTCGACGGGTTGAGTCGGCGGTCGATGTGGGCGGCTCCGAACCCCAGCAGCAGCGACAGCACCCACGGCAGCACGGCCACGATCAGGAGCAGGGTCATCGATGCTGCTCGGCTGCGTCCGACTTGGCGAGTAGCTCTCGCAGCGTGGCCTCGTCCTCGGGGTCGAGTGAGGCCACGAAGTTGGCCAGTACGTCCGCACGTTCGGCTCTCGCGCCGAGTTCGGTACGCATCCGCATCGCGGCCCGCAATGCGGGGATTTCATCGACCGGGGCATTGAGGGTGTAGACGAAGGAACGCCCGCGACGCTCGCGATCGACGAGACCTTTGCCGTGCAAGCGCACCAGCGCGGTCATGACAGTGGTGTGAGCGAGCTCCGAACCCAGATGCTCGCGCGCCTGGGCCACCGACAATTCCGTGTGCTCGCCGAGCAACTCGAGGATCGACTCCTCCAACTGTCCGGACGCTCTACGCACTGCGATTCCTCACTCGAGTCGGGTACTTCGAGGATAGGCCAGTTCGATGTCCCTTCACTATCCCGCGGCCTCGAGAATGTCGGTCAACGCGTCGATCAAGGCAACCGTGCGCGGTGACGGCGGTCGGCCCTGCATGGTGTGAATCTCGGCCCGACGTTGGGCAAACACCGGATGCACGAGCGGGATGTAGGTCAGGCCCAGTTTACGATCGCCGCCGAGGTCGCTGACGAGTGCGACGCCATCGCTCGATCGTGCGAACTCCAGAATCGGAGCCAGCCGCTCGCACTGTAGGCCCACGTGCGGCGACAGTCCTTCCAGCCGCACACCCGCGTCGAACAGTTCACGTTGACTCGAACCGGTGGTCGACAGCGCAAGGGGATATGCGCAGATGTCGGTCAGGTCGACACTGTCTCGGTCGGTCAGAGGGTGGCCGGGCGCGACGACGGCGCAGATGGGCACCGTGATGGAATGCTCGACCGTCACGTCGGTGCGGCGACCGAGCGAGAAGGTGACCGCGACGTCCGCTCGGGCGTCGACCACTCGTCGACTGGCCTCCTCTCGCCCCACCACGTCCAAGGTGAACGTGACGGACGGGTGAGTCCGGTGGACCGACGCCATGGCCCGTGGAACCACGGACTGCGAGAACCCCTCGGTACAGGCAACGGTGACGGTTCCGTGCTCGGTGGCGTCGACGCTGCGTATTTCGGCGAGAAGGGTCGAGGACTCCACTTCGTGTCGGCGTGCGTGGGCGAGGAGGCGATGGCCGGCTTCGGTGAGCGTCATTCCGCGGGCATGGCGTGCGAAGAGCGGCACTCCGACGTCGCGTTCGAGCTTGGCGATCTGCCTACTGACCGCCGACGGAGCCAAATGTTGTGCCGCAGCCGCCTCGGTGACGGAACCGGTTCGCGCTACTTCGCAGAAGTACGTGAGAGCAGAGGGCATCAAATGCAACGAGATCGCTCCTTCTTTCACAGCACGGTCACAGCGGTGACACCTGATCGTCACCGAGCCTCTGTCGGTCCGAGCGTTGCTTCGAAGGCAACGCAGGAGGCCTCAATCGGCAATGGTGTAGACGGTATCGGGCTCGCTACTGTCAGGCGAACACCAGGCCGACGGCGAGGGAGATTCGATGAAACGCGACCATGTGATCGCGCAGGCCCAGGACTTCTACGATTCGGGTCAGTTCCACCGCGAATTGTCCGAGCTCGTGTCCGTTCCGTCGGAGAGTCAGTCGGCGGCCGGACGGGTTGCGTTGTCGGCATATCTGCAGGATCTTCTGGTGCCGCGGCTCGAGGCACTCGGGTGTGCGGTCGAGACGCACCCCAACCCGGTCGCGGACGGTGGCCCCTTCCTGATCGCCACCCGTCACGAGAGCCCTGACTTGCCGACCGTGCTCTGTTACGGCCACGCCGATGTGGTTCTGGGTATGGCCGAGGACTGGTCTGACGGTTTGTCGCCGTGGACTCTCGTCGAACGGGACGGCCGGCTCTACGGCCGAGGAACCGCCGACAACAAGGGCCAGCATCTGGTGAACCTCGCCGCACTGCGGACCGTTCTCGATGCCCGCGGCTCCTTGGGGTTCAATCTGACGCTCCTGTTCGAGACGGGGGAGGAGATCGGATCACCCGGACTCGAACAATTCGCGTCCGACCACCGCGAAGAACTCACCGCCGACGTGCTGATCGCCTCGGACGGACCACGTCTCGATGCCCACACGCCGACACTGTTTCTCGGTGCCCGCGGGGGAGTGGACTTCGATCTCGTCGTCGACCTGCGTGAGCGCGGCTACCACTCGGGCAACTGGGGTGGACTGCTCCGCAACCCGGCAACCACCCTGGCCGGTGCCATCGGAACGCTCGTCGACGGCCACGGCCGCATTCTGTTGGACAGCCTGGTGCCCGAGCAGATTCCGGAGTCCATCATCGAGGCTCTGCGAGACGTCGAGGTCGGCCGCACCCCGGGCGATCCGGTTGTCGACTCCGGCTGGTCGGCCACCGAATTGTCGCCCGCCGAGCGGGTTTTCGGGTGGAACACACTCGAAGTGATCGCCATGAGCGCAGGCAACATCGCCGAACCGGTCAATGCGATACCCGGCCAGGCGCGAGCGCGGCTGCAACTGCGGTACGTCGTGGGTACCGACCTCGACGATCTGGACGCGCGGCTACGACGCCACCTCGATGCGCACGGCTACTCGATGGTCGCCGTCGAAGTCGGCATCTCGTTTCCCGCGAGCCGAACGGACCCGAACGATGGCTGGGTCCGCACGGTCGCGCGGTCGGTCGAGCGCACCGTCGGATCTCCGGTGACCGTGCTGCCCAACATCGGTGGGTCCCTGCCCAACCATGTGTTCACCGACACTCTCGGCATTCCGACGGTCTGGATGCCGCACTCCTACCCGGGATGCCGTCAGCACGCACCCGACGAGCACATGCTCGCATCCATCGCTCGTGAAGGTCTTGCGATGGCCGCCGGCCTGTTTTACGACATCGGCAATGTCGCCGGTGGTCATGACGCACCGCTCGAATCCGCCAGCGCCTCGCGCTCCTGAACATCACCGGAGAATCCGACATGTCCACTGCACACGTCCATCGAACCCCCGATCGTGACGGCGCGGGTGAAGCCGTTGTGTCCGTGAAGAATCCGGTCCGTGCGATCGCGGCCGCCACTATCGGCAACGCACTCGAATGGTTCGACATCGCCATCTATGCGCTGTTCGCCATCTACATCGGACAGAACTTCTTTCCCTCGGCCGACCCCGGCGTGCAACTGGTTCAGACGTTCGCAGTCTTCGGAGTCTCGTATCTGATTCGCCCCCTCGGCGGGCTGATCCTCGGGTCCTACGCAGACCGGAAAGGGCGAAAGAAGGCTCTGGTGATGAGCATTCGCCTGATGGTGCTCGGAACCGCGTTGATCGCCTTCATGCCCAACTACGACGACATCGGCATCCTCGCCCCCATCGGAATCATCGTGGCGCGCCTGATTCAGGGTTTCGCTGCAGGCGGCGAATTCGGAGCGGCCACATCCTTTCTCGTCGAACAGAACGGCAAACGTCGCGGATTCTTCGGCAGCTTCCAGTTCGCCAGCCAGGGGCTGGCAACGCTGATGGCGGCCTCGTTCGCAGCCGGACTGACCGCGGTGTTGTCCGAGGCCAGCATGGTGGACTGGGGTTGGCGCGTCCCCTTCATCTTCGGGCTCATGGTGGGCCCCGTGGGATGGTTCATTCGCCGGCACGTCGACGAATCACCGGCTGTGGTCGCCACGTCGGACGTGCCGAAATCGCCTGTGCGCGATCTGTTCAAGAACCAATGGGGAGGAATCCTCATTGCCGGCGGTGTGCTGGTGGTGTCCACCGCGCTCAACTTCATTCTGCAATACCTGCCGACCTTCGGCATCAAGCAACTGGGACTGAACAACTCGCTGTCGTTCGTCGCACTGATGATCACCGGTGTGATCCTGACGGTGGTGACGCCGTTCGTCGGTCAGCTGTCCGACAAGGTCGGCCGTATCAAGATCATGTTGCCGTCGGCAATTGCGATCGGCGTGAGCGTCGTTCCGCTGTTCATGTGGCTCATCGCGGTGCCGTCGTTCCTCACGCTCGCTCTCGTCATGACCATTCTGGGTTTGTTGAAAGCGCTCTACTTCGGCGCGCTGCCGTCGGTGATGTCCGACGCGTTCCCGGTCCATTCGCGGGCCACCGGACTGTCGTTCGGATACAACGTCACCACGGCGATCTTCGGTGGATTCACTCCGACGATCGCGGCCGCTTTGGTTGCCGCGACCGGACAAGCGGTGTCTCCGGGCTACTACATCCTCGCGGTGTCCCTGGTCAGTATTGCTGCGCTCATCGGCGCAGTGCGGATCCGCGGAATTCGATAGCTTACGAATACCTAGCGGTCGGCACGGATATGTAATACGGTGGACTCACCAGCCCACCACCTCGAGGACCAGCGATGAGCGTCGAAGCCAATACTCGCGCGATAGAGAAGACTGTCGTCACCGACTTCAGTGACCGCATGAGCTACGGCTCCTACCTGGACCTCGACACGTTGCTCAGCGCCCAGAAGCCGGTGAGCACCCCGGAGCATCACGACGAACTGCTGTTCATCATTCAGCACCAGACCACCGAGCTGTGGCTCAAGCTGGTGCTGCACGAGACGCTGGCCGCGCGTGCGGCTCTCGATGCCGACGACATCGGCACCGCGCTCAAGTGCGTGGCCCGGGTCAAGCACATTCAAAAGACGCTGACCGAGCAGTGGTCGGTGCTGGCCACTCTGACGCCGACGGAGTACTCCCAGTTCCGCGACTTCCTCGGCAACTCGTCGGGCTTCCAGTCCTATCAGTACCGGGCCGTGGAGTTCGTGCTCGGCAACAAGAATGCGGGCATGCTCAAGGTATTCGAGTCCGATCCTGCTGCGCACGAACAGCTTTCGACTCTGCTGCACGAGACCAGCCTGTACGACGCCTTCTGGCAGTCGCTGGCGCGGCAGGGGTACGACGTACCGGCATCGGCCCTCGACCGTGACGTCACGACGGCATACACGTTCAACGAGGACCTGATGCCGCTGATCAAGTTCGTCTACGAAAACCACACCGAACATTGGGCGGTGTACGAGGCATTCGAGGAACTCGTCGACTTGGAGGAGAACTTCCAGCTCTGGCGCTTCCGTCACATGCGCACCGTGCTGCGAACCATCGGAATGAAGAGCGGGACCGGAGGGTCGAGCGGCGTCGGATTTCTGCAGAAGGCACTCGAACTCACCTTCTTTCCCGAATTGCTCGCTGTGAGAACGGAAATCGGACGATGATGGAACGTGCACTCGAACTCGACGCCCAGGATCCTCTCCGCAGCTATCGCGACAAGTTCCTCGGTAGTGACGACCCGTCGATCACCGCGTATCTCGACGGCAATTCGCTGGGCCGGCCCACCAAGGCAAGCGTCGAACGGATCAACACCTTCATGACGCAGGCCTGGGGAGGGCGCCTGATTCGCGGCTGGGACGAGCAGTGGTTCGATCTCCCCGTCACCATCGGCGACGCCCTGGCCGACGCCACCCTGGGGGCAGCGCCGGGGCAGACCACCATCGGCGATTCGACGACGGTACTGCTGTACAAGCTGGCACGGGCGGCGATCGCGATGCGCCCGGACCGCACCGAGATCGTCATTGACCGTGACAACTTTCCGACCGATCGATATCTGCTCGAAGGCATTGCAGCAGAGCTGAATATGACCCTGCGATGGATCGAGACGGACCGCCGCGGTGGTATCGAGCCCGAACAACTCGCCGAGGTGGTGGGGGAGAACACCGCCCTGGTGGTGATCACTCACGTCGCTTACCGGTCGGGCTTCCTCGTCGACGTTGCCGAGGCAACGCGGATCGCGCACGCGGCCGGCGCTCTGATGCTGCTGGACGTGTGTCATTCCGTCGGTTCGGTACCGTTGGAATTCGATTCCTGGGGAGTGGATCTGGCCGTCGGGTGCACCTACAAGTACCTCAACGGAGGTCCGGGATCGCCGGCCTTCGCGTACGTGCGCAGTGATCTTCTCGACAATTTCGTCCAGCCGATCTGGGGGTGGATGGGCCGGGCCGATCCGTTCGAGATGGCGCAGGGTTACGTTCCGGCACAGGGTGTTCGACGCGTCATCAGCGGTACACCGTCGGTGTTCGGAATGATCGCGATGCAGGACACCATCGAGATGATCGCCGAGGTGGGTATGGACGCAATACGCGCGAAGTCCGTTGCGCTCACCGAATACGCCCTCGAGCTCGTCCGAGAGATGCTGGTTCCGCTCGGGGTCGAGATCGCCTCACCCGAGGACTCGAATCGACGCGGCGGGCACGTCACCATCGACCATCCCGAGTTCAAGGCGATCACCGCTCGTCTGTGGGAGCAGGGGGTCATCCCGGATTACCGAGCGCCACACGGTATTCGACTGGGGCTGAGCCCTCTCAGCACTTCCTACCGCGAGGTGTATCTGGGGATCGTGGCTATCCGTGACGAACTCCGCGCCTAGCACCCCCGGGGCCATCCTCGACGACTTCGACTCTCGTCCGGGCAGCGCCACCTCACTCGTGCGTACGGTGCTCGGGGCCTACGTTCGCCCGCTCGGAGGGTGGTTCGCCATTGCCGATTTCGTCGTATGGTTGGACGCGCTCGGGGTGCCACCGGAGAGCACGCGCATCGCGGTGACCAGGTTGAAGAAGAAGGGCGTCGTCGAATCGAGTACTCGTGAGGGTCGCACCGGCTATCGCATCACCGAACAGGCCGACGCGATGTTCGCGCGCGGCGACGGTCGGATCTTCGGCTTTCGGCGGATGGCCAACGGCGATCCATTTCGGTTGATCTCGTTCACCATCCCCGAGACGCAACGCGCCGCGCGCCACCAGCTGAGGCGTCGGCTCACCGGAATAGGCTGCGGCACAGTCTCACCCGGTCTGTGGATCGCACCCGAATATCTCGCGGACGAGGCCGGTGCCATCGTCGAGGCGTTGGAACTGTCGCAGTACGTCACGACGTTCGTCGCGTCCGAGATCGCGGCTCCCGCCACGCTGCGCAACAGTGCCGAGCTGTGGTGGGATCTGGCCGGCATCGCCGATCGTCACCGGGCATTTCTCGACGCCTTCGACGGCGGGTCCGCGGCTCGGAATTCCCGCGACGCGTTTGTCACGTTCGTCCCGTTGCTCGACGAATGGCGCGTCATTCCCTACGTCGACCCTGGTCTTCCGCCGTCCATGACGCCGGAAGACTGGCCGGGCACCCGGGCCGTCGCCACGTTCGAGACGGCCCGGGAGCGTTACTTCGACCTCAGTCTTGAATGGGTCGCGTCCTAGCCATCCTGGTACGACGGCTCGCGCTTCTTGATGTACGAGATGACGCGGTACGTGATGGGCATGACGATGACCTCGGCCAGCGTCTTCCACAGGAATCCGACGATGACGTAATTGATGAAGTCGGTCCACGTGGTGATGCCGATGACTCCGGCGGCGATCGAGCAGAAGATCAGGGTGTCGAAGAATTCGCCGACGATGGTCGAGCCGATCAGTCGCGCCCAGAGGTGCTTTTCCTTGGTGCGTTCCTTGATCTTGACCAGGACGACGGAGTTGAGGAGCTGCCCGACGGTGTAGCCGGCGAGACCGGCCAGGACCAGTCGGGGGACAACGCCGACGACGCTCTCGAGGGCGGCCTGGTTCTCGTAGAACGAGGCGGCGGGGAGTTCGATCGCGATCCAGAAGCACACGGAGGTGAGCAGCAGGGAGCCGAAGCCGAGATAGATCGCGCGGCGCGTGGCTTTGAAGCCGTAGACCTCGCTGAGCACGTCACCGAGGATGTAGGCGAGGGGGAAGAGAAAGAATGCGCCGTCGGTATTGATCGGCAGGATTTGGAACGGTCCGAGCATGACGTCGGACGAGGCGAAGAAGGCGACACCTTTGCTGGCGGCCACGTTCGAGATCAGCAGCGTCGCCACGAAGAGCGCGACGATGGGGGCGTAGTAACCCTTGCTGATGTGAGCGAACGTGGCCTGCCCAGACTCGGTGCCGCCGTTGGCGGCGGTGTGTTCGGTAGTAGTCACCCCTGGATCCAAGCACCGAGACGACGATGGGCGCGAATCCCCGGGTGAGGGATGCGCGCCCATCGAGGCGAGTTACAGGTCAGGCGACGCGGCCACGCACCGTGACGCGGTAGGCATAGGTTCCGGCGATGATCGTGATCGGAATGGTCACCAGCAGACCGAGACCGACGGGGATCGCACCGACGATGTTGAGGCCGACCAGGGCGAGGGCGAGGACGAAGAGGGTCCCGCCGTTGGACGCGATGGCCTGAGCGCTGGCCTTGATGGCGGGAATCGGCTCGTCGCCGCGATCGATGACGAACTGGAAGGTCCACCACGTGAAGAACGTGATGACGATGCCGGGGACGATCAGCAGGACGAAGCCGATGCTGGTTGCAATACCGACGAGGATGCCGGCGATGATGACGGCGGCAACATTGCCGAACTGGAAAAAGGACCCGAATGCGGGCTTGATTCCGTCGACCTCGTGCAGTGCGCCGCGGACGAGTGCCGCCTGGATGAGGAGTGCGACGACTCCTATGACGACACTGAAGATCAGGCTGAGAAAGAAGCTGTTGGAGCTCAACACGTAGTTCAGTACGCCCTGGATGATCGCGGCGATCAGGACGATGCCGATCCAGACGAGTGCGTTCTGCTTGAACTTCTCGAAGCCGTAGCCGATGGCCGTTCCCACAGACAGCTGCGTCGGCATCGGTGCGTCACCAAACGACGGAGGCGGCGGGTAACTGCCCTGTGGGGGAGGTGGGTAGCCGCCGGGTGGTGGGTAGCCGCCTTGCTGGGGGTAATCGCCGGGAGGAGGCGGGTAGCTGCCGGGTGGCGGGTAGTTGCCCTGCGCGGGTGGTGGGTAGTTGCCGGGTGGTGGGTAGCCGCCGCCCTGCGGCGGGGGATAACCACCGGGGTTCTGTGGATCCTTGTCGGGGTCGTAGCCGCCTGAGGTCATTTTGTCCTTCTCCCTCGGGATGAGTTGTCGCGGTCACTGTACGTCCGATTGATCCCGAGTTGGGTCCTGTCGCGTTGCAACGTGATCTCGATCGGTTGGTGGTCAGGCGATCGAGGGGTCGAACACCCACGGTTCGCGCGGTACCAGCGTCGGCTTCCACTGTTCGAGTAGTTCCTCGGCGTTCTTTACGTCCGGCACACCGAGGGAAGCGGTGATGAGCGACCAGGCATCGGGTCGTTCGCGCAGCGTCACCGCGCCGTCCCGTTTGGCCAGACGCTTGCCTTCGATGTTCAGAGCGAGGGGCACGTGGACATACGTCGCGGGGGTCAGGCCCAAGAGTTGAGCGAGGTAGCCCTGCCGAGGCGCGGAGGTGAGCAGGTCGTCACCGCGCACGATCTGGTCGACGCCTTGTGTGCCATCGTCGACGACGACGGCGAGGTTGTAGGCGGGGACGCCGTCGGATCGGCGGAGGACGAAGTCGTCCACCTGGCCTCGGAAGAGTCCGTGCAGCTGGTCGACGATGGTGAATTGTGTTACCTGCGAACGTAATCGAATGGCCGGTGGGCGGTCCTTGGCTGCTCTCTGGTCTGCGGACAGATTTCGACAGGTTCCGGGATACGCGCCGTCGGGAGCGTGGGGTGCGGATGCGGCCTGGAGGATTTCCCGACGCGTGCAGAAGCATTCGTACGTCATCCCCGCTGCGGTGAGCGCCCGAATCGTGGCGTCGTATATTTCCCGACGCTCGGATTGACGCATGATGGGCCCGTCCCAGTCGAGTCCGATGGCGGCGAGGTCTTCGAGTTGACGTTGTTCGGAGCCGGGCTTCACACGATCGAGGTCCTCGACGCGCATCACGAAACGTCGTTCAGTGGAGCGGGCGAAGAGCCAGGCTAGTAAGCCGGTGCGCAAATTGCCGAGATGCAAGTCGCCGGAGGGACTGGGAGCGAAACGTCCGGCGGGCATGGGGACAACTCTAGGTCGCGTGCTGCAGTAGTTGCTCGAGGTGGAGCAGTGAGGTCGCCTCGAGGTCCGGGGCCGTGAAGTGCTGCGGGTAGGTGGTGCCCGTGCGGTTGATCCAGGCCGTGGACAGTCCGGCACGGTGGGCACCGTCGATGTCCCAGGGGTGGACGGCGACGAGCATGGCCTCGTGGGGTTCGACGCCGCACCGATCGAGTGCGTATCGGTACGACTGTGCGGCGGGCTTCCACGCCCCGGCGGCCTCGACGGACAGCAACATCTCTGCGTGTTCCAGTACTCCGGCCCCTTCGAGCAGTTTTTGAGCGACGCCGACCGCGCCGTTGCTCAGGGTGATCAGCCGGATCTCGAGCGCAGTTAGTGCTCTGATGCCGTCTGCTACGTCGGGATGCACGTCCAGACCCATGAAACCGCCCATGATGTGCTCGACGGCGTCGTCGATCTCCCGATTCAGCGCCTCAGGCGGCAGCATCACTGCAAGTAGCCCGGATGCGACGTCAGCGAAGGGCCGCGCCGCGCCGACCGCGGTGAGTGCGAAGCCGTCACGCAGAACACTCGCGAACCACAGTGACGCGAGTTCGGTGGGAGCTCCCACGTCGGCGAAGCGCTCCGACAACGGCGACATGTCGGACAGCGTTTCGTTGACGTCGAAGACGATCACGCGCGGTCGACGCAGCGCAGGTGACTCGTTCGGGTTGTCGATATCGTTCACGAACTGAGCTCCTTGGGGTGGTTCTCTTTTCCTCGAGCAACGACGAGGCTCACCCGACCGTATCGACATTCTCTGTATCGCGAGTGGACCAGCAATTGCGCAAGCCGTTGCAGTTGTCGGTGACGGGTTCGGAGATCAGCGGGCGCTGTAGCTGACGCCCGCCCAAGTTGGCTTGGCAGTTCAGTCAGGAGTTGGCAGGTGTGTCTTGACTGAACTTGTTCTGCCAAAGGCCATCTCGTTGGAGCCAGAGCGAGCTGATGAACATCGCCTCGCCCGCGCTGCGATGAGGTCGGAGGTAGTCAGCGCGATAGCAGAGCATCGCTGCATTTCCAGAAACTTCGATCAGTTTCGCTTCCGAGATCGAGTAAGACGCGATGCTGGGTCCGTCAGCTAGTTGGTTTGCGTGGTCTGCCCTATTGGCGAAACCGGTGGGATACACCCCGACGAAGTCGGCAGAAAGTAGTTCGAGATCGGCGTCTGCGTCGCCGTTGGCCAGCGCGTCCCAGACGCGAGACTCGAGATCGATGAAGAACTGGACTCCGAGGTCGTGCATCGGGTCAGTATCGCAGCGTCAACGGCGGGTGTAGGGGTGTTGATATCCGAATGATGCCCGAGCCGTAGGTCGATGAGCACGGCGAGCACGACACCTTTCTGAGCTAGGTGAGACCTGTTGCTGTAGCGAGGTATTCGCGGGCATTGCGAAACGTGCTCGCCACGGCGCGTCCGGCCACGGCTGAGCTGGTCGTCATCCAGTGCTGCGAGGACGGCGGTGCCGTCAGTGTGCATCCAACCCCTGGTTGCGCACCAACTGGTGGATCCCCTTGCCGTGCAATGCCGAGATGCCTTCGACCCGAATGCCCAGGGGATCGGCGGAGGCCGCGAGGTGGTAGGCCTTCTTGCTGGTACGGCCGGTTTTGACCTTTTTCTCGAAGCTGGAACACCGCGTCCGCGGCGGCATCGACGGCAGAGTTCTGCTCGTCGGAACCGGGCTCGGCGTCCGACAGCAGCTGCAGCTCGGCGTCCAATTTGCCGAGCAGGGTGCGAGATACTCCAGATCGCTCATATCGAGTCAGTGACGCCCCATCGAACGATGGTCGAGTCAACTCGTGCGCCCTTTCCAGGGATCGGCGGCCGCACTCGATCACCATCGAATCGTTTACGACCCCGAGCGCAGCCGACTGGCAACAAGTGGTGGCGAAAGATCGGGGCCCCACTTGTGCTCCTATCGAGACCGAGGCTTTCGGCTGTGTTGTGTACCGTCCTGGCATGGCCAAGTTCCCCAAAGTTCGAGAGCAGCACATTGCCGTATTCGGCGAGAGCGGGTCGGGCAAGACCGTTCTTCTTTCGTCGTTCTTCGGCCGGACCCAGGAGGGGTCGTACAAGAACGATCTCTGGGATCTTGTCGCTGATGACGCTGGCCAGGGCGCTGGGCTGTACCGGCATTACCTCCGTATGCGGGACAAAGCGGTTGCGCCGATGCAAGACCGGTTCAAGAACACCACCTACTATTTCTCGGTCAAACTCAAAGGGGGAGAGAACGACGCAGCCAAGAAAAGGCCGTTCGACGTCCTCCGGCTCGCGTGGCACGACTACCCGGGCGAATGGTTCCAGGAGGAGCCCAGCAGCGCGGCAGAACATGACCGGCGTACCGACACCTTCCGTTCTCTTCTTCAGTCCGACGTCGCAATTCTGCTGGTAGACGGGCAGAAGCTGCTCGATCACCGCGGCGAAGAACAGCTGTATCTCAAGTCACTCATGTTGAACTTCCGCCAAGGGCTTCTACGACTCAAGGATGACCTGCTCAAGGACGGGCCCATCGAAGAGTTCCCGCGAATCTGGATCTTGGCCCTGTCGAAAGCTGATCTGTTGCCAGACTGGGACGTCGACACATTTCGCGATCTGGTCATTCTTGAGGCAGCCGAAGACGTCGAACACCTTCGATCAACCGTTGCCGGATTCATCGAAGCTCCGGCAGCCCTGTCAATCGGCGAAGACTTCGTGCTGCTCTCATCAGCCAAGTTCGAGCTCAAATCAGATGATCCGCAGCCGGTCGACATCGACCTGACAAAACGCGTCGGTCTCGATCTCGTCCTTCCAATTGCGTCCCTTCTTCCGCTGGAGCGCCGCGTGCAATGGCAGGAGAAGTTTGACATCCCAGGCAAGGTGCTCGACTCACTCGCCGACGGTGCCGAGTGGCTGGCAGCAGGTTTAACCGGTGAGAAATTCGCACTGCTCGAGAAGTTCTTGTCCAAAATGCCTAAGGGAGGCAAGGGAGCCTTGGTTGCCAAATTTGCACTTCCAATCCTGGCAGAAGCAGTCCAGTTGGTAGGACCGAAACTCAAGGAGATGAATGAGCAGGCACGAGCGCAGCACGACTACCTCAGAGCGACACTGACGCAGTTCAAGCTAGATCTCGAACAGGGCGTCAACGGCAAAGTCATCAGGAACCCGAAGTGAGTGGAAACGTGGCACACTCCGAGGGCTTCATCTGGGCCACCCGGGGCCGGAACTGGGGCTTTCGCTTTCTTTGCGATGCCGGACTGATCGATCCGCTGCCAGCCTACGAACGCGCCTTCAAAGACCTCCGAGACGCGCCGACCGCATGGTGCCGCGAAGGCGGGGAAGTCGCGCTGCGCTTTCCAGATCCCCTCGGTCGTCGCGATTCAGCCCGTCGTGTAATACCCCACGAGTTCGTCATCTTCGGCGACCTCGCCACTGCTGTCGACTCCGTGGAGGACGGTCTAGACGAAGTGTGGCCGTTGGTGTCTGAGGTATACGCGAGTATTTGGGAGTCCCCCAACCCATCGGTTGGCTGACGGCCGCGGTTGGCGAATTTCGCTGAGTGTACTGTGGCAGCTGAGAATCTGGGGTCCTAGCTCTCCAACTCTGAACTGTTGTATCCAACCCTAAGGTTAACCCGGACAGAAAAGTTGTTTTCTGGGTAGTAGGTTGAGTTACGCGTAAGCTGCGGTCGTGGTTAACGACGAATCCGCAGTCTGGGACATACCTGAGCTGGTCCGAGTCGTGACAGGACTTGAGCCCCTGAAGCAGTTCTGGTTTCGAGGTCAGGGGTGCTCGACAAGGCATCTTATGCCCTCCCTGTGGCGTCGACTTACTGAATCGGCGGTAGACCCCCCTATCATGGCGAGGCAGGTGCTGGATGCCGAAACGCGGCTGCTCACCCGATTTCGCCAGCGGAGCCTTCCGTACTGGCCTGCGGGTTACCCTCAGAGCGACTGGGAGCATTTATTTGCCATGCAGCACTATGGTGTTCCCACTAGGTTGCTGGACTGGACAACAAGCCTTCTCATGGCCGTTTTCTTTTCTCTAGAACACGATCCAACTCGCTGTGAGTGTGGAACTGGCAGCTGTACTCCAAACATCTGGATTCTCGACCCAGTCTTGCTGAATCAG
This sequence comes from Rhodococcus sp. 15-649-2-2, assembly GCF_002258645.1. Taxonomy (NCBI): domain Bacteria; kingdom Bacillati; phylum Actinomycetota; class Actinomycetes; order Mycobacteriales; family Nocardiaceae; genus Rhodococcus; species Rhodococcus sp. 15-649-2-2. Next base: position 34,922 of record NZ_NPFM01000019.1, read on the forward strand.
ACTAACCCACGGCTCGACGGCTTGCCTGTAGGAATTCTCGCAACAAGCGATAAGCAATCCGAAAACTGGGAGCCTGGTGTCGACGAAACTCTTTTCGCCCCCGCTCCGGTTGCAATCTATGGCACTCATAACAGCGAGCGGATTGCGGCCCAGCATGGCGCGTTCACAGTCGGAGGAAAGACAGTAAAGCCGTTAGATGAGATCGTCACCGATGGCCGAGTTCTGAAAAGTATCTCGTTGACGGCCGAGCGGAAAGTCTTACGATCGCAGCTGCAGCTCCTAGGAGTGTCTCGAGCGTCAGCTTACCCAGGACTAACTGAGGTAGCTTATGACATAGCGGAAGAAGAAATTGGATGACGGATCTTGAGAGTCAGGTATCGGCGGCGCGCCGCGAGGTGTCGGCAGATACGATCAGCATGTCTGTAAGCGAATTGACGAATCTCTACAAGGAGGGGATTCTGATAATCCGGCCAGAGTTTCAACGATTGTTTCGATGGTCGACCGAGCAGAAAAGCCGTTTGGTAGAGAGTATTTTGCTCGGAATCCCGATACCCTCTATTTTCGTCGCGCAGGACTCTGGGGGGAAGTGGGAGCTCGTGGATGGTCTGCAGCGAGTCAGTACCTTACTTCAACTGCAGGGTCTACTTCCCTCGTCGGGTACCCCAAACGGTCCGCTCGAACTGACGGCCACCACATACCTCCCTGATCTTGAAGGAAGAAGCTGGGGAGCGGCTGGTAAAAGAGGCCTTTCGGATGCGCAGATGCTCGACATCAGGTTGGCCAGACTGGATCTCAGGGTCATCAAGCGCAGTTCAGATCCCAAGGCGAAGTTTGATCTATTTCAGCGCCTGAATAGCTACGGCTCAACGCTTACTCCGCAAGAAATTCGTACGGCGCTCATTGCTGGGGTCAATTCTGATGTACTTACTTGGATACATAAACTGAGTCAGCATGAGAGTTTTGTCCAGTCGCTATCGCTGGGGGATCGGTTGCTGGACGAGCAATTTGATCTCGAATTGGTTTTACGTTTCCTAATGCTTCACAATCGAGAACTCAAAGGAAAGCGTGGTGGTCTTGGAGACTTTCCAACCAAATTGGACAATTGGGTCATCGATTTTGCTGAGAAATTCCCGGCAGGCGCGAAACTGTTGGAGTCTACATTCATGCAAACTTTCGATGCTATCGACCAAGCTGGGTCTGAGTCGGTATTCCGAAAGTGGGACGACGGAAAAAATTCTTTCAGAGGGGGATTTTCAAGTACATCGTTCGAATGTATTGCGCTCGGAATAGCGTTCCACGTTGCAAACGGTAGTAGTTTTCGCGATGATGTGATCGGGGCTGCCAAAGAATTGTGGTCGAAAATCATACCGGAAGAGCTAGGGACTGTGACGGGTCTTGCAACCGGTGACAGGTTTGCTAAGACGATACCGATAGGCCGAAAATTAATGTCGCGAAAGTAGTGTCTGACTTCCTTGACGGACGAAGGGGTGAATGCATCGAAATATGATCCGGGAGTAGAGAGGAGCCCAATCAACAGAGTCTCACTCGATGGAATGAGTGCTGGTCCGACCAGTCGAGAGGCGTGCAAAGATCCTTATCTAACAACAAATCTCGCCCCACCTGGAATCCTCAATCCCACCGCATCCCCGACCCGCACCGAGGATCCCGCCGCCAACTCCACCTTCACGGTCAAGGATCCAACGGTCACATCGGCAATGCTGCGAAATCCGGTAGGCCGCAGACCCGAAACAACCCCACGAATCCCGTTGTCATCTAGCGTGATCAGCTCATGTCGCAACAGCAACACGGCCGGCCCGGCCGGCAGATCTACACCGTTCACTTCAAGCTCACCTAGCTGGGAACGATGCATCCCAACCCCATCCCACTGCCCTTCGATTTCGTTCATCCCACCCATCAGGCGCGAGACTGCAAGCGTGCTCGGGCGCGTGTAGGCCGTCGCGATATCGGAGTGATGCTCCAATCGCCCGTCGATGAGCACCGCCAGCGAATCGGCCAGCACGGCCGCTTCCTGCTGATCGTGAGTGACGAGCAGCAGAGTCTGATCCAGCGTCGAACGCAATTCGCGTACCAGGTCGTGCATCTCGGTGCGCAACACCGGGTCCAGCGCACTGAAGGGCTCGTCCAACAACAACACTCGCGGTGAGCCGGCAAGCGAGCGCGCCAACGCCACCCGCTGGGCCTGCCCGCCCGATACCCCGGACACTGCTCGATCACCGATGTCGCCCAGATGCACGAGGTCGAGGTACTCCCGGGCATGTTCGCGCGAGTGCTTTCGACTCTCCCCGGCAGCGCGGTAGGCGAAGCCGATGTTGTCCAGCACGCTCATGTGTGGGAACAACATCGGACGCTGGAACACCATCCCCACCCCGCGGTTCTCGGCCGCAACGCCGTTCACCTCGAGGCCGTCGATGCGCACCGTCCCGGCAGTCGGTGAATCGAGGCCCGCGATGAGCCGTAACGCTGTGCTCTTACCAGAACCCGACGGCCCTAGAATCGCCGTGCAGGATCCCGGTGACACGGTGAGATCCAACGAATCCAGAGCCGCAACCGATTGACCGGCATGCACTTTCGTGAGTCCGTGAACGGACAGTTCGACGCTCATCGGGCATTCCTACGACGCAGCCGGGCCAGCATGAGCACCAGCAACAACGGCGGCACCACGGCGGCGACCGACAGTGCAGCCACCACCGAATCGTTGCCGGTCCCGGCGGCGAACGAGGCGACGAGAATGGGCACGGTGACCAGTCTGCCTCCACCGATCAGCAGGGTGATCACGTAGTCGCTCCACGCCACGAGGAATGCGAGCAACGCCGCCCCCGCCAACGCCGGAGCCAGCAGCGGAATGCGAATTCGCCGCAGCACCATGGCATTCGACGCACCGAGAGTGCGTGCTTCCTCCTCGTAGCCGATGTCGTACGCGCCGAACGCCACTCGCATCAGATACGTCGTGTACGGAATGGCCGCAACGGTCAGCAGCGCTATCACCGCCATCGTGCTCGGAATGCGTGATCGCAGCACCAGGACATCGAGTCCCAAGGCCACGGCAAACGGGGGCAGGGCCAGCGGAGCGAAGAGGATCCCGGCCACGAGAGCGGGGAAACGCACAGTACCGTTCACGAGTACGCGAGCGGCCAACGCACCCAATGGCGTTGCGATGGCGGCGACGGCCAGAGCGAGCAGGGTAGACCGCACGAACGCATCGACGCCCCCGGCATCGAGGGCGCTGCGGACGCCGTCGAATCCCCATTCCTGGGGAACCGAACCGGGAAACGACCAGCGATTGCTGTTGGCCCACAAGACAACCGGAATCAGCGGCAGTAGGAACCACAGGACCAGCACGGCCCGACCGAACGCTGGAAAGACCCGAGTCACTTCCATACCGCCGATCTGCGCAGATAGTGCAGTGCCACTGCGGCCACGACCACCGTCAGCGCGGTAGCGATCGTCGCGGCAGCGGCTGCCTGCGGACGCGTCTGAAGATCGATTGAGGTGAACAGTCGAATTGCCATCACCGACAACGGCTCCGGATACGGGCGACCCAGAATACGGGCCACCTCGTACGATCCGACCGTGTAGGCGAACGCGATGGCCGCCGATGCGATCAGAGCGGGCCGAGCCAACGGCAGCGTGACCAAACGGAGCCGAGCCCACCGACCGGCACCCAAGGTCGCAGCCGTCTCGTCGAACGCAGCTACCCGGGTGGCGAGCGTTCCGGCCACGACGACGGCCACGAAAGCCGATTCCTTCCAGGCGTATTCGGCGACAACGGCGATCCACCACCGCCCGCCGACCACCTCCGGCCAGCCGCCGTCGGTCATGCCGAGGATGCGGGGCAGCATTCCCGAATCCGCTAGCAACAGGGCCATCGCCGCTGCCCCGATCAGGTGCGGCACCGTGACCGTTAACCCGGCAGCGACCAACGCGGCGCGTCCACCCGACAAAGCCGTCAGCGCCGCGGCAAGCCCGATCACCGTGGCCAATGCCGTCGAGACGATGGCAATCGACAGCGTCAGCACCACCGAGCGCCAGAGGTCGCCGCCCAGAGCGGAGTACGCGTCGACCGATAATTCGGGGGTTCCGACCAACGGCATCAGACCCAGGCTCTGCAGCACCACGGTTCCGAGACCGCCGCCGACGACGAGAACGACCAGCACGACGGCGGGGAGCACCGCAGCCGTTCCGCGCCAACTCTTCGTGGACGCGCTCACTGACCGGCGAGCACGCTTCGACGCCAACCCTCGTCCAGCGGCGAGACCCAGTCCGCCGAGAGTTCGGGATGGGCATTGGCCGAGAGCTCTTCGTAGGAGGGGACGACATCCGACGGTGCCAGACCGTCGAAACGCGCCCGAACATCAGCAGGCACCTTGTCGAGATCGAGAACGGTGAACTGACCCCACACGTCCGGCGTCGACGTCGCGAGTTGTTGTTCGGGCGACAACGCGAGATTGGCAACCACCTGCGCCGCGGCCGACTTCCCCGACGTCGACGGAATGGCAAGGAAACTCGCATTCCCGACGGTTCCCTCGTCGAGAGTCAGGACGCGGGTCTCCGGTGGGAAGGTGCCGTCGGCGACGAGTTTCGGGAGGGTTGCGGGGCCGTACGTCATGGTCATGTCGACCTGGCCACCGGCGTAGAGGGCGTCGAGCTCGGAGGAGGACTGCGGATACGTCGTGCCCTCGCGCCACAGGGACGGGGCGAGCTCGTTCAACTGATCGAACATAGCCGGGGCCAGGCGGTCGTAGGAGTCCTGATCGAACTGCGCGGGAACCTCGTCGACACCGCCGGAGGCGTTGATCAACGCCTCACGCACGAACACCGAGCCGGTGAAGTCCGGGGGAGCGGGATAGGTGAAGCGGCCCGGGTTCGCGCGAGCCCAATCGAGCACGCCGTCGAATGTCGTCGGCGGATCGGGAATCGCTGCCGCGTTGTAAACCAGGGTGAATTGAGCTTTGTGCCAGGGTGATTCGCAGTTCTCCACCGGGGTGCCGAAGTCGTCGAGCAACAGCGGATCCTCGGGATCGGTCAGCTCCATGTTCGGCAGATTCTGCGTCCAGCCGCACAGCCACGCCCCGGCCTGCTTACCGGTGCCGAAGTTCGCGCCGTTGACCCACACCAGGTCCACTTCGCCGTCGGTGACCCCGGCCTGCCGCTCGGACAGGATGCGGTTGACGGCGTCGGTCGTCGATTCCACCGGCACGCGGCGCAGCGTGACGCCCGCTTCGGCCGCCGCGGGCGTGAGCACGTCGTCGACATAGGCATTGCCCTGCTCGTCGCCGCCGTACATCCACAGCGAGACGGTCTGCCCCTGTGCCTGCTGTTCGATCTCGCTCCACGACTGCGCCTCGGCAATCGGTGCTTCCGAATCCGGCGCAGCGCAGGCGGTGAGCAGCAGCCCTGCGCTCGCCGCAATCGTTACTGCGCGCCGTACCGATCGAATCACCGTGGGCCCTCCAGATCAGCCGAAGCAGCCGTCGTCGACGCTGCCCTCACCACCGTAATCGGTCGTATGGGACAACCGCTGAACACGCGGGCACACCGGTCGTGTGCACAATGGATCCTGACCGCCGGACGAGAGGCACACACCGTGACGCAGGACCGCCCGACGCGCAGTCGCCGCGGCACCACCCTGAAATTGCTCGCGGCTGCCGTGGTCGTCATCGCCGTGGTGATCGTGCTCGGGACCGTCGACCTACCCGATCCATCGTTCATCCGTGACCGAGTGGCATCGGCCGGGCCGTGGGGCATCGCGCTGTTCGTCGTGCTCTATGCCGTCCTGTCGGCAACCCCGTTCCCTGCCAGCACGTTGACCATCGCGTCGGGACTGCTGTTCGGATTGGCTGTGGGCGCCACCGTCGTGGTGTTCGCCGCCACGATAGGGGCGTATCTCGGGTACTGGGGAGCGCGGGCGCTGGGACGCGGCCAGGTGGCCCGCACCGAATGGGACAGGCTCCGCCGGCTCGACGCCATGCTCGGACGACGCGGATTGGTGTCGGTTCTGCTCGTGCGTCTGGTGCCGCTGCCGTTTTCCCTGGTCAACTACGCGGCCGGAGTCAGTGCCGTGGGGCAACGTGACTACGTGGTGGGCACCATGGTCGGGATCGTGCCCGCGACCGTCGCGTACACCGCGCTCGGGGCCTACGGGACCTCGCCGCTGTCCTGGCCGTTCGCCGTAGCACTGCTCGCGGTGCTGGCGATCGCGGCCGGCTCGGCGCTGTTGGCCCGACGTCTCGGATTGACCGGAGCTGCCGAATGATCGACAGCTTTCTGCGCCGGCACCTCGAAGGCCCGCTCGATCGCTGCGCCTCCGCCCTCGACCGCCCCGCGATCACCCCGGACCGCATCACCGCCGCAGGACTCGTACTCGGCCTGGGTAGTGCAGTGGCCGCGGGCCTGCAATTCTGGTTGCTCGCGTTGGCATTGTGGATCGTCTCCCGCAGCGCCGACGGTCTGGACGGGCCGCTGGCGCGCAGGCGGGTGACAACTGCCGGGGCAGGCGGATTCTTCGACATCACAGCCGATTTCGTGGTGTACGGAACCACCGTGGTGGGTGTCGCGGTGGGTGCCTCGGCCGCGTACGACGCCCCGTGGTGGCCGTTTCTACTGGTGCTGTTGGCGTATTACATCAACGGCACGGCGTTTCTTGCGTTCTCCTCGATTGCCGAGCGCACCGGTCGCACCATCGACGACGGCCGCTCGCTGTCGTTCCTCGGGGGATTGGCCGAGGGTGCCGAAACCATTGCGGTGCACAGTCTCTGGCTGCTGCTTCCCGGCATATCGTGGCAGATCGCCGTGGTCTGGGCGGCGGTGGTCGCGTTGAGCTCCACCCAACGGATCATCGCCGGGTATCGCGCCCTTTCCTGACAATCCATGTGCCGCGCACCTTCGCCAGTGCGGCCGTTGCTCGGGAAATCACCGGAGAACCCAACTGCGCCTTCACGTCCGCGATCGCCGCGTTCCACGGCCCGTCGTTGTACGTCGGATACGGGTGCGTTGCCCCGGCGAGGTCGCGGGTACGCAGCCCCTGCTCGATGGCGATGATCAGCTCCCCGATCGTCTCGCCCGCTCGCGGTCCCACCACACAGGCCCCGACGATGCGACGCTTGGCATCGAGCACCAGCGTTGTCGATCCGTTCGTCGCTCTTTCGGTGACGGCACGGTCGACGTGGTGGTGGTCGAGGGTCTGCAGCCGTAGTCCGCGACTGCGAGCGGTCCGCATATCGATTCCCGCCGAGGCGATCTCGGGATCGGTGAACGTCACCCGCGGGGTTCCCTGCGTACTCACTTTACGGTTCAGACCGAGTCCCGCATTGCTCGCAGCCAGACTGCCGTGCACACCGGCGGTGTGCGTGAACTGCGGGTGGCCGGTGAGATCTCCGGCCGCCCAGATGCGGGGATTGGTGGTCCGCAGATGCGCGTCGACCCGCACGAATCCGTTGTCGTCCAACGACACTCCGGCAGTGTCCAAGCCGAGGGACGCGGTGCGCGGAGTCCGTCCGGTGGCGATCAGAACTCGGTCGAAAGCGAGCTCGACGCCCGTGTCGGTCACGGCCGAGCCGTCGTCGATGCGTACGACGGCCGTCGAGGTCAGCACCCGCACACCCTCGTCTGTCAGTGCCTGCGTCAGAATCGACGAGGCCTCAGGGTGCTCGCGGGGCAGAATCGTCGCTGAGCGCCCGACCAGAGTCACGTGCGACCCGAGACGCGACAATGCCTGCGCCATTTCGCAACCCACCGATCCGGCCCCGACGATCAGCAGACGCTCCGGCAAGCGCTTCAAATGCCAGAGGGTGTCGCTGGTCAGGTAGTCCACGCGCTCGATGCCGTCGATCGAAGGCACCGTCGGATGCGCGCCGGTGGTCACGATTGCCTGACCGAAATGCAGCGTCCGCGTACCGACGGAGACGGTGTTCGGACCGGTGAAGACAGCGTCGCCGCTGATCACATGGACCCCAGCCTCGGTAAGGGCTTCCGGTGAATCGATCGGCGCGATCTCGGCAATCGCACCGTGCACGTGCTGCATCACGAGCGCGAAATCCACGCTCGGCGGCTGGGTGACGATGCCGAACCGGGACGCGGATCGAACCGTCTGTGCCACCGAAGCCGCCGCGAGTAGTGCTTTGGACGGCACGCATCCCGTCCACAGGCAGTCGCCGCCGGTGCGGTCCCGCTCGATCAATACGACGCGAACGCCGAAGCCGGCCGCGGTCTTCGCCGCCACGATGCCTGCGGTACCGCCGCCCACCACAACCACGTCGGCGCGGTTCTCGGGCACACTCGAAGACGAACGACGGATTCCCATACCTCCCACTATGCCCCGCCCTTGAACGGACCCGACGATGAAACGACCGACCAAGTACACGACGTCGGCGAGCCTGTACGACGTGATCTCCTTCGAATGGCCGGTGTATCGCGCAGGACGGGAGGCTGCGTTCGAGTTGCTGAATCTGCCTGCTGGAAGCCATGTTCTGGATCTCGGCTGCGGAACGGGGCTGAACTTCGCCGGGTTGCAGCGGATGATCGGCACGACCGGTTCGATCACCGGGGTCGACGCCAGCCCGCAGATGCTCGAACAGGCCCGACGGCGAGCCGACCGGGCCGGTTGGACCAACGTCACGCTCATCGCGACCGACGCCACCGCCATGACGTCGGCGGATCTGGGGGAACAGGCCCCGTTCGATGCGGCTCTGAGCACCTACGCGCTCTCGCTGATGACGCCGTGGCGGACGGCCCTCGATGCGATGATCGCGGCTACGCGAGTGGGCGGCGTCGTGGCTGTCGTCGACATGCAGCGGCCCGTGGGCCGGGCGGCGGTGTGGACCCCGCTGGCGAAGCTTGCGTGTCGACTCGGTGGGTCGGATATCGAGGCTCATCCGTGGACGGCGATGACGCCATTGCTTCAGGATCTGTCGACTCGTGCTGTTCGCGGAGGCCACATCCAGGTTCGAGTCGGGACTGTGAGCCCTCGCCTGGCAGAGCGGAATCCATAAACGAACGCGTCTGCGCTGCCTTCAGTGTATCGCCGGGGTGGGGGCTTGCGGCAAGACCCCGTCGGCGGTGCACAATCCTCCGGCTACCGACACGGAGGAGTTTTCTATGGCAGACATGGCTGACACACCGGAGCGATTTCGCGTCCACGAATCCGGTGCTTGCCAGGAGCGCAGCCTGCGGAGCGACCAGAGTTACTTTCATGGCACCAAGGCCGATCTCGAGGCCGGTGAGTTCTTGGTCCCCGGGTATCGCTCGAACTACCGCCCCGAGCACATCTCGAACTACATCTACATGACCAAGGTGCTGGACGGTGCTGTGCTCGCGGCGGAGATGGCCGTCGGCGAGGGGGATCCGCGGGTCTACATCGTGGAGCCGACCGGCAGTGTGGAGGACGACCCGAACGTGACGGACAAGAAGTTTCCCGGCAACCCGACGCACTCGTATCGCAGCGCAGAACCGGTGCGCATAGTCGAGGAGACGACCGACTGGGTCGGACATTCGCCCGAATACCTGCAGCGTTTCCGAGACGGTCTCGAGAAGTTGAGAAGGACGGGCACGGCGGTTCTCTACGACTAGGCGACACCGTCCGGTGAGTTTTCGCTCGGACCGAGGTCCACACGAGCATGACGACACAGACAGTTTCCGTTCCCGGTGCGACCTTGACCTATGACGTGATCGGCGAGCTCGAGCCCGGGGTCACACCCCTGTTGCTCATCGGCTCGCCGATGGATGCGGGTGGGTTCGGCACGTTGGCATCGCACTTCGGCGACCGGGTGGTCGTCACGTACGACCCGAGAAATGTGGGACGTAGTCGACGTGACGACACGACCGCCGCGGTCACCTTCGGCGAACATGCCGACGACCTGCATGCAGTGCTCACCGCCGTCGGCCACGTGCCTGTCGATGTGTTCGCCTCGAGCGGGGGTGCGGTCAATGCGCTGGTGCTCGTCAGCAAGTACCCGTCCGATGTTCGGACGTTGGTTGCCCACGAACCACCCGCCGGAGGCGCTTTGCCGGACCGCGAGAACATCTCGACAGTGTGCGCGAACATGGTGGCCACCTACGACGCTCACGGCCGCGGGCCGGCAATGGCCGAATTCATGTCTCTGCTCATGCACGCGGGACCCATCGACGACACCTACTTCGATCGCCCGGCACCGGACCCGGCGCAGTTCGGTCTCTCGGCCGAGGACGACGGAACCCGCGACGATGCGCTGATGTCCAACATGCGCGGGGGCGGAGTGGACTTTGCACCGGACGTCGATGCGTTACGTGCAGCACCCACCACTGTGGTGATCGGCGTAGGGGAAGAATCCGGCGGTCCCGAGGACGGTCACATCGCAGCTCGCGCAGCGTATTCGACTGCGGCGCTGCTCGGATCGGAGCCGATCGTTTTTCCCGGCGGCCACTCGGGATTCCTCGGCGGAGAATTCGGTCAGACCGGAAAGCCGACAGAATTTGCCGAGAGCTTGCGGAAAGTATTGGGCTGAAAAAGGTTTCGTCTCAAGGAAATCCTCACCGAACCAGGAGTAATCATGGGCCTCATCACGTTGGAGCTTTTCGCCACCCTCGACCTCGTCGCACAATCACCCGGAAGCCCCGAAGAAGATCCAGAGAATTTCCCCTACGGTGGCTGGCAGGTTCCTCTGCTCGACCAGGTCTCCGGGGCGCAAGTTGTCGCCGCATACGAGGGCACGGATGCGCTCCTGCTCGGTCGACGCACCTACGACATCTTCGCTGCGTACTGGCCGAACCAAAACGATTCGTTTGCCACGTTGTTCAACGCGATCCCCAAATACGTGGCCTCGCGTGGCACACCCGATCTGCGGTGGGACGGTTCGACACAACTGGGATCGAACCTGGCCGATGCTGTGCGTGAGATCCGAGAGAGACACAACAACATCAAGGTCGTCGGAAGTCTCGATCTGGTTCAGACTCTGTTGCGCGAGAAGCTCTTCGATCGACTCGACCTATGGGTGCATCCCATCGTTCTCGGGGCGGGAAAAAGAGTGTTTGCCGACGGCACCGTGCCCAGCAACCTGACGCTGCTCGAGCCTCCGGCCGTCGGCGGCAAAGGCACCGTCTACCTGCGTTACGGCCTCGACGCCGGAACTCCGGACGTCGGCGACATGGACGACGTGCGAGGCGGCTGATCCGGCCGACACATCACTTCTTCTGTCGTCGGCTACCTGCGTGCCAGTCCTGTTGCACTCCTGCCTCGTCCTCCTGGACCCCTAGAGCCTTCAACTGAGGAAGCTCACGCAGACTTCGCTTCATCTCGGCGAAGCCGGGGAAGCGAGCGAGGCCGATCACGTTGTCCCACAGTGCTACTGCCTCCTCGTCGCTGGGGAGTCGGCTGATCACCGGACCGAAGAACGCGACACCGTCCGGCGGCTCGAACGCGATGATGGGTGTGCCGACGTCCTTGCCGGTCAGCGAGAGAGCATGATCGGTTTCGGCCCGGATCTCGTCGTCGATCGTCGAATCGTCCAGTGCTGCAGTGTGATGGGTGGGCAGCCCGACTTCTTCGAGGATCGGTCCGAGGAATGCCGCGGTGCCGCGATGTCCGTGGCTCGCAGCGTCGTCGGGCACCATCTCGGTGTCGAAGATGTGGGTTCCTAGGGCCTGATACAGCGGCCCGACAGCGTCCGACCCATGCTCACGACGAACAGAGGCAGCGGCCCGCAACAGTCGCAGACCCGCGGTATGCCCGGCCTCGTACTCCGGTGGAAAGTGCGCGTTGTAGTCGATGTGGGAGTTGAGCAGGCGCAGCGAGATGAACCGCCAGTCGACGGTGTACTCGCGCTGGGCCTGGACCTTGCGGACCCACTTGCTGGTCATCCAGGCGAACGGGCACACCGGATCGAAGTAGAAATCGATATCGGCCATCGAGTGGACGCTCCTTCTCGGGACGGAAGTTCTGTCCACTCGACGGTATACGCCTCCCGGAGCATCAGTGGGCCGCCGCCTGCGCCGGTATCACCGAGACGGCAGGCCGTGGCAGATTCCATCGGGTGCACCCCTCATCCAGTGCAGCGTCCACAGAGCGCACGACGGACGTCAGGTACGGGGCGGAACAGGTCATCCACTCCTCGGTCGATCCGCCGCTCAGAATGATCCGGTGCACCGGCGATCCGCACGTCGTGGACTCGGATGCTCGGCGCAGCAGTCTTTCGGCCGCCGAGGCCCACTCGTCCGCGTCGCCGGAGTTGCTGACGTCGCTGTGGAGGCCGACCACCTCCACTCGGTGACTGCAGAGTGCTGCCGGCGCATCGCTGTCGAGGTAGACATATTTCGTTCGTTGAGCGCACTCTGTCAATCGAGCGATCTGCGGCTCCGTACCGACGACGAAACGGAACACCCCGCGGTGCACGGCACTGCGGATACCGTCGGTGCCGGCTCCGCATCGAAACACTATTTGGGTCGGTCGAATCCCGCTGAGCTGCACACGATCGAGCTCGTCGTCATCGTGCGCGAGGACGGTGACACCGGAGTTCCGTACCCAGGTGGCGAGAGCTCGGTCGCCGAGCTCGGCCGCGCGAATACCGAAACCGACCCCTGGAATGACCCGACGCATGAGGTGGATCGAATTGTGCAGTTGTGTCGAGTGATCGGTCGCTTCGAGCGAGAGTGTCATGCACCCAGATATACGCCCGCACGAACCGCTCGGGCAGTTCGTTGACGGAGTTTTGACGCGACCTACCGAGATTCTTACGGGGTGCAGATGGTCGAGGCGCATCTGTTACCGCGGTGTCAAGGTCATCGTCCGCAGCGTCAATTTCCCGTCAAGGCCGGGCTGTTCGCCTCCTATCGGGACGATGATCGACTGGAGGCCCGCACTCGGTCCAGGATCGACGAGGAGATGTGTTCGATGACATTGTTGGATTATCTGCCGTCGCTCAGAGGTGCACTGTCGTCGCGATTGGACCATGCCGTGTGGCCGAGTACGACGCACTATCGGCACGGTCGAGTGACGGTGGCAGGAATGTTCCTCGACGACATCGCCGATCGTTACTCGACGCCGGTGTGCGTGATCGACGAAACCAGCCTGCGCGGTAGGTGCAATCGCATCGCGCTCGGGTCGTTCACAGCCGAAATGCTCTACAGGCCAAGCAGTGTGCTGGCCCCGGTTGTGGCGCGCTGGATAGGGGAGCAGCACTTGACGCTGGTCGTCGAGTCGATGGCAGCGTTGTCGTCCGCCCGGCAGCTCGGTGTCGATCCCTCGCACATCGTCGGCCGTGCGCAGAGCGCGCAGGCTGCAGATCTCCTTCTGTCACTTCCGGTGGGTGAGCGAGCGGGCCGAATCGTCGTCGCCGCAGGTCTTCACCGGATTTCGGATGCGGACCGTACCGTAGCCGTCGCACAGTCGACTCTGGTCAGCACCGATGGCAATCGTGAATACGCGGAGAATGTCATCGCTCAGGTTGTCGACTGCCCTGCAACGGTATTCGACGGTGTCGAATGCAGCGCGTCCACTCTCGACGGGGTGTTCGCACGGATCGTCGAGTCGCTCGGGGTGATGGCTCAGGCCTACCGAGATCACGGTGTGCTCGGCAATCGACTGCATCTACGGATCGACTCCCGGACGGGACTCGATACTGCGCTCCTGTCCGACGTCGTCGAAGACGCCGTCGACGAAGGCTGCATTCGGCATCGCTTTCCGCGTCCGCAGCTTGCCGTCGAGACCGGGGAGTCGATCACCGACGCGTCCATGGTGACGGTGTGCCGTGTCCGGTCTATCGACCGGACGGATTCGCAACGAGCCGTCGTGGTGGTGGACGGTGGAACCGGTTGCGCCCCGGCCGGTCCGGCCGCGGCGGTCATCGCCAACCGTCACAGCCAGGCCGGCGACGAATTGTTCGTACTCGCCGACGGCAGTGATCCTTTGCGTCGGTGCGTGATCGACTCGACAGTGTCGCTCCCGGCGGATGTTCGGGTCGGTGACGTTCTCGCGATCGCCGACGGTCCCGGAGACTGCCCGAGCGTCCTGACACTGTCCGACGGACAAGCCCACCATCTGGATCTGCTCCCCGAGATGCCTTCTCCGGTCCGGTTCATTCCACGAGTCGGTACCCCATTCCCGTCTCGGTGATGAGATGCCGAGGCTTGCCCGGGTCGACTTCCAGCTTGCGTCGAAGTTGAGACATGTAGATCCTCAGATAATTGGAGCCGTGATCGTGCCCTGGGCCCCAGACAGTTCGGAGTAGTTCTTTCTGCCCCACCAGCTTGCCTGCATTGCGGGCCAGCATCTCGAGGACTCCCCATTCGGTGCGCGTGAGATGCACGATCTCCCCGTCCCTGGTCACCCTCTTGGAGGCCAGATCGATCGTGAAGGACGAGGTGGTCACGAGCGGGTCCGTAGGGGACGTTCTGATGGCTCGTCTTCGGACGGCAACGCGCAGCCGGGCCAGAAATTCGTCCATCCCGAACGGTTTGGTGATGTAGTCGTCGGCACCGGCGTCGAGGGCTTCGATCTTGTCGCCGCTGTCGGTGCGCGCGGACAGCACGATCACCGGAATCTCGCTCCATCCTCGCACACCGGCGAGCACGTCCAGGCCGTCGATATCGGGCAGTCCGAGGTCGAGGATCACGACATCGGGGTGCTCGGACGCAATGGCGCGTAGCGCGCCGGTCCCTGTGGCCGCGGTGACGACGTGGTAACCGCGGGCGGTGAGGTTGATGCGCAATGCGCGCACGATCTGCGGTTCGTCGTCGACAACCAGAACCTTGATAGCGGACCGGGATTCACCCATGGGTCTGCTCGGAGAAGTCGACTCTGGCAGTCGATTCCGCTCGGGCCAACTCGACGGTCATGGTCACCCCGCCACCGGCGGTGTCGGACACCGTCACCGAACCTCCCATGGCTTCGACGAACCCACGCACAACGGAGAGTCCGAGCCCGACGCCCGTGGTGTTGTCGCGGTCGCCCGACCGTTGGAAGGACTCGAACACAGCCTCTTCGCTTCCGGGAGCGATCCCAGGGCCGCTGTCGGCAACGGTGATCACCGCTCGGTCGCCGATGTAGGCGGCCCCGACCCGCACCGGCGATCCGGGTGCGTGTCGCAGCGCATTGTCGATCAGATTCGCCAGCACGCGCTCGAGCAGACCCGCGTCGGCAGAGACAGCGACGTCGTCGACATCGACGATGACGAGCTCGCGACCAGTGTGCGTTCCGACGAGCGCTGCGTCCACAGCATCCTCGACGTACACGATGGACCGGCTCGGTTGAATAACACCCGCGGCCAACCGCGATGAATCGAGCAGGTTGCCCACCAGACCCGTCAGCTGGTCGGTCGATTCCTCGATGGTCGCCAACAGCTCAGCGGTGTCCTCGGCAGAGAACTCGACATCGGTTGCACGCAGACTCGACGCCGCAGCCTTGACCGCGGCGAGCGGTGTTCGTAGGTCGTGGCTGACCGCAGACAGCAGCGCCCGCCGAAGACGGTCCGCTTCCTTCAGTCCTGCTGCGGCGCTGGCCTCCTGGGCGAGTTCGGTCTGCCTGATCAGGCCCCTGGCCTGGTTGGCTACGGCGCTGAGCACACGTCGATCGTGCGCACCGGTCTTGGTACCGGACAGGAGCAACGTGAAGGAACCGTCGGGGGTGTCGATCGCGGTGTCGGCGTCATCGGGCACGGCGGGTGGAGAATCACCGACAGATTCGACGATGACACCGGCACCTCTGATGATCGAGACCGCGCGCTGGGAGTACGTCTCGCGGACTCGTTCCAACAGCGTTCGAATGTCGCCGCC
Organism: Rhodococcus sp. 15-649-2-2; assembly: GCF_002258645.1. Taxonomy (NCBI): domain Bacteria; kingdom Bacillati; phylum Actinomycetota; class Actinomycetes; order Mycobacteriales; family Nocardiaceae; genus Rhodococcus; species Rhodococcus sp. 15-649-2-2. The sequence continues at coordinate 50,681 of NZ_NPFM01000019.1, forward strand.
GCGCAACACAGTTCCGGCGAACAGTGTCAGGAGCTCGGCTTCCTGTGACGCTCGCCGAGCTTCGCGGGTGCGTCGGGCGGCCGCGTCGACGAGAAATGCCACTGCCACCGCCATGATGAGCAGCACCACGGTGGTGACGAAGTTGTCGGGTTCGGCGATGGTGAAGCTGTACCGCGGGTCGGCGAAGAAGTAGTTGAGCAACAATCCTGCGATCAACGCAGACAGCGCCGCGGGCGCAACGCCGCCCAAGAGCGCAACGGCAAGCACGACCATGAAGAACAGGGCGCTCTCGCCACCGAGATCGAGATACGGATCCACCAGCAGCATCGCCAGGGCCGAGACAACGGGTACGACCACCGCGGCAACCCAGGACAGAATTCGTCGGTGCTTCGGGTTGGGCGGAATCAGCTGCCCGAGCCGAAAACCTCGACTGATCTGGTTGTGTGTGACCATGTGCACGTCGATCTTGCCCGAGTTCTGAATGACCGCAGCGCCGATGCCCTCGTCCAGTATTCGGGCCCAGCGAGACCGCCGCGAGGTTCCGATGACGAGCTGGGTTGCGTTGGCCCCTCGTGCGAAGTCGAGCAGCGTGGTCGGCACGTCGTCACCGACGACACTGTGCATACTTGCGCCGAGACTCGCTGCGAGTACGCGGACCTTCCCCATCTGCGGTGCCGAGACGCCGGTGAGGCCGTCACCGCGGATCACGTGCAGCACCATCAGTTCCGCGCTGGATCGGGAGGCGATCCGGCTTGCGCGACGCAACAGGGTTTCGGACTCCGGTCCACCGGTCACCGAGACGACAACACGCTCGCGTGCCTCCCACGTGTCGGTGATGTCATGTGTACTCCGGTATTTCGCCAACGCAGCGTCGACCTGATCGGCGATCCACAACAACGACAGTTCGCGCAGGGCAGTCAGGTTGCCTTGACGGAAGTAGTTGCTCAGTGCTGCGTCGACCTTCTCGGCTGCATAGATGTTCCCGTGGGAGAGTCTGCGACGCAGCGCTTCTGGAGCCACGTCGACCAATTCGATCTGTTCCGCTGCCCGTACCACCGAATCCGGGACGGTTTCTCGTTGCGGCACACCGGTGATCTGCTCGACGACATCGTTGAGGCTTTCCAGATGCTGCACATTCAGAGTCGAGACCACATCGATTCCCGCTGCCAGCAATTCCTCGACGTCCTGCCAGCGCTTCTCGTGGGCGCTACCCGGGGTGTTGGTGTGGGCGAGTTCGTCCACGAGCACCAGCGAAGGTTCACGCTCGATGATCGCTGCGACATCGAGTTCCTGAGCGATCGATCCGCGGTAGTGGACTATCCGCGGAGGAATCAGTTCGATGCCGTCCAGTAGTGCGGCGGTGCGGGCGCGGCCGTGGGTTTCCACCACGCCCGCGACCACGTCGCATCCTCGTTCTTGCCTGCGGTGCGCTTCACCGAGCATCGCGAAGGTCTTACCGACCCCCGGCGCGGCGCCGAGATAGATGCGGAGTTCACCGCGATCGAGTCCGCCGGACCCCCGCTTGCCGGTCTTTTTTCCCATGTCGTCTACCTGCTGCCCTTGACCGTCGAGGTTCAGCTCGTACCGCACCCCGGTGCCGTCAGTCCCAGAGCGACATTGAGCTCCGGCACGTTCACTGTCTCGTTGCCGAGGAACCCGAGCTGCCTGCCGTCGGTGTGTTCGGCCACCAGAGCCGTCACCGCGTCGACGCTCATGTTGTTGACCTGCGCGACGCGTTGAATCTGAATCGCCGCGTAGGCGGGGCTGATATCGGGATCGATACCCGAGCCGGATCCGGTGACCGCGTCGACCGGCACAGCGGCCGGGTCGACGCCTTCACGCTCGGCGATGACTGCACGGCGTTCCTCGATGAATGCCGCCAGTGCTTCGCTACTGGGACCCTGGTTGGTCGGCAACGACGCGGCCGGGTCGCTCACGGCAAAGGCGTCCTCGTCGGAGACGGATCCGGTAACCCGGTTGTGAAAGAACGGATCCGGCGCTCCCTCTTCGACCTGCGGGTCGACCCCGATCAGACTGCTACCGACGACGCACCCGTTCGCGTCACGCAGCGGCGACCCCTCGGCAGAGCTGGATCCGATGCGGCTCACCGCCCATACCGCCGCTGGATACCCGATACCGACGATGACCGTCAGCGCCAGCAGTACCGACAGTCCTGCCACGATCTGACCGAGAAATCTTTGTACGAAACGCATGTCAGCCTATCCCTGGGATGAAACGAACGACGAGGTCGATGAGCCAGATCCCGATGAACGGGGTGATGACGCCGCCCACTCCGTAGAGCAGCAGATTGCGGCGCAGCAGTGTCGAAGCGCTCGACGGGACATAACGAACCCCCTTGAGCGCCAGCGGAATCAGTCCGATGATCACAAGAGCGTTGAAGATGACCGCGGACAGGATCGCCGATTCGGGAGTGGCGAGCCGCATGATGTTGAGGCCGTCGAGTTGTGGGTAGACGACGCTGAACATCGCCGGCAGAATCGCGAAGTACTTTGCGAGGTCGTTGGCGAGGGAGAACGTCGTCAACGCACCGCGGGTGATCAACAACTGCTTACCGATCTCGACGACCTCGATCAACTTGGTCGGATCGGAATCGAGATCCACCATGTTGCCGGCCTCTTTTGCGGCCGACGTGCCGGTGTTCATCGCGACACCGACATCGGCCTGCGCCAGAGCGGGGGCGTCGTTGGTGCCGTCGCCCGTCATCGCGACCAGTCGGCCGCCTTCCTGCTCCTTGCGGATCAACGCAAGCTTGTCCTCGGGTGTGGCCTCGGCGAGGAAGTCGTCGACACCTGCCTCGGCTGCAATGGCTTTCGCCGTCCGCGGATTGTCACCGGTGACCATGACGGTCCTGATGCCCATGGCCCGCAACTGAGCGAATCGTTCCGCGATGTGGGGCTTGACGACGTCTGAGAGTTCGATGACACCCAGTGCGCGCGCGGGACCGCCCTGGGGCGCAGTAGCGACCACCAGTGGTGTTCCGCCCATTTCGGCGATGCTGTTCGAGATGTCGTCGATCTCCAGGGCGATCGAGGGACCGCCGTTGCTGCGGACCCATGCCAGCACCGAATCGGAGGCTCCCTTGCGAACCTGGGTGCCGTCGAGATCTATTCCGCTCATGCGGGTTTGGGCAGTGAAGGCGACAAATTCGCCGGTCTTCTCGGTGTCCGTGGCGTGCAGGGGCAACGAGTATTCGACTCCGCACAGATCGACGATGCTGCGGCCTTCGGGTGTGCCGTCGGCGAGGGAGGACAACCGTGCTGCTGCGGCGAGTTCGCCTGCCGTCGTGCCGGGTGCGGGATGAAGCCCGGTGGCACGGCGGTTGCCGAAGGTGATCGTGCCGGTCTTGTCCATCAGGAGCGTGTCGATGTCGCCCGCTGCCTCGACGGCGCGGCCCGACATCGCCAGGACGTTGCGCTGAACCAGTCGGTCCATACCGGCAATTCCGATGGCGGACAGCAACGCTCCGATGGTCGTCGGAATCAGACACACCAGCAGCGCGATCAGTTTGATCGGGTCTTGCTCCTCGCCGCCGTACGCGCCCATCGGTCCGATCGCGACGACGGCCAGCATGAAGATGATCGTCAGCGAAGCCAACAGGATGTTCAGCGCGATCTCGTTCGGGGTCTTCTGGCGCGATGCACCCTCGACGAGGGCAATCATTCGGTCGACGAACGTCTCGCCCTGAGCGGCGGTGATTCGTACGACGATCTCATCGGAGAGCACTCCGGTGCCGCCGGTCACCGCGGAACGGTCACCGCCGGATTCGCGGACGACCGGCGCGGATTCGCCGGTGATGGCCGACTCGTCCACGCTCGCAATGCCTTCGATGACATCACCGTCTCCTGGAATGATCTCGCCGGCGGAGACGACGACCTCGTCGCCGACCTTCAATTCGGTTCCGGGAACCTCTTCGATGGTCCCGTTCGACGTCCGACGGCGCGCGACCGTGTCTCGCTTGACCGCACGCAGGCTCGCGGCCTGGGCCTTGCCACGGCCCTCGGCCACGGACTCGGCAAGGTTGGCGAACAACAACGTGAACCACAGCCACGCCGCTACGAGCCAGGAGAACACCGAAGGATCGAGGACCGCGAGCACGGTGGTGACGACGGAGCCGATGAGTACGACGAACATGACCGGGTTGCGGGCAAGGTGCCGAGGGTCGAGTTTGGCGAACGCGGACGGTAGTGACGTCCACATCTGTCGGGGGCTGAAATATCCGGATCGGACAGGGGTGGGGGAGTCGTCGACGTCGGATTCGTCGTCGACGAGGCGGGATGAGGTGACGGTCATTGCAGTGCCTCTGCGATCGGGCCCAAAGCCAGGGCCGGGAAGAATGTCAGTGCCGCAACGAGAACGGCGGTTCCGAGTACCAGTCCGGTGAACAGCGGTCCGGTCGTGGGGAGAGTGCCGGGATTCGGAGCGGTGCGCTTGGATGTGGCGAGCGAACCGGCCAGTGCCAGTACGAAGATGATCGGCAGGAAGCGTCCGAGCAGCATCGCGATACCCAGTGAGGTCTGGAACCAGTCGCTGGTGACGGTCAACCCGCCGAACGCGCTGCCGTTGTTGTTCGAGGCGGAGGCGTAGGCGTAGAGGACCTCGGTGAATCCGTGTATCGATCCTGGCGTACCCGGGTCACCCGAATTGCCCTGGAAGCCGGTGGTGGAGGACAGGATCACGGTGATCGAGGTGCCGATCAGAACCAATGCGGGCATCACCAGTACCGACAGTGCAGCGAGGGTGATCTGGCGCTGCCCGATCTTCTTGCCGAGGTACTCGGGTGTACGGCCGACGAGGAGTCCACCCACGAACACCGCAATGATCGCGAGCACGAGCAGTCCGTACAGGCCGGTTCCGACACCACCCGGAGCGATTTCGCCGAAGAGCATGTTGAGCAGGACGGCTCCGCCGCCGAGTGGGGACATGCTGTCGTGTGCGGAATTGACTGCGCCGGTGGAAGTTCCCGTCGTCGCGACGGCGAAGAGGGTCGATCCGGGAATGCCGAATCGAACTTCCTTGCCTTCCATCATCGAACCTGCTGCCTGCGCGGCGACGCCGCGCGCACCGGATTCTGCAACGGCAGTGACCGTCAGGAGTGCTGCGAACAGCGCCGCCATGACCGCGAGCAGGGTCAGGCCCTGGCGACGGTCACCGACCATTGTGCCGAAGGTGCGGGTCAGTGCCACCGGGATGAGCAGGATCGAGATGATCTCGACGACGTTGGTCAACGGGGTCGGGTTCTCGAACGGGTGCGCGGAGTTCGCGCCGAGGATCCCGCCACCGTTGGTGCCCAGTTCCTTGATCGCCTCCTGCGATGCGACAGGAGCCAAAGCGTTCGAGACCGACGACCCATCGAGTCCCGTCGAGGCGAAACCTGTGCTGAAGGACTGAATGACGCCCTGGCTCAGCAGAATCAGTGCGATGACGAACGACAGAGGTAGCAGGATCCGGAGGATTCCGCGGACCAGGTCGACCCAGAAGTTGCCGATCTCACCGCCGGTCCGCACGCGCACGAAACCTCGCACGACGGCGATGGCGACAGCGAGGCCGACTGCGGCAGAAACGAAGTTCTGCACCGCCAAGCCCAAGGGCTGCGTCAGGTTCGACATCGTCGTCTCGGGTGTGTACGACTGCCAGTTGGTGTTCGAGACGAAGGAGATCGCAGTGTTGAACGCGACCGACGGGCTCACTCCCGACAGTCCTCCGTTCAGCGGGAGCACGCCCTGAACGCGTTGCAGCACATAGAGAAAGAGGACGCTCGCAGCGGAGAAGCCGAGCAGCGAGAGCGCGTATCCGACCCAGGTCTGCTGGGAGCGCGGGTCGATCCGGCAGAGGCGGTAGATCAGCTTTTCGACACGAAGATCTGCCCACACGGTTGTGCCGCCGCGGGTGCGCTGCAGGGTGGCTGTACTCCCTGCGGCACCGAGGCTCTCTGTTCTTGTATCGACATCATGTTCGGTGGCAAAAACTTTCGCCATGTAGTCACCGAGAGGTACGTACGCGATCGCCAGAACGACGACGACCACGAGGATCTGGAGCGATGCTGCCAGAGCTGCGGTCATGTTCTCAGAACCTCTCCGGGTCGAGCAGTGCCACGAACAGATAGATGACCACCGAGGCGGCGATCACCACGAGTACGACGTTGATGGTTCCGTCGAGCGTCATTTCGCCTTCGCCTTCGTAGTGGCAGTGGTCGCCAACGCCCGCAGGATCAGTGCACACACACCGAACCCCGCGGCCGTGACGAGGAGATAACCCAAATCAGCCATGAACGTTCAAGCCTCTTCGACATAGTGCGGTCCAACGCATCTTCAGCGCTGGCGGTCCAACGCTTCATCAGCGCTGGTCGGAGGGCTTATGACCCTCCGGTCACCGATATGTTTACGCCGTCGAAACTGGCCCGAAGACGATCCTTACGGATCCTTTACGCCTGCGAATTCAGTCATGACACAAATATGACGCGGCCATCTGTCAGCTCTCTCCCAACAGAGCCGAGCGCTGCTCGGTGACGACCGCGCGGATCGCGTCGACCACTGCCGACACCTCCGGTCGTCGCAGTGTTTCGGTGCGGGTGACGAGCCAGTAGGTCAGTTTCACGGCGATGGCGTCGGGCAGGATTCGGTGGAGGTCGGGGTGACGGTCTGCCATGAAGCACGGCAGCAGTCCGATGCCCGCTGATGCTCTGGTGGCTTCGACGTGAACGAACACGTTGGTGGAAGTGACCGATTCGCGCATCGTCGGGGTGAAGTTGGGGGCCAGATCGAGATCGTCGACGTGCAGCATCGAGTCGATGAAATAGATGAACGGGTGTGCGGAGAGGTCGGCCGGCACCTGTGGCGTCCCGTGTTCGTTCAGATACGTCTCGGAGGCGTAGAGGCCGAGTAGGTAGTCCCCGAGCCGGATGGCCTCCGCGCGATGCACCTGCGGTTGTCCGACGACGATCTCGATGTCCAGGCCTGATCTTTGCTGCGACGCGCGTCTGGTGACCGCGACGATTTCCACGGATACCCGCGGATGAGCGCGCTGCACCCGCGCCGCGGCCGGGGCTGCGATGTAGGCACTGAATCCGTCGGTCGCCGAAATACGGACGACGCCTTCCAGCGCGCCTGCATCGCTCGAGACGAGGGTGCGCAGCGCATCCTCGACGGCCTCGGCGGCGGCCAGCGCCCCGTGGCCCAGTTGCGTCAGCTCCCAGCCGCCGGCTCCACGGGTGAGTACTCGGCCGCCGAGCGTGTCCTCGAGTGCGGCGATGCGTCGGGAAATGGTGGTGTGGTTGATGCCCAGGTCGTCGGCTGCGGAGCTGTAACGACCGGTTCGACTGACGGCGAGCAGCACCAGCAGGTCATCTGCACTGGGGATCTTCGCGCCACCGCGTGTCATGTGTGCAGTTTTGCAGATCCCACCTGCGTTCATGGCTCTTGCGCCCAGAAACATCTGCACCAATACTCAGAGCAACCCCGCAACATGTGTGGTCTGTCACAGATACGAGCACGCAGTGCCGAGCAACACAGGAGAAGTTATGAGCGTCGATCAGCCACTGACCGAACGACCCGAACCGCCGGATCCCGATGCCACCCCCGCAGGCCTGAAGAAGGTCGTCGGAGCGTCGATGGCAGGCACCATCGTCGAGTGGTACGAGTTCTTCCTCTACGGCACCGCCGCAACGCTGGTGTTCAGCAAGATCTTCTTCGCTGCCGGAACCAGTGAGCTCGACGCGATCCTCGCGGCTTTCGTCACCTACGCCGTCGGCTTCGTCGCTCGACCGTTGGGCGGCATCGTCTTCGGCCACTACGGCGACAAGTACGGCCGAAAGAAGTTGCTGCAGTTCAGCCTCGTCCTCGTCGGCGGAGCCACGTTCCTCATGGGCTGCCTGCCGACGTTCGAGGCGATCGGCTACTGGGCACCGGCATTGCTGGTGACGCTGCGCTTCATTCAGGGCTTCGCCGTCGGCGGCGAATGGGGAGGCGCGGTTCTCCTTGTGGCAGAACACAGCCCGAACAAGTCTCGCGGATTCTGGGCCAGCTGGCCGCAGGCCGGTGTGCCCGCAGGTAACCTGCTCGCCACCGTCGCGCTGCTGGTGCTGACGACCACACTGTCCGACGAAGCCTTCCTCAGCTGGGGCTGGCGCGTCGCGTTCTGGCTCTCTGCCGTCATCGTTTTCGTCGGCTACTACATCCGCACCAAGGTCTCCGACGCCCCGATCTTCCTCGAGGCACACAAGCAGGCCGAGGTCATCAAGGCTGCGTCCTACGGCGTCTTCGAGGTCGTCAAGCGTTACCCGCGTGGCGTATTCACTGCGATGGGCCTGCGCTTCGGTGAGAACGTCATGTACTACCTCGTCGTCACCTTCTCCATCACGTACCTCAAGGTCGAGGTGGGCACCGACACCAGCACGATCCTGTGGTGGATGCTGATCGCCCACGCGATCCACTTCTGCACAATTCCGTTGGTGGGCAGGCTCGCCGACCGCATCGGTCGTCGTCCGGTCTACTTCGCCGGTGCGCTCACCGCGGCCACGTGGGGCTTCTTCGCGTTCCCCATGATGAACAGCGGACACAACGTCGTCATCCTGCTGGCCATCATCATCGGCCTGATGTTCCACGCCTTCATGTACGCAACGCAGCCCGCCATCATGGCCGAGATGTTCCCGACGCGGATGCGATACTCCGGAGTGTCGCTCGGTTACCAGGTCACGTCGATCGTCGCCGGTTCGCTGGCTCCGATCATCGCGGTCAAGCTGCTCGACATCTACGGCTCGTCCGTACCGATCGCGGTGTACCTGGCCGTGGCCTGCGCGATCACCGTGGTTGCCGTCGTCGTCGCTCGGGAGACCAAGGGACTGGCGCTCGAAAGCATCGACATCGCCGACGCCAAGAACCTGGCCACCGAGGCAGAGTTGGCGAAGGCCGGTCTGCTCGATCAGAATGCACAGCGGTGACGGACCTGACCGGACGCTCCGCCCTCGTCACCGGGGGAGCGTCCGGCATCGGGGCCGCGTGTGCGCGAGAGCTCGCCGGCCGCGGTGCACGCGTCACCCTCGCCGATGTGAACGACGTTGCCGCAAAGGAATTGGCGTCGGAGATCGGCGGTGAGGTGTGGTCGGTGGATCTGCTCGACACCACCGCGCTGGACGATCTTCGCTTGGACATCGACATCTTGGTCAACAACGCGGGTATCCAAACCGTCGCACCGATAGTCGACTTCGACCCGGGCGCGTTCCGCAGAATCCAGACGCTGATGGTCGAGGCTCCGTTCCTTTTGGTTCGGGCTGCGTTGCCGCACATGTACTCTCGCGGCTTCGGGCGGGTGGTCAACCTGTCATCGGTGCACGGACTGCGGGCCTCGGAATTCAAGGTCGCGTACGTCACCGCCAAGCATGCACTCGAAGGACTGTCGAAAGTGACGGCCCTCGAAGGCGCAGCCCACGGAGTGACGAGCAACTGCGTCAACCCGGGATACGTACGAACGCCGTTGGTGGAAAAACAGATCGCCGATCAGGCCATTGCACACGGCATCCCCGAAGACGAAGTACTCGAAAAGGTGCTGCTGACGGAGGCTGCCATCAAGCGACTCGTCGAACCCGCCGAAGTCGCCTCACTGGTGGGCTGGTTGACCTCCGAGAACGCGGGCATGGTCACCGGAGCGTCGTACACCATGGACGGTGGTTGGTCGGCTCGATAGCTTCGGTGCCGCCCGTTCCGCGTGAATGGACCACTGCATACGTCTGACCGGTGTGCACCGCTCCCCGGAAGTTGGACTGAGTAATTCAGTTCCGACTACTGGGGAGCGTGTGCATGCGTGTACGAAGTTCACTTACAGAGGATCAGCGGGTCGCGGCGGT
>NZ_NPFM01000040.1:0-50902 GCF_002258645.1 Rhodococcus sp. 15-649-2-2
TGTGGAGTGATACAAACACGCCAACCAGGTTTCGGCATGGTGGGCAACAGTACGTGGACATCTGTCCATCCGTGCACAAAACATAGCGCTCACCGTGGCAGGCTCGTCCGGAGGATCCTTCCGCGACGGGACGCCTCTCAAGGTCCGCTCGGAGGGACTCGCGATGGATACAAAATCGCCCGGACTGCTTCATGCGTGGGCGAAAACCGCTCGTGGACAGTGGATTTGCTGTCTGAGCTTCGATATACCGATCGGCAACGGCAAGGGATTCCTTCGCCTCCATCAACAGTGGTGCCCCGCCGAAGCCGCAACCCCAGTCAGCTGAAGCACGCTCTAATTGTCAAGATATGTTGACGGACAGAATACGTCAAGATATCTTGACGTTATGGAATCGGAGAAGGTCCTCACCCCGACCGAGCTGACCGAACTCTACGTCCAATACAAGGACGCTCTCGTCGACGTCGACCTAGCCGAGATGGTCCACGAGCAGGGGCGCAAGGACGCCGGGACGTGGACCGTGAACGCCCAACGCCGCATGGACGACGCGGTCTCCGATGTCGACGCACTCGAGATCAACGCCTTCCTCGCCTCGACGATGATTGCCGACCGCTACGCCATCATCGGACGCCTCCGGACCCAGGAGCGGCCTGTCCCATGGTCGAAGATCGGCGAGATCCTCGGCATGAGCAAGCAAGCCGCCCAGCAGTGGTACGACACCTACAACCTGCGCCCCCGTATCGAGAACCCCACCCGCCGCACCGACCCGGCGTGAGCCGCAGGCTCGATCATCCTGCGCTGTAGGCGAATCGAGTGGGTATGGTGCCGCCGTTCGACGCCCGCAACGAGACCGCTCGGATTCGCACAGGAATCGAAAACCGTTGCAGGACTTGACAATACAGCGTGACGCTGTAAGGTTGGGGCATGGGAGAAACCGAGCAGAACCTCACGGCAGTCACCTCCGAATACGGCGACGAACGCCCCGAACGCGGCCTGGGAGTGTCCATCCGACGGGGCGGCATCGAGGTCGAATACATCGACGCGCCCGGCATCGAGAAGCACGCACCGATGGACTGGACCCCGGACACGGCGCAGGTCCTGCTCGCCCGTCGCGGATACGCGGTCACCGGGCGATGGGTCGACATCAGCGACCCCTGTGCAGAAGATCCGATCTGGGAACTACCCGTCGTGAAGACCGCCGACCGCTGACCCTCGCTCGACCCTCCACCTGCGAACGGGCACCGGGCAGCTGATATCTGCCCGGTGCCTCACCTGCACACACTAACCAGGGAGACCACGATCATGACCACCACCATGGCTGCACAATCGGCACCGACCTCGACCGGCTACACCCTCGTCGACGCCGACCCGCACGCCCTCGACATCACCGCCAACGTCCGCGACGGCGTAGACATCACCGCCGACCCCGAGTTCGTCGCCTCCATCGCCGCCCACGGTGTCCTCCAGGCGGTCTCGGCGGTCCGCCGCGCCGACGGAACCTTGGTCGTCCACGACGGACAGCGCAGAACTCTCGGGGCCCGCGAAGCCGGTCTCACCTCGATACCGGTGATGGTGCGCGAGCAGTCCGACGACGAGAAGGCCGCAGGGATCGAACGCATCACCGAGCAGGTCGTATCCAACGACCAGCGCGAAGACCTCACCACCGGGCAACGCGCCGCCGCCGTCACGGGCCTGCTCGACCTGGGCCTGAACGTGCAGAAGGTCGCGACAGCACTGCACGTCCCCAAGTCGTACGTCGAAAAGGCCGGTCGAGCAGGACGATCCGAGCGCGCTCGCCGCCAGCTCGACGACCGGCAACTCACCCTCGAAGGGGCTGCGTTGCTTGCTGATCTCGAAGCCGCCGCACAGGCGGAGCCGTGGATCACCGAGGCAATCGAGCAGATCTTCGACAACAGATTCGGTTTCGAGTACCGCCTGGCCACCCTCCAGCGCCGCATCGACGAACGCGCCGAGACCACCTTCGCCGCAGCCGATTACATCGCACTCGGCTTCACGTTGCTCCACGACGAACCGTCCACCAGCGAGGGGGAGTGGTACTCACTCGCGGACCTGCGCACCGCCGACGGCGCGGCAGTCCCGGCCGACGCCCCGGAGCACGCACCGCACTTGTGGCACGTCTACGTCCACGAGACCGGCACCGTCTGGGTCGACAAGACGACCCGCGAGGAAGTCGCCGAGGACGACATCGACTTCGACACCGAGGACGACGACGCCGCCGAGGCGTACGAGGAGCTGCGGCACGCGAACACGGTCGAGAAAGTGACCGCCTGGGGGTGCGAGTTCTTCCTGCGCCACGACCACGTGTCTGCGGCCGGCCTCGAACTCGCACCCGAGAAGATCGCCGCCGTCGGCGCAGAGGGCGGCGACGCCGAGGACGGATTGACCCCGGCGCAGCGCACAGCCGCGCGCGCCGAAGCCGAACGCATCGAGACCGAACGCGCAGAACGCCGCAAGGTGAAAGCCCTCAACCGTGCCGGAGCCACCGCCACCGAAGCCCGACGTGCATTCCTCACCGGTCTGCTCGCAGGCAAGACCGCCCCGAAGAACGCCACCAAGTGGATGGTGACCGCGCTGGCGGCTCATGGCGACGTGTTCACCGAATCCAAGTGCTCGGAGCGGTACGGCGAGATCATGGGTTCACCGCTGGGCGAGGTCGACCGTAAGGCAACCGGTGCCACGCCCGCTCGCGCCGAGGTGTTGCTGCTTGCCCGTGTGCTCACCGCGTTCGAGGCCCGCCTGACGGGACCGCAGGACGCCAAGGACTACTGGCGGTTCTCCTCGAAGCACTACCGAGGCATGGTCGGCATCGACAGCTACCTGACCTTCCTCGCCGACAGCGGGCACACCCTGACCCCGGTGGAGCAGGCCGCGATCGGCAACATCACCGTCGACGCCGCGTACGCCGCCGTCGACGACGACGCCTAACCATCCGCTGGAGCGTCGCAACCAGCACGGCAGGAAGGCCCCGACCATCACGCCGATGGCCGGGGCCTTTCTGGTTCGTCAAGATATGTTGACGCGCGCAGGGGTGAACCGGGAACGCCGAACGGCGATCAGCGTGGGTACAGGTCGGTTCGTGCACCACTGCCGGGTCGGCCTGCGATCCACGCCTCGATGTCCTCCCGCGAATACAGCGGAGTGCGCGAGAGGTGGCGGGCAGGTTTCGGGGCCTGGCCACGAGCGACGTATGACCGCCACGTTGAGGACGCGATCGCTTTCCCGGTCGAGGCCTCGATCAGTGCCAGAACCTCCGAGAGGGTCAATTCGGTATCGGTCACGGTTCCTCCGATCCCCGCACGAGCATGATTGTCGACATACCCGCACCTTACAGCCCCACGCTGTAAGTACTCCGCCGAACCCCTTGCAACCATACAGCGTGACGCTGTATGGTTTGGGTATGACATCGACACGCACCGGCGAGATCGAATACGGTTGGCAGGCAACGCTGTTCACGTCTTGCGCATTGCCCGGGTGTACTGTTCCGGTCGCTACGCCAGGCGATGTGTGTCAGTCCTGCCGCGCAGCGTTCGGGGACATGCTGAACGTACGAACCGGCGGATTGGCCGTAGATCCGGAGCAGGTCCGCGCCGACCTCGCTGTCCGTGATGCGAGCACCCGTGAGCAGTACCGCGCACAGGCCGCCACCGTGGCTGCCGCGCAACAGGTGTCGACCCGCAAGCGCAACCAGATCTGCTGGCTCTGTGAAGAGCGACGGACCTGCACCTCGACCGCCGGGCGCTGGGAATGCGCCGACTGCCAGACCTTGCCTTCCTGAGCGCCTGCGCACGGCCCGCGACCGTCGTCGCTGAAGTCTTTCTCCGCCCGACCTTGGGAGTACTCATGACCGCCACCCTGGCCGCATCCACCACGCCCGCGCGCCGCCGTCTCAAAGGAGTTGGAATGAAACTGATTTCGCTCGATACCCAGTTCGACGGAACGATCATCGACATTCTCGGCTACCGCACCGCACCCGCAGGCCGCGTCGAGGTCACCGCCCTCCTCGACGCACCCGGTGCCTGGTACAGCCGCATCCACCCCGTCGTCGTCGACGCCGGCGATGTACGACTCTCCCTCGCCGTGCAGTCCATCACCCGCCCCGAGCTGGGCGTGCGGTGATGGCCGAGACCGCAGGCCAGATCGACATATTCGAGGTGCTCGCCGCTGCCGAGCTGGACGCCGATAAGGAAACGCAACCGACGTAATTGCGAACTTCTGGTCAGTCAGTAATCTATTGCGCGCCAACATATTCGAGTTAAAATGCCTCGCTTTATCTATGGATAATCGGGGCAATTTGAGGTAAAATCGACATATCGGAACAATTCTCGCGAGGAGTGAGCTATGTCGATCACTGTGTACACGAAACCCGAATGCAACAACTGCGATCAAACAAAACGACGCCTGAACAAGCACGGGATCGACTACACAACCGTCGATGTCACCGAAGATGCAGCGGCCCGCGAGTTCGTCACCGACCGACTCGGCTACCGGCAGATGCCCGTCGTGGTCGTCGACGAGAACACCCACTGGTCCGGCTTTCGGATCGACGCCATCGACAAGCTCACCGCGGCCTGACCGACCACTCCGTTGACCCTGTTCGAGATCGACCTGCGAGAACGAGCCCGACGATGACGCCACTGAGTGCAGTTCCACCGCCCGACGAGCCCGAGCGTGTCGTTCGCAGCCTCGCCGTTGTCGACGACGACACTGCCGTCGACAACGAGACAGCTCACGAGCCGTCCACCGACCCCGAGGCACTGCTGCTGTGCGCCCTGATGTGGAGCGCCCACACCGGGGGAGTGTCCGCCGAAGACCTGCGCATCACCGCGATCGTGACCGCCGACGACTTCGACGACGTCGCATACCGGCGAATGTTCGTCGTGATTGCCGGTCTCGCCCTGGCCGGCGAACCCTACGACCCGGCGAGCGTCACCGCAGCCTTCATGCGATCCGGATCCGGCGGAGCCAAAGACGCGCCCCTGCGTCGCCGCTTGAACGAGGTCATCACCGCCGGGGCAGACGGCTTCACCGCCGTCCACTACGCCGACATCGTTCTCTCTCAGTCCTACCGACGCAGTTACCGGACCGTGGCAACGGCCATCGTCCACGCCGCCGAAGAGCTACCGGAGGAGTACCTGTTCGAACATCTCGTGGAGCACGGACGCGCTCAACGAGCACTGTGGCGGCGGCTCAACACGTTTCGGGCAGGGCAGTGACCCTCGACAGTCCCCGCACCGGACCCCGTAACGAACGGGACACCCGCGGTGTCGACTCCCACGGGCCGGAGGTGGAGTCCCCGATCGGGGCGTATCTGTGGTGGTGCGGACACGTCGGAGCCGACGCCCGCGACCTCGATGCGCTGCAGGAGTGGGACTACCTCCACGCCGACGAGACGACCGACGCCGAACGCCGCACCCTGACCGCATGGGCACGCTCGGCTGGGATCTTCGGTGCACCCGGCACCGCGCCGCACCCGCAGCGCTGACCGCGCGCCCAACCCAACCCGGCCCGATCGACAAAGGCACCCACACCGGCTGTGTGGGTGCCTTTCTCGCGTGTACGGCCGAGCTGAGCCGGACGAGCGGTGTCAGTGGCGATCGCCGATCCGGACCTCGTCGCCGAAGTTGATGTCGTAGTCGGCCAGATACGGCGCATCAGGATCGCCGCTGGATGTGTATCGCGGGTAGAGGCCCTTCTGCTGTTCGGTCTGAAGAACGACCACGCGTACGCGGCCGGGCGTGATGTGGATTTCGCGGAGTACGCCGGTCATCGGTTCGTTCCACAGCACCGCCTCGAACGCCAGGACCGCGCCGAGGTCGCCGCCGTCGAGCCGGAACGCAGGCTTACCGTCGCCGAGCTCGTCGGAGCGCTGCGAGGGCCGAGGTAGTCGGTGCCGCCCTTCCCTTCTCTGCGGTGGGGATCTGGTGGTCGGTGGTCACCCGAGACCGTGATCGGCCGACCGCGATATCGCCGCTGTGTGTGTCGGAGCAGGGGCGGTGTGCAGCGTGGACGAGGTGGCCTGTGCCGCTCTGGACGAGCGTCCGGTCGGGGGAGTGACCAACCCGCGCGGACGTGTCGAGGAGCGTTCGACGTCCGCTGCGTTCGCCAGCGAAGGCGTCGATACCGACGCGGACACAGCTGCGGTGTTGTCCGGGCGTGCGGCCGGCGTCGATCGAGCTCGCAGCTCGTCGAGGTCGGCGGCGAGGGCGGTGATGTGTTCGGCGTCGGCGACCGGGTCGAGGACGGAGAGGTTCGCCCGCAGGTTCCGCACCTGCACGGACCGTTCGGCGGCGATGCGGTCGGTGTCGGAGACGTCCGCTGTGTGGGTCACGCGCAGCACCGTCTCGTTGCGCATCGGCTCGATGGAGCCGCCGAGATCTGCCGCGAGCTGCTCGGCGATGCGGTGCGCGTCCTCGGGTGTGTACGCGCCGACGTCGGTGCGCGAGTTCGGGATCGGGCCGGGCCGGACCGAGTACACCTCCACGTCGAGAACTGCGACGGCGTCGGGGCCGTCGACCGCCGAGTCGGGTAGCGGCGGTGTTGCTTCGACGATCGCGGCAATTGCCGCGGTGACGTTGCGTGGTGCGGGGATGACGGTGCGCAGGACACCGTTCTTGTAGTCCGGGAGTGCGGTGAGGTCGGCGGCGAGTTCGCCGGGGGTGCCGATGAACTCGACATCACGGCGTGAGGTGCCCTCGCCGACTGCGTCGATGACGACGGAGACGGTGTCGACTTCGCGGGTGTCCGACAGTGCTGCTGCTTGAGTGAGTGCGAACTGTCCGGCGGAACGGGAGGTGTAGAACGCGCCGCGGTAGTGCACGAAACCGGGGTCGCCGTTGCGGTCGAGGGAGGCTACTTCGACGTTGAATCCGGGCTGGGTCATGTGTGTGGTCCTTAGACGTGATGGGGTGCGCCCGCACGCGAGATGTGTCGAGCGTGCGAGGGCACGGGGGATCCGCGACCGGTGCCGGTGCGCGGGTGGTGCGAGGGCAGCAGGGTCAGTGCGCGGGCGAGGACTCAGGTTCGCTCGGCGTTCCGGGTGCAGTCGGCGAGGTCGCATCGTCGTGTTGCCGGTCGGGGCCGGCGGTGTTCTCGGCACCTACTCGGCGGCGCGCAGTAGCGCGACCGGAGCTGCGCCTGGCAGAGGGCTTGGATGGCTTCTTGCCGACCGGTGTCGGTGCAGTCAGACCACTTCCGGTGAGTTCGGCAACCGTCCACCCGGCATCGATCGCTTCTTTGTACGCGGCAGCGTGTTCGGCGTTCGCGCGTTCAGCGGCGCGAGTCGCCTCGGCGACCTTCTCGCGCGCATCAGCGGATGCCTGGGCGGCGTCGAAAAGGGACTCGATGTATTTGGTGCGGTTCTCGATCGCGGCGCGTGCGCGCGCCAGAGCGGTGTCTTTGTCGACAGCAGGAGAGACAGACATGGTGAGGGCCTTCCAGTTTCGGTGCGCGGAAATCCCCACCGGACAGGTACCGATCGCTCACAGAGCCACACAACCCACAGTGCGGTGAACGCAGTGCTGGGTGAATCGGTACGGGTGGGGCGCGCTCGAACGTGACCCTCATCGACGCTCGAACTTGATCGAAAGTCTAAACGATCCACACCGAATCCGCCCAGACCGGAACTGCACACCCGACCACCGTCGGACACACCGAAAAGATCGGAGCTACCGCGACATCGAGCGTGGTTCCGTTTCGTCGCTCCCGCACAGTCACCGTGCGAGCCGTACCCCACACCGCGCTGCAGGAGCGCCGAACCCCGGCGGCGTCGGCCGTCTCGCCGGTGGTGGCCGGTGCAGTCCTCGGGCAGGCCCTGGCGGGCCACACGCGACCCTGCGGGCCGCCGCCGAATCGAACTCCGCTGCGCTTCGTCCGCATCGAAGAAATCAATTTCTTGTGACGTTGTGGCTTCTCCGAGTGTTCATCACCCGTGCCGGCGCATCAACCGATGGCGGCTGCGCCGGCCCAAGGGCTCCGAAAACTTTTCAGAACGCCTTCGGCTGAAAACTTTCCGGCCCACCGGCTGACCCGCCGCCCCGTGCGCTGAGCCCTCTCCTCAAGCCACCACGGCAAAAGAAATTGGCAGGGCGAAGGTCCGGCCACCGTTTTCCAGGAGAGGTCACCATGTCGAGCAACACCACCAGACCCAGCCGCCGAGCCAGCGCAGCGCAGAACGCGCGGACCACCGCCATCGTCACCCACACCACCGCGATCGTCACCGGCCCACAGACCGCCACTATCACCGTCACTGCGGCCGCGACCGACGAAGCGCAGATGATCGTCGCGTTCGGGCACGTGATGATGACCTTCCGCAGCGCCGAAGCCGTCTGCGACCTCATCGCCGGATTCGCCTCCGTCCGAGGCTCACTCGTCGGCGTGGACGGTCACGCCCCCCACCCGGCGCAACCCGGCACACAATTCGGTGCCGCCGCGATATCTGTCGTGTGGCTCGGCGGCCCCGAACACTCCGTCGTCGCGCACAGCCGCTACGTCCCCGAACAACGCCGCACCGTCCACTGGGCAGACCTGCACATGGGCCCGATCACCTGGCGCATCACCGACCGCGTCGGCTACGACACCCTCATGGAGGAGCTGCGCCGCGTTCACCGCACCGCGGTCGGGGTATTCGTCGACGGCGGCCGCTTCCGCCGAGACCCCACCAGAATTCTCGACGCATTCGACAACGCCTGACCTATACCACACGTTCGGCCCCGCACCGCGGGGCCGAACGTCGTTATCCACAGCTTCGCCGGCACTCCACACCCGACCGACAATGGCGGTCGCCTCGCCCGACTCGCTGCGCTCGCCGTGCGAGGCTCCAGTCCTACACGGCCCGCCCACGACAGCGCGAGGAAAGGAACACCGACGATGATCACCTGGACCGTCACTACCCGCCCCGAGAACAACCCCGAGATCATCACCGCATCCGGAGCCGAGCCGGACCTCGCCACCGCCAAGAGAGCAGCCGCCGACGCCGTCCGCTACGCACTGCTCGACGCCCGCGAACACGTCTCACCCGACAACGGCTGCGCCCCGTCGTATCTGGTCACCCTCGACGGCAACTTCGCACTCATCGTCGGCCTCGGACGATGCCGGACCGCGAACTTCAACGGCGTCCTCGACAGCCTCGAACGATTCGACGGAACAGGCGAGATGAACCTGCTCTACCTCTGAACCTTCCCCCGGTCACATCACCGCGTCGACGCCGCCCGAGATCGGTCGTGGCAGACGAGAAACTGGCGGTATGGCAGACGAGCGGACGTTCGACCCACCTGCCGACGACGGCGAACGCCCAGGATGGTCTCGACAGGTCAACGCACCTTCCGGTACGCAGGTGAAGACGACAGGATCTGCGACGCCACCACCGCACCCGATCGCACCGAGTCGTAGCTCGACCCCCCCAGGCGCGCCCGCCGCTGACAGGCCACATCGGAGCCGTCGGCCTCACAACGCCACATTCGTGTCGGAGCCTGGTGGAAGCCTGGGGACCATGCCGAACGACCACGCCGCCACACCGCAGCCTCTCGTGCGAGTGCGGGAGGTGCTCGACGGCGATGTCCCCAACGGGACGCACGTCGTCGTGCACGGCACCCTCGAGGACGTCACAGTGCAGACGAATGAGCAGACAGGTCAGTGGGCGATGGGGCGACTCGTCGACTTGGACGATTCGATCGACTTCTGGATGTTCCCGCGCGCGTTCGCACACACCGGCCGATCGTGCGTCGAGACGGCGGGCCCGATCGCTGCGACCGCATGTGTGTCTGGCCCGCCGGAGCGCACCGCGCTGATCATCAACAGCATGGAGCGCATCGAACCCCACCCGGAACCCGACGTCGACACCACCGTTGTCTGACACGATCGACCGCTATGAGTGTCACTCTTCCACCGCCCTTGATCGCCGACTCCGACGACGATGCGGTCGCTCTGCTGCGTCGGTACTACGGCGGCACCTACCTCGATGCCGGGTGCTACACCGGCGCGTACTTCGACAGCTGGGCACCGCAGAACCGCGTCGCCGACAGCAACCGATTCACCGCCGACGACCTCGTTGCGGTCACCTTCTTGTCGGTTGCGGTCACGGCAAACGCGGCACGCGATCTGCTCGTCACCCGAGTCGACCGATTCACCGAACTCCTGGAGTCGGTTGGCCCCGACCGCGACCTCGTCGATGAGACCGAACCGTTCACGTCGGAGGCACCGTTGTGGCGTCTGGAGGACGAATTGCGGAGCGTGGGGGACATCGGCCGCACCATCGCTACGAAGCTGATGGCCCGCAAACGTCCCCGTCTCGTGCCGATCTACGACGTGGTCGTCGGACGTGTGCTGGACACGAAGGCACTGCATCTGAACCCCATTCGGGAAGCGCTGCGTGCCGACGGCGGAGCACTCGACGCGCGGTTGCGTTCGATTCGGGCGAAGGCCGGACTGCCCGACGAGATCAGTGCGCTACGAGTCCTCGACGTCATTGCCTGGATGCACGGCACGACGAACTGAGTCGGCGTCTGCACTCGCCATGCCGCTCGAAGATCTCCTCGACCGACAGCTGCGGTCGTGCGTCAGGACTATCCGCATTCATCGCTCACGCTGTACCCGGGCCGCGTACACAGGCGACGCTCTCTCTCAAACCTTGTGCCCGTTGCATCCGGTGTCGGGACGCGGTGCACACGATCCGCACGTGACCGTTGCAGCGACTGCACAACCGCTGTTGCACCGGCTGAGCATCGCCCGAGTGCACTACGTGCACAGAGACTGTTCGTGCGTGTCGGAGGGTCAGTAGTAATCGTTGTCGTACCGGTCGCGGTAGTACCCGCGACGGGCTCTGCGGTCATCGACTCCGCTGGCACCGCCGAGTGCGAACAGGGGAACCATGAACAGCATCACCGCGATGAACGCGCCGATCACCGCGATGAACGCGCCGAACACGACAGCGAGAACGACGAGGTACGCGCCGACACCGATGACGGTGAGAATGTTTGCCACGAAACCCTTCCATCCGGGGTCGTTCTCGCCGAGGTACCGGACGTACCAGATCAAGAGTCCAGCACCGGCGACAGCGAGCAGGGGGAGCGGTCCGACGTCGTCGGTGAAGAGCGAGGAGAGCGTCATCTCGAAGTCCCTATCGTTGAGGACTGCTCTCACCGGGGCGGTGCAGCGGCCCGAAGCCTGATGGATCTATCTCTACAGCTCGCCGCCGACAACGTCGTCGTTGTCGTATCAGAACAGTGTTGGTGGTGCTTGGGCGTCGAAGCTGTGGCCGGCGAGAGCGGCCCGCAGTCGCGGTTCGTCGTAGCCGTCTTCGAGTGCGTCGCGGATCGCGATCGCGCGCCCGTAGCGTCCGCGTGGATCCCCGCCTGCCGGTGTCGGTCCGATGTGCCGGCCGACTGCGACGGCGTGCGCGAGGTTCGCCGACTGGGTGCCGCGTTTGAGGTGACCGTCGGCCACTCGCACGCACAGTGTTTCGTCGCAGTCGTGCTCGCCGACGATCCCGTCATCGAGGTCGCCGTATTCGAGCAGAAGAGCGAACCGGTGCGCGGACAACGTGCGTGGTGTGTCGCCGTCGGTGAAGGTGAACCTCCCATAGGAATCAGGAAAACTGACGGCTGAACGCCACCACCAGCACGTCGGAGTTTTGACGACCTTCGTCCAGAACCGTGCCACCGTCTTGGCGGTCAACGGCCCTTGCAACGGTCGCCACACCCGGCGAACCGACTGCAACTCAGCGGCGTCGGTGTCGTCGCCGAACAACGCCAGTTGCATCACCGCTGCGGTCACCGGCTACCCCTGACTTGTCGCGGACTCGGCGTCCGGGACGCTGTCGACGGTCGCGGCTTTGTTCGTCGTTGCATCGCCTGTCGACGCCGAGTCACCCGGCTCGTTCAAGGCCGATCCATCACGCGATTCTGCGTTTGCATCCGAGTCGGAGACCGAGGCGTCGTCGCCGGTCTCTGGGCTCGCCGACGGCGCTGCGGTGTCGGCGAGCAGTGCGAGAAGTTTGCGAGCTTCGCCGGTCGTGATCCCCGCGAGTGTCGCAGCGGCGCTGAGTGTTCCTTCCCGAGCGCGGATGTCGTCGAGCGCGCGGGCCATCGCCAGCCGGGCCGCGTCGATCTGGTCAGCGGCCGCGAAGTAGTCCGTCAACGAGCCCATGTTCTTCTCGTCGCGCGCTTTGCGGTCGGCGACGACTTTTTGCTGCGCTGCCCGTGCCCGAGCACGCGCAGTCATCCGAGCCTGAGTCGACGCCATGCCGCCCACCTTAACCCCGAACACCCTCGAATTCACAGATCCTGACACAACCTCCTCCCGCATCCCGATCCACCACCACCGAAACCCCATCCCAAGACCACTGATCCCAAGCACCACCGATCTAGAACCGAAAGCCAAGACCAACCCCACAGACCTCATGCATTCAGGCCACTTTGTGGATTTCGCTGGTAGGGTCCGGTCCATGATGGGTCTGCACAAGCTCACCGCGGGGGACGGGTATACGTACCTGACCAGGCAGGTTGCAGCGGCAGATTCCACCGAACGAGGGGCCGCATCACTGGCCGAGTACTACTCCGAAAAGGGCGAATCTCCGGGCCGCTGGACCGGGTCCGGACTCGCCGAGCTGGAAACCATCGGCGCAGGGGAACAGGTGTCCGAGGCGCACATGAAGGCGCTGTTCGGTGACGGCCTGCACCCCGAGGCCGACACCATGTACGCGGAAAAGTTCGCGGCCGAGCTCGCTGCCGGTGCGTCGACTAAGAACGCAGAGCGGGCAGCGTCGGCGGCGATCAAGCTCGGACGCGCATTCAAGATCGACAACGGAGCCTCCGACTACCGGGTCGCGTGCGCGAAGGCGTTCGTCGAGCACAACCTCGCGGCCGGCGAGAAATGGAACGCACCGATCGAGGCCGAATCGCGCGCAACGATCCGCACCCGCGTCGCGAGGGAGATGTTCGAGCGCGAGTACGGACGCGCCCCGGCCGACGAACGTGAACTGTCCGGGTGGGTCGCAAAATCGGGGCGACAGAACACCAAAGCCGTCGCCGGGTTCGACCTCACGTTCACGCCCGTGAAAAGTGTGTCGGCGCTCTGGGCCGTTGCGCCGCGGGAGATCTCGCAAGAGATCGAAGCAGCGCACGACGCCGCGATCGCAGCAGCACTCGAATACCTCGAAGAGCACGCCTGCTTCACCCGCCTCGGCAACGGCGGTGTCGCGCAAGTCGACGCGAACGGATTGATCGCCGCAGCGTTCACCCACCGCGATTCACGCGCCGGGGATCCGAACCTGCACACCCACGTCGCGATCTCCAACAAGGTCTCCACGACCCTGCCGGACGGGACGACGAAGTGGCTCGCGCTCGACGGGGCCGCGTTGTACCGCAACAACGTTCCCGCCTCCGAGGTCTACAACACCGCCCTCGAAGCGCAACTGCGTGAACGCATCGGAGTCGACTTCGCCGAACGCCCGAGCGAGGACCGGTCGAAGCGACCCGTGCGTGAAATCGTCGGCCTCGATACCCGTCTGGCCGAGCGCTGGTCCTCCCGCAATGCCGCCATCGTCGTGCGCACCGCCGAACTCGCACGGGAGTTCCAGGCCGAGCATCACCGCGAACCGACCGCCATCGAAGCGATCCGGTTGGCGCAGCGCGCGACACTGGAGACCCGGCAGGCCAAACACGAACCGCGCTCGCACGCCGAGCAACGCGGAGGGTGGCGCGCCGAGGCGATCGACGTACTCGGTTCACCGAAGGCACTGTCGAAGATGGTCGCCGAGGTGACCGGCAAGAAGCGCACCCGGGCGAGCGTGGACATCGACGACCCGCGCTGGATCGACTACACCGCCGCCGAAGTCGTCGAGGTCGTCTCCCGTGCACGCTCGCGCTACCAACGGCACAACATCCGCGCCGAAGCGATCCGTCAGGTCCGCACCGCGAACCCGCCGGCCGATCGCATCACCGACCTCGTCGAAGCGATCACCGACCGCGCCTGCAGCACCGACCACGCCGTCACCCTGGGCGACGAACTCAGTGACGACGTCGCCGCAGACATCGCCCCGGAGGTAATGCGTCGACGCGACGGCAGAGACGTGCACACCCGCCACGAAGCAACCCTGTTCACCACCAACGCCGTCCTCGATGCCGAAGCTCGCATCGTCGCTCTCGCACAACGCAACGACGGGGTTGCCATCGCCGACGAGCACGTCGAAATGGCGCTGCTCGAGTCCGCTGCGAACGGACGCGAACTCAACGCCGGACAGCGATCACTGGTGCGCGCAATGGCGACCTCCGGTGCGAAACTTCAGCTCGCACTCGCACCCGCCGGAACCGGCAAGACCACCGCCATGACCGCACTGACACGGTCGTGGCAGAACGCAGGCGGACACGTTGTCGGGTTCGCGCCGACTGCTGCTGCCGCCGCAGTCCTGCGTCAAGATATCTTGACGACTACCGATACGTTGGCGAAGTTCGTCGACATCACCAAACGTCTACGCAACGGCGATCCGGTGTCCGTCCCCGAGTGGTACACCAACATCGGACCGGACACTCTCGTCATCGTCGACGAAGCCGGAATGACCGGCACCCTCGACCTCGACGACGCCGTCACCGCCCTCGCCGAACGCGGCGCAACGGTGCGATTGATCGGCGACGATCAACAGCTCGCCTCCGTTGCCTCCGGCGGAGTGCTCCGCGACATCCACGACCGCGTCGGCGCTCTCACGCTCTCGCAGGTGGTGCGGTTCCGTGACCCGGTCACCGGCGCGGCCGAAGGCGCAGCATCACTGGCACTGCGCGACGGCGACGACGCCGCGATCGGCTTCTACATCGACCACTCCCGGCTGCACGTGGGCTCCATCGCCACCGTCACCGACGACGCCTACATCGCATGGTCGACCGACCGCGCCGCCGGCAAGGACGCACTGCTGCTCGCACCCACCCGTGAGCTCGTCGCCGAACTCAACACCCGCGCCCGCACCGACCGCCTCGCCGCCACCGACGCCAAGATCGGTCGGGAAGCCGTCCTCGCCGACGGGCTCCGCGCCAGCGCCGGGGACATCGTCCGCACTCGTTCCAACGACCGCCGCAACCCACTCTCGCAGACCGACTGGGTCCGCAACGGTGACCGCTGGACCGTCGAGAAAGTCGGCCGCGACGGATCACTGGTGGTACGCCACCTCGAACTCGGACGCACCGTCACCCTGTCACCAAACTACGTCCAGGAATCGACCGAACTCGGCTACGCCGGAACAGTCCACTCCGCGCAAGGCTCGACCGCCGACACCTGCCACGTCGTGGCCACCGGCGACGAAACCCGACAGCTCGCCTACGTCGCACTCACCCGCGGTCGACTGAACAACCACATGTATCTCGCGACCGCCTCCGACGGCGATCTGCACACCGCGATGACCGAACGCGGAATGCTTCCCCCGACCGCCGTCGACGACTTCCGGGCGATCCTGCGCCGCGATGGCGCACAGGTATCGGCGCACTCGACCCTCGCTGCTGCCGGCGATCCGCATGTGAACCTGGCACCGGCCGCGAACGCCTACGACTACTCCGTCGCCACCGCCTGCGAAGTCCTCGCCGGACCCGCAGTGATGGCCGCGATCGACACCGCCGCCGACGCCGCGATCGCCGGCCTCACCGACGACGCCGCGTGGCCGGTCCTGCGTGGTCATCTCGCGATCCTCGCCGCCGGAGGCGACGACCCTGTCGTCGCACTGAACGCCGCGATCACCGAACGCGAACTCGGCACCGCGGGAGATCGGGCCGCAGTCCTGGACTGGCGACTCGACGCCACCGGACGCCACTCCGCAGCACGTGGAGCATCGGGGCGGGGGCCGTTGCCGTGGCTGCCCGCCATCCCCGACGCACTGCGCAAGGAACCGGAGTGGGCGAGCTACCTCGACGCCCGCGCCGACGCCATCACTGGTCATCGAGAACGCATCGCCGCCGACGTCGCCACATGGACACCGACAACTGCACCGGTGTGGGCGCGCCCGATACTCACCGACGAACCCGACCTCGAACTGCTCACCGATCTTGCGGTGTTCCGCGCCGCACACGACGTCGACCCGGCAGACCGCCGTCCGACCGGACCCGAGCAATACGCGGCCGAATCGGTGAAAGCGCAACGCAGCCTCGACCGCCGCGCCGCCGAAATGATCGACACCGGAAACGATGCCGTCGCCCGATGGCGTCCGTTCGTCGACGAACTCGACACCCACATCGCCCGCGACCCGTACTTCCCGATCCTCGCCGACCGACTCTCCGCCGCCGCACGCGCCGGAATCGAAGTCCACACCCTCGTCCGCGACTCCCTCGCCACCTCGCCGCTACCCGACGAGCTGCCCGCTGCCGCACTGTGGTGGCGACTGTCCGGTGAACTCTCCGCCGCCGCGCTCGACGCGGACACCGACGGCGCGGTCCTCGAACCATCCTGGGCACCGATGCTGACCGAACTGCTCGGCGAGCGCGCCGCCACCCGCGTGATGTCCGACCCGGCATGGCCCTCACTCGTGGCGACCGTCGACGACGCCGACCCCACCTTGTGGACGCCGGGGGAGTTGCTGGGGACTGCGTACGAGTTCCTGCACGGGGGCATCGACCCGGTCGATCACGGTGTCACCCTGCCCGCCCACGAACTCGCCACCGCACTGACGTGGCGGGCCGAGATGCTGGTGCGCGAGAACCACCTCGCCCGCACTTACACCCCACTGGCCGACGAACCGCTCTCGGTCGAGGACGAAGAAGCCCTCGCACCGCTCGACGAGACGATCGGCGACACTACTGCCGACGTGCTGCCCGCCGAATTCGCCGATCCGGACTACCTTCCGGCCCCGGTCAACTCACCGACAGCAGCAGTCGACGCAGCCGCACCGACAATCCCGCTGGGCAGCGATGCGGACTACCTCGCCTCCCTCGACGCACTCGATGCGCCGCTGGAGTACGACGACGCCCCGCCGCCCGAGTACGACAGCTACAGCGACGACGTCACCGCCGACGATCCGGACATCGATCCAGAGGTCGATCCGTACGCGGCGATGCTCGAACACGCACGGGTGTTGGCTCTGCCGTACCCGACGGTCACCACCGACGAACGAGTACGACTGCTTACCCAAGACCTCGAAGACGCGAGAACCAACTATAGGGAGCTGCGCGGCCGGATTTCCGACGGCACCAGCCCCGCACAGTTCCATGCCCGCACGATGCTCGCCGAGCTGCAGGAGCGCGCGGACCGGCAACGCCCCGCCCGGATCGCGATGCTCGACACCCGCCAGGACTGGATGGACACCGAGTTCGAGGCCGAAGCGCTCTGGCATCACATCGACACCGTCATCCGGCCCGCAGTCGCCGCCGACGTGGCGGCCGCCGGGGACGACGACGATGCCCGCGCCCTCGCTCAGCGCGGTCTCGACTGGGAGATCTGGCGCGCCGGATTCGTCGACGACACCGCCACCGCCGCCCGCACCCGCGCACACGACGCCGCCGCCGAATACGAGCGCGTCACCGCCGCCGATGGGGGAGAAGTCACCGCCGTCGACGTCACCACCGCACGCCTGGCGGCCGAGAGCATCGACCTCGCCGTCCTCATCGAGCTCAAGGCCGACGTCGACCGCACCGAAGCGATGCTGTGGCGGGCCGAACAGGCAGCGAAGCGTTCCGCGATGTCCGACACCCCGACCGTGACGACGCAGGAGCAGCCCACTGCCACCACCGAGGCGGTTGACGCACCACAACTTGATACCGTGGTCGAGCAGCCCGAGCACGAAGCGCCGGCCCCGACAGAACTGTCGGCGGAAGACATCATCGAGAGTGCCCCCGATCCGCAACCGGCGCTCTCGCCGGCCGACGCCGCCCTGCTCGCCAAAATGGAACAGGACCCGATCCGTCTCCTCCCGGACGCAGAGCTGACCGCGTTCGTCGACCGCGCCGGACGCGACCGCACCGAACCCACCGTCGTCGCCGACACCGAAAAGCTGTACGCCCGACTCGACGAGCACGCCGCAGCGATCGCAGCAGCCCGCGAAATCGAGACTGAACTACGCCGGATCACCGCGCAACACGAGGCTGCGCGCAATGAACACACGTCGCTCACCGAGCAGCTGTCGACCGCAAAACGACGCGAGCGTAAGACCCTCGAACCGGCCGCCGACGATGCACGACTACGCGAAGAGCGACTTGCACGCCAGGTCCGCGACACCCAACGCGCTGCTCGCGACGCCGCCGGCCGGGTGGGTGCCGAGACTGGCGAATGGTCCGCGATCGCGGCACGCGCGGGCGACCCCGACCGCCGCGCCGCCGATCTTGCATCCGCCGCCGTGTTCGATACCGCTATCACCGAACATGCTCGCCGCCGCCGACAGAAGCTCACGGCACCCCAACGTGCAGCGGTCGAGCAGCGACTACGCCGAGAAACCGACGTCACTGCTGCGCCCCTCAGAGACGGTCGGCCCGTCGAGGGAATCACCGATCAACGACGTGACACCGAAGTTCTGCGTGATGCGGATCGCGAGGATGCTGCACGTGCACGTTCTCTCGCCAGTGCCCCGTCAGCGGCGAGTGGACAGTCAACGACGGATGCCGCCACGCGCAGACAGACCCCACCGGACGTCGAGCCGAATCGGGGGATCGATCTCGATCGCGGCTTGTAAAGAACGGACACGAACAGACGCGCGCTCAGTCGCTCAGTTCGGGGTGTGGTGCGGGCTCGTGTAGGTATTCGATCAACTCGTCGTGGCGTTCCGATGTTCGGCCGAAGACCGGAGTGTCACGGAGATACTCAAGACCCTTGACGATCGAGTGATCGGTTATCTCCGAATCGAACTGGGCCAAGGCGAGCTGTGTGCGAGCAAGCATGATATCGATTTCGTTGAACTCAGCTGTGGCGTCGTCATCGAGTTGCCGGATCGTTCGTCGTGCCACGAGCAGGCTGTCCTGGCGACCGGTGAGGAAGTCGAACCATGCTCCGGTCAGATCCCCGGCCTTCGCGGCTCCGTCGACGCTGCCGCCCATGTTGTTCCACGGCGGGATCTTGCCAAATGCCTTCTGGTGGCCCTTAATCAGCTGACCTTCGGCACTCTTCGTGTAACCCTCCGTGGCATCGTCCGCGACGTCCGACTGCACGATGATGCTGTAGCCCAGCCGTTCGTGGGCATCGAACCATGCGTCGACTTCTATCGCTTTGTTCCCGTTACCTGGGGTGCCCTTCAACCCATTGTGATTGGCAAACCGGTCGGGGAGGTTCTTGGCCAAACCGAGGTAGAGAGCGTCGTGTGTGTCCGGGTCCCAGAAGCAGTAGATCCCGGCGGTATTCCAACCTCCACAGAGAAACGCTCGCAGGACTTTTCGCATATCTTTGCGTTCGTCGTTGGAGTACACATCTCTGATGATCGTTCCGAGAGCCATCCCTCGACCGTACGACGGTGACACCTACGCAAGGGCCTAATGCGCGATCGGAAATATCTTGCGACATCGGACCAAGTGCATCAGCCCACTGCAATCGGGTGCGTGGCAGCATGTGGTCATGGTGACCCTTGAGCCGAGCATTGCCCAGTCAACCTGCGAGAACGCCCTCAGATCCTTGATGGGCTACGTGTTCCTGCAGAAGTACGATGCCGACTGGATCGAAAGAGTGTCGACAGAGCAGCAACGCGA
The DNA here is from genome assembly GCF_002258645.1 of Rhodococcus sp. 15-649-2-2. NCBI lineage: Bacteria > Bacillati > Actinomycetota > Actinomycetes > Mycobacteriales > Nocardiaceae > Rhodococcus > Rhodococcus sp. 15-649-2-2. The sequence goes on from NZ_NPFM01000040.1 coordinate 19,653, forward strand.
GTTGTGGGCAGAAAGAGCCAAGGCTGAACAGAAGACTAGGGAACGTCGCGGTGTAGCCGAAACGGATGGGCCCGGCCTCACCTATGCGAACATGTACGACTTGGTCAAGATCGCCAAGACGTATTGGTCGGACCTAGAACCTGCACTCGGAGACGCCTATCCACTTCTAGTGCGCATGGAAAAACTCCGCAACACCACAGCCCACAGCAGGCCCTTGGTGACCTTCGAGCAGGAACTCCTCTCCGGTATCGCCGGTCAGATCCGAAATCAGGTGACGTTGTATATGAGCACGCGAGATCCCGCCGGAGAAATCTATCCGCGGATTGAGTCCGCGGTGGACTGTTTCGGTCATCGACTCACCGGCTGGGACGGTCCGATTGGGGAAATCTTTGAGGGCAAGGTCACCGGTGCGATCCTTCGCCCAGGAGACCGAGTTCAGGTCACGGTAACCGGTACCGACGGACGCGACCGACCACTGGAATGGGAGCTCATCACTCCCGCAGGCACACACGCAGCCTCCGCCATTTCCGCAAGCGGCACGGAAGCCCAACTCGAATGGGAGGTTACGGACGCTGATGTGGGTGAGGCAGCTGTCATCAACATTCAGATGCGTGCCAAGGGGGCGAAGTACCAGCGGGCCAACGGATTCGATCACCGTGCCTACTTTCAATACATCGTGCGGCCGCCGGTGGGACATGACTTGAAGTAGGAGAAGTTCGGCCCGCGATCCGGCAGTTTCGAGCTGAACTGATGACTCGCCGGACCGGTGGCAGATCCGGCGAGTCAGATACCTGTTACTCCAATTGGGGCCCTTGGTCGCGGGTGGGCCCGTTCGGCTCTGGAGGTGGGCGGCGCCGATCAGGATCCGGTCGACCGGTGCCCGGTGCCCTGTTTTCGGGTGGTGCAGATAGTCCGCGACGGGGTCGATCCGGGTCGATCGCATCGATGCTCGACGATGAAGTGCGCTGTAACGCTTCTACTTCGGCCTGGCGCATCATCGCGCGGACGTTGTCGGCGCTGCCCATTCCGAGTTGTTCGACGAGTGCGGGGGTGGGGTTGAGCATCAGCGACCACCCTTGCTCTCGACCTTTCGCTGCTGCACGTTCGGCACGGGCAGCGTCGCGGGCGAGGGCTTCGGGACTCGTTTCTGCCTCCTTGATTTCGCGCCGTAGCCGGGCGACTTCGTTCGAGAGGTCCTTCAGCTGTACCGCTTTCGGGAAGTCGGATAGCTCGACCAGTTCGAGGTCGTCGAGGCGTTGTTCGTCTCGATCGAGTGAGCGTTCGGCCTTCGCGAGGTCGGTGTCGACGGTGTACGCCATGTTCTCCATCCGCGTGAGCAGACCGAACGCGTGTTGGCTGCGGTCTCCGTCTCCGATCCTCGGATACAGATCGTGCGCTTCGATCACCTTCGTCGAGGAACCGAGACCGGAAAACGACAGATACAGCGCACTGTCCTGGGCCGGGCGAGATGCCTCGATCGGGAATCCGCTCATCTCCGCGACCACCATCGACTTGGTCAACCCTTCACCCTTGAGGGCCTGGTAGGTGCCCTGCAACGCCATGGCCATCGCATTCGCGGCGTCGCTGCGCTTGTCGTAGAACACTCCGCGGATGGTCATGCCGGGCCACTGCTCGACGTCGCGCCGGCCTTTGAGCACCGGTGCCGCTTCTTTCAATCCGGCGACCCGCTGGCGTGCGCGGGGTACTTCGCGGCGCAGGCGGTCCCGGTCGCGTTCGATGGAGCGTTGCTCGGCGAAATGCGAATCCGCTTCGGACTGGAGCTCCTGGAGCTGGGAGTCCAGCTCGATCTGCTGGATGTACCGATCATCGCCGGTGGCGAGGGCCTTGGTCATGGCCGAGTTCTCGGCGAGCGAGTCGCTGTCGAGATCGACCACCCGCCGCATCGAGCGGTCCGCCTTCTTGAGCTGCTCGATGAAATGCGCCTTGCGGTGCACGGTCTGCCACATGACGGTGTCGAAGGTCTTCTCGGCGACGTAGTTGAACACCTTGACATGGGCGTTCTGGTTGCCCTGCCGGATGATTCGGCCCTCACGCTGTTCGAGGTCGGCTGGTCGCCACGGCACATCGACGTGATGAAGTGCGATCGCACGATCCTGGATGTTGGTGCCGGTGCCCATCTTCTCGGTGGACCCGAACACCACCGATACCTTTCCGGTGCGGCACATCTCGAACAGGCGGGCCTTCTCCGACGGCTTCGGGTAGTCGTGGACGTAGGCGATCTGTGCGGGCTCCATCCCGCCGGCGAGCAACTCCTCGCGGATCCCGTCGTAGATCGACCACGACCCGTCGGCTTTCGGGGTGGAGCGGTCGCAGAACACGATCTGCAACGCACCCGGCGTCGGGTGCGGTTCACCGGAGGCATCGAGGTAGGCGTTCTCGCTCGATTCGTTGTGCACGTTCAGGATTCGCTGCGCGACGATGTGCGCCCGTGAATGCTCCGGTGGTGCCGGGTCCATGTGCGCCACCCTCGGATCGAGGGTGGCGTTGCGGCCGTCGTTGGCGACCTTGAGGGCATTGTCGAGATCAGGGCGCTTGACGTCGGCGTTATCGGCCCGGTAGCCCAGATCGGCGATGAAGTCCTGCACCTCCAGCGCCGGGGTGAACGTGACGTCGGTGTTGCGGCCACCGTCCTTGACCGGAAGGTTCGCCGGCACCTGATCGCGGGTAACCGCGTCGGTGTACACGCTGGTCATGCCGATGAGATCGCCGACGTTGGTGAATTCACCGACCCGGGTGATGGCCCGCAGTCTCGATCCCGACGAATTGAGCTCGACTCGTTCGACGGTGTCGGTGAACGTCGCTCCCCAGTCGTTGATCGAGGCGACCCCGGCGTCCTCGAGGAGATCCGGACGCAGATAGTGCTGCATCACCCACAGCTCGGCGAGAGAGTTCGCGACCGGCGTGCCTGTGGCAAACGTGGCCACACGCTCGACGTACTCCTCCGGCGGAATGCCCTTCGTGATCGCTTCCTCGCGGCGCATCGACCGCAGATAGTTCAGCTTGAGGTCCATGTCGGTGGCCCGGTGCGAGCCCTCGTTCGCGAGCTCGGTGACCCCGGACGCGCGGGCGAGATTCTTGAACTCGTGGGCTTCGTCGATGAACAGGTAGTCACAGCCCGATGCCTCGAAGGTCAGCCCACGGTCCTTCCCCGCCTGCTCGAGCGCAGTCGCGAGCTTCTCCTCGAGCCTGGCCTTCATCGCTTCGAGCCGTTTCTTGGTCTGGCGGCCCTCTACATCGCCCAGATCCGCGTCGATGGCCTGGACCTGGCCACGGATGTACTCGGCTTTCGTGCCGGGATCGACCCCGATCGAGGAGAACGCCGACCGCGGCACGATGACCATGTCCCAGTCCTGCGAGGCGGACTGGGCGACGAGCAATCGGCGCCCTTCGGCGTCGGTGGCCGCCGATCCGGACAGGATTCTCGCGCCGGGATACCACTGCCCGGCTTCGCGGACGACCTGGTCGATGATGTGGTTGGGCACCACCACCCACGGCTTGTCCGCCAACCCGAGACGCCCCAGCTCCATCGCTCCCATGAGGATGGTGCCGGTCTTGCCGGCCCCGACGACGTGATCGAGCAGCACCGTCGGCTCGGAGACGATCCGCGCGGCGGCGTCTCGTTGATACGGGTACGGCGAGTACTTCTCACCGAGACCGGGGAAGGCCATGTGCGCCCCCGAATGCACCGGCGCGACAAGGGAGTTGAACTTGTCGTTGTAGATATCGAGGAGCTGTTCGCGGCGCACCTCGTCGGAGTGCAACGCCCACTGCCCGAACTCCTGAGACAGACGCCGCGCCTTCGACTGCGCCGCGCGGGTCGCGGCATCGTGAATGCCCGGTGCCCCGGCACTCTCGCGGAACTCCTTGGAGGTGGCGATCTCGATCGGGTCGCTGTTGAGCAGGTCGGTGAGCAGTTCCTGCCACTCGTAGTCACCGGAGCGCATTCCGGCGTTGCCGATCCCGCGGTCCTCGGCGGGGCGGTGCTCGAAGTTGTACTTCGTCGACCACGATCCCCGTTTGGGTACCAGGCCCCACTTGAGGTGCTGCTCGCCCACACCGGGGTAGGCATCCACCGACACCGCCCAGCGACCCGATGCCCGTTCGATGGTGACCGGGACATCGGCCGGTACCTCGAAGGTCTCGCGGACGAACTGGGTGTAGGTCTCGATCGGCACCCACGGCGCACCGAGAGCGACATCGACATCGGTCTTGCGTGGCGGTATCACCGCGGTCAAGGCGTCGACGTTCGCTTGGTAGCGGGGATCGAGCGCGGCGATCTCTTCGGCGTCGGCGAGCTTGGTGCGGACATTGCCCGACAGATACCTCGACGACGACACCCACCGGGTCGGATCGGTCAGAGTGCGGAAAGCGCGTCCTTCCATCTGGGTCTCGGCCTGCTCGACGGTGGTTCCGAGTAGTTCGGCGATCCGCCCGACGTCGAGGCGGGCTTGCTCGTCGAGGCTGATGGCCATTGCCTCGTCGACCGTCTCGGCGTGACTGCGCAGCTCGCGTGAGTGCAGAACGTCGGTGTGGAAGATCGCCGCCTTGCGGGGGGCCATGGTCTCCTCGTCGAAGTGCTCGAGGGAGAGCACCGCAGCGAACGTCGGATCGGTGCGCAAGGCTTTGCCGAGATGGCTTTGCAGCTTGGTGGGCTGGCGGGGATTGATCCACGCATCGTCGGAGAGCCGGTCGTAGACGTCTTCGGGAACCTCTCCGGCATACGGGTCGCCGGCGACGCCTTCGTCCTTACGCCAGGTGTCGATCAGCTTCGCCAGAGCGGCGTCGTGCTGCGATTCGGTGAGGTCCTTGGGCGTTGTCATGGTGAACCGGTTGATCGGGCCGTAGCGGGCAACGTAGGCGTCGTACTGCTCACCGAGGATCTCCCGCAGCGCTTGCCGCTGGCTGGGGTCGGTGGGTCCACGTTGCGCGTCGAGGAGGGCGTGGGTGGTGTCGCGCAGCGCGAGCAGCTCGCCCCATTCGGCGACCTGCTTGGCTCCACGAGTGTTCACCGGCTCCCAGGCGCGGGAGTTCCAGCGTTCGATGGTCTCCATCTGCGCATCGTGCCGCAGCGTGCCCACCGCGAGCTCGTCCTGCGCCGGGCCGTTCCCGATCGCCAGCAGTCCGCGCTCGAAGTCCTCCCGGGTGGGCCCGAGAGTGTCGCGCCACGACGCGGTGAGCCCGAGACCGTCGGTATTCGCTGCGTCGACGATCGCGGTGAGCCGATCCTCGACCAGGGAGGCGAGGTCGACGTCGCTGTCGGTCGCGTCGACGGACAGGGTCTCGTTGCCGTACATGCCGTGCCCGACCCGTAGCTCACCGAGCACCCAGTCGGGGTGATCGGTGTAGACGGAATTGATCGGCACGCCCTTGTCCTCGCCGGCATCGTCGAGAGCGGTGGCGTTCTCGAGCTGCAGGAACCGCTCGGTCAACGGTGCGGGTTTCGCCCCGTCGGCGCGGCGGCGCAACACGAGTATGTCGGTGACGACCTCCGTCCCGGCGACACGCCGGAAGGCGTTGGACGGCAACCGGACTGCGCCGACGAGGTCGCCGAGGGCGGCGATGTCGCGGCGGGCCCGCTGGTTCTGGGCGTCGAGGGTGTAGCGGGAGGTCAGGACGGTGACGTAGCCGCCGGGGGCGGTCATCGCCAACGATTTGACGATGAAGTGGTTGTGGATCGAGTGCTTGGCCTGATTGTGGACTGGGTCGTAGAGCCGGTAGTCCCCGAACGGGACGTTGCCGATCGCCGCGGTGAACGATGACGCCGGCGCGGTGGTCTTCTCGAATCCCTCGGCGCGGATCTGCGCCGACGGGTTCAACGCCGCGGCGATCGCGGCGGTAGTGGCGTCGAGCTCCACCCCGACCATCTGCGCGGAGCTGGGGGCGTGAGCGATGAATGTTCCCGATCCGCAACCCGGTTCGAGAACCCGGCCGCCGGTGAACCCGGCCCGGATCGTTGCCTTCCACATCGCCGCCGCGATCGCCGGGTCGGTGTAGTGAGCGTTGAGTATGGTTCGCTGCGCCTGCGCCCACGCGGTGTCGTCCAGCAACGAGCGGATCTGCTCGCGTTCGGCGGCCCAATCGTCGCGGCGAGGGTCGAACACCTGCGGGGTTGCACCCCAACTCGACCAGCGGGCCAGCACTGCTTGCTCGTCGGCGGTGGCGTAGCGATCCTGCGCGGTGACGACGGCGAGGGTGCGCAGGGCGTCGATGTTCGCTGCCACACGGGCTTTCGTTCCGGAGGGCACCAGGATGTCGGTGCCGGGCCGGAAGTCGACGGGCTCGACATTCCACAGTCGCTCGGCGACCGTCTGCGTGTCGACCACCATCCCTTCGGTGGTGTCCGGGACTGCGGTAGTCGTCGTGGGATCGGGGGTCGGTTCGACTGTGGGGGAGGCGGTCTCGACGCTGGGTGGGGGAGTGCTCCGCGTGGGGAGGAGTTGGTCGACGCGGCGACCGTCGACGGCGATCAGGTGCCGACTCTGGTTGCCGTAGCTCACCGCCGCAGCGTGATCGGCGGGCCCGAGAGTCTTCTGATTCTCTTCCGGAATCAGCGACACATCGCCCGCGCGCCGCAGCTCCATCAGCGCATCGGTGAGCTGCTCGCTGGTCAGTGTCCCGTCGAGGTCGGCGCGGATCCGCGCCAACCGCACGTACGCTTCGTCCTCGCGCGCGAGCCGGCCGTAGGCGTCGCGTACCAGCTCCGTCGCCGACGGCGGCAGTGCCGGGCCGTCGACGGCAGTGCCCGTGACGACCTCCGGTGCGGGCTGGAGCTCGCGCGTCTGCTGGGATGCGGCGTCGGCGGCGAGGATCTTGGGATCGACCGGTGCCGGGAGCGGTGTGCCGCCGATCTCGGTGCCGGCCGGGTCGATCGGTGCGGCACCGTCGGCGTCGAACGAGAACAGATCCAGTTGGGCGTCGGATTCGCTGCGGCGGGTTACTTTCCGCTTGCCGCGGTCTCGGCCACTCTCTCGTCGAGCTGGCTGGTGAACGATGGATACAGCGGGTGGCTCTGCGACGTCGGGTAGGGCTCGTTGTCCTCGATCCTCGCCGCTATCAGATGCGCTGCGTAGTAGAGGAACTGCACCGGCCGGCCCTTCCACAGCTGGTCCGTCAGCCGGTCCGCTTCCTTGTCCGGGTCCGCGCAGTTGAGCGGGTTGCGCCACCGCTCCGGATCGCTCTTGTGAACCTGAATCCGCGCCTGATCCCGTTCCGCTTCCGCTTCCGGGCTCTCCTGGTCCGGTGGGTAGGCCTCCATCTCCGGCGGGAGCTGGCCGTAGATCTCCTCGTTGATCACGAAGTCCGTCGCCTGCGCCCACGCCTGGTTGATCATCCCGACCTTCTCCATGTACGGGGGCGGCTGGCCGTTGTCGCGCATATAGCGTTGCAGCACTTGCTGTTCCATGACGATCTTCATGTTGTCGATCCGCTCCGCGATCCGCTCGCTCTCGGTCTCGAGGAACGCCTGCTGATCGGTCGGGCTCAGCTCCTGCGGCAGCCCCTGGTGCTCCAAGTAGAGCTTCATTATCTCCTGCGTTATCGGGTCGATCATGGGTGTCACTGTCCTCTGTCTCGGCGAACAAATCGAGTTGGAAATCGTCGGAATCTTTGGCCACGGTGTGCGCTCCTGAAGTCGGGCGAGACGTCTGTGCGACCCGCACTGCCCGGGACCGGGCAGGGATCGTTAACGTCGTCGTCGGCCGGAGACGCACTCTCCGGCCATATCGGACCTGGTGGGTCTAGCCGGACCCACCAGGTCCCTTCGGTCGATCGAATCGGTAGTTGTGTCAGGCTCCACCTGAATCGTCAAGATATGTTGACGATGTGGGTGGGTGGGGTCAGTCGAGGCCGTCGAACCAGCCCGCTGGGGGCAGGGTCAACGTTCGCCGTAGCGGCGGGGTCGTTTCGTGGTTGTCTCTGCTGCACAGATACATCGGGCCACCGTCTGGATCGAGCAGCACTCGCAGCATCGGGTCGGCGTCGTGGATCCACCAGGCACTCGGAGCCCCGAGGTTCTCGCTCGCCTCCGCGCCTTCCCACGCCAGCCATAGGTCCCGCAGGCGGCGCACCACTTCGTCGTGTCGCCACCACTCGGGGCAGAACACTCGCCCGCTCTTACCGGCGGTGCCGCTGAGCTTGCGGGTGATCAGGGTCGCGAACCAGGTGTCGAACCAGTCGAACATCGACTCGTACTGCCGCTCCGGTTCCGGCGGATTCCCGTTCGGATCGAAGTCGGTGGCGTCCGGATCGAACTCGGTGGCATCGGGGTCGTCGTATGCGGTCACAGGAAGGGCTCCTCATCGCTCTCGGTGACTTCGTCGATGTCGACTGCGTCCTCGTCGAGCAGAATCTGTGTCTTCTCGGGGATTCCGTATCGCCCGGCCGAGGCGGTGATGGCGTCGGCGTTCGGGCCGTCGGACCAGTACAGCTTCTTCATCAGCACCGGCCGGTTGCCCGAAATCTGGACCAGGGCTCGGGTTTTCGGGATCGCGGCGAGGTCGTCGACGGTCATGATCGGCTCCTTCGACCAGGACTGAGACTTTGAGGTCGAGCCGCTGTCGAACATGCCGCCGCTACGGGAGGTCGACCAGCGTTCGACGTCGTGATCGCCGACGAGCGCAGACAGGTCCGACAGGGTGGTCTTGTCCTTGATCCCGCCGCCGTACCAGAGGAAGTTCGCGGCATCCTGGAGTTGTTTGACCCCGTCCTGACCCCACACCTTCTGTGCTTGGGAGAGGTTCTGCACGATCGTCATCAGGCAGATCCCCTGGGAGCCGAGGTGGGAGTACCAGGCGGGGAGCTCAGTGAGTCGGCAGACGTTCGCGGCCTCGTCGAGGATGCACAGCATCGGTACCGGCATCCGCCCGCGCGGGCTGCGGCGTGCGGTCCGTTGGGCTGCGTCGATGATCGACCCGATCAAGGCCGTGGTCAGTGCCGACGTCGAGTCCGGTCCTTCCTTGGACAAGGCATAGATGGTGTCGGTGCTGGTGACGAACTTCTCGACCACGAATTCGGGCATCGAGTGCGGGTAGCGCACCCCTCTACCGATGTCGGTGTCGCGGGCCGCGCCGAGGGAGACGTCGACGCGTTCGGGTGGGAGCACGCTCATCACGTAGTTCTGCTCTTCGAGCAGGCTGATGAACCGGCGGGCCATGTCGTACAGGCCGTCTCGCTGACGCGGGTTGAGCCCGCGCACCGATTGCAGCCGCATCGCGACGATCTGATGGTTGTGTTCCTCGAGGATCTTCTGGGGGAGTTCGTTGTCCTCGTCGGAGAGCCAGCCGTAGACGTGCAGCAGATCGCCGCCCGCACACGCGGCCGCGAGCAACATCTGCGCGAATAATTCCTTTGCGCCGCCGTCGAAGTAGGAGGAGTCCGCCTTCGCCGAACCGTCGTTCGAGGCGGCAGCGAAGTAGGAGGCGAGTTTGCGGGCAGCGGCGATCGAGGTGATGCCGCGGAGTGGATTCCACCAGAATCCGTCGCCGCCGGTGAGCGGCCCGTCGGCGATCCCCTGTAGGTCGTAGCGCCAGACGGTGCCGAGTTGTTCGCGGACGCCGCGGGTGAGGTCATGGCCGTCGCGTTTGTTCGAGGTGAACAGGGCCGCGCCCGGTGCGGTGCAGAGGGCGTCGATCGCCATCGCGGCGGTCTTGCCCATACGAGGACCGGCGAGGGCGAACATCATGTCCTCCCAGGACATGAACACTTTCTGGTTGCCTTGGACCGTGCGGCCGACGATGACCCCGATGTCGGCGTCGTCGAGCGTGTCCCGGTCGGCGAGATCCGAGCGCAGCGACTTCGCGCGTTCGCGTGCCTGCTTGCCGGTCACCCCGGTCAGCTTCGATGTCGGGCCCATCAGGCGGGCCTTGGCGTCGACATCGTTCTTCCCGCCGCGTGAGGCCCGAGCGGCCGCAGCGACGCCGACGAGACCGGAGCCGATGATCACCGCCATCACGAAGATCACCGTCGAGGCTGTCGGCCACGTCAGCTTCCCGCCGGCCACGGAGAACAGGGCCTGAAACGGGTTGCCGGGGATCTGCTCGCCGGTGTCGGTGAATGCGTGTCCGAGCCAGAGTGATCCGTATCCGAGGGCGATGAGCACGATCACCACCGAGACGGCGATCAGCGGGAGCACCGACGAGGAAGCGCCGGCACCTTTCGAGGTGGGCTTCTTCGTCATCACCATGCGTCCACACCACCTTCGACGGCCGCATCGATGCCGCGGTCGATTTCGATGATGCGGGCGACCCGGTCGGTGATGTCGACGACCGAACCCGACGACTGTTCCTGGCGCGGTGTCTCCCGCAGAAGGTCGACCAGCCTCAGGGGTTCGACGTCGGCCGAGGTGGAGGACACGTCGAGGGTGTGTTCGGCAATGTCCTCGAAGTCGAGACCGTCGAGTTCGGCGGGCAGCTCTAGGACGTCCAGAGACAGGCCCGGTCGCAAGACTGCGTCGTCGATACCGTTGTCGATCAACCGTTCTCGCCATGCGTCCTCGTGCACAGCCGTGCGATTGACGGTGGCGTCCGCCCACTCCTGTTGGGCGGGGTCGGTGAAGGTCTGCGCCGCGATCAACTCGTGCGCGACACCGGATGCGGCGAGATACGCAGCAGCCCGGACCAGCGACACGTCGGTGTCGAGCAGCCCGAATGCGCGACTGTCACTGCGCGGCTCGTACGAGTGGGAGCGACTGCGGATCTCGTCGCGGCGTGTGTGCGCCCGGTCGGGCAGGCTGCGGCGTCGTGCGGCAGCCAGGGTGGCGCGTCGGCCGCGTTCGTAGGCTGCGGCGGCGATCTGTGAGCGGCGCTGCTGCTCGGCTGTAGAGACGGTGCGGGTCATCGACGGACACCGCCATCGAAAGCTGATGGATTCTCGGGATTGCTCGACACGAGCAGGAGTGAAATCGACATGGAGGGCCTTCACTGGGAGCGTCGGCCAGCCCACAGCACGAACACACCGGCACCAGATAGAGGTGCAGTGCAGCGCTGTTGCTGGATGGACGCTCGACCGTGACCCTCATCGACGGTCGAACAACATCAACCCTAATACATGGACACGGTATCTTGCAGCACCCAATAGCTCTTACGACAGCTTCGGGAACTGTGTTCAACGATCAATCCACCGAGCAGATGCCGTAAGCGAGGACGATGGCATACAACCTGCGAGCTGTTTCGTACCCCATCCCGCCGAGATTTTGGGACGTCGCCGAGATAATTTGTGAGTCGGAGGCTCCGCGCTCAGCATCGAGGCAGAGCCTGATCCCATGGTCGCGGACGGTGAACTGGCCGTACGCATCCACCAGATCACTGTCTCCGAGGTATGTGTCGAGCGCATCGTTGTAGCTCGGATACAGGCCACTACGCACTGCGTAGTTGGTTGTTTCCTGTTCTGGTGCAGTGGTCGCCGCAACGGTCGCGATCGTTCCACCAGCAATCCCGACCAGCAATAAGCCAGCAACCAGCTTGGTACGCAGAGCCGCGTTCATCGGGCATCGCTTTCGTTCTCGTCGGGGGTTTCCTGCGTAGGTGCGCCGGGAGCAGTTCCGGCAGTCCACTGCGAGCCGTCGAACCATCGAAGACCGTTCTGCTGGTGGGGGTCCGGGTACCAACCTGGAGGTGCCGACGGTAGGGAAGCATCGCCAGCTGCGCCCGTTCGGATCGGCGCGGGCACAGTAGCCGGGGTGGGTGTCGGCGGTGTTGGCGACGTTTTAGCAAGGTGAGCAGTTGCGGGGACGCCGGCGGTGCTGTTGCGTCGCGCCGCAAGGAGGTTCGTCCATGTGAGCTTCCGGAGCGCGAGAACCGCGACTGCGATACCGACGACGACTGCGGGCCATGCGACCCAGCGACGAAATGTCAATGCGTCGGTGCATTTCGTGTACGGCCCGACGTCGAGGTCGAGAGGGGTCGGAATGTCGAGACTGTCTGCGAGCGTGGTGTCGAATCTGTCGACGAGCGCCTCGGGTTCTTTGTTCTCCCGGGTGATCGTGGTGCCGCATGCCGCAGTGAGCCCATACGACGAGACCGACACGGGATACATGAGCAAGATGATCCCGGCGACAGCGAGAAAGACACCGACCAGAGCAGCCGCTCTGATTCGCGTTGCGCGTTCCGCCGAAGAGCGAACAGGCACTGAGAAACCCACTTTCTTCTCGGACGATCCCTTTGACGAAACCGCACGCTCCGCTATCGCTGTTGCCCGTCGTTCCGTTTCGTCGACGGAACGTGTGTGGACATAACCCGGGGGCGACGCCGATAGGGCCGCGACGCGCGCGACTGTGTGCATGTACAGCGCGCGGGGGTTCCGCCGGTGAAAGATCGAGGCATGGCAATCGTGCTCGACCAGGCTGACCGCCTCGATAACATCCTCGGCAAGCCGAGCACCGCCGTGTGGGAAGTCGACCACGGGCTCACGCAGGCCGTCCGTGGTCTGCCCACATGACCGGGGAGATCGTAGTGGCCACCGGATCGGGCCAGCCGACGCAGAAAGCAGACGTCCTCGCGCGGGCCTGCGCCGCGCTCAGCAACGGAGACGACAACGCAGCCAAGGCCATCATCGGCACCGACTACCCACACGTTGTCGGCACCATAGCGCAACGCCGATACACGCTCCCCGAGATGCTGCGCACCTTCTACCGCGACGGATTCCTCGACCGCTACTCCGGCGACCGACTGATCCACCCGGGAGCATTGAGATTGCTGTCGGTCGTGCTGCCGAACGAATTTCCCGCACATTCGAATTGGAAGATGACCGAGACTCATTTCGCGTTCTGGGAGCTGTTCCCGACCATCGATCACCTCGACCCTGTCGCCCGCGGGGGAGCAGACGAGGCCTCGAACTGGGTCACCACCTCGATGCTGCGCAACTCCGCCAAAGCGCACTGGAGACTGGACGAGCTCGGCTGGACGCTGCACCCACCCGGCGATGCACAGCAGTGGGACGGCCTGTCGGGCTGGTTCACCGACTTCCTCACCGACCGCCCCGACCTCGCCGCGTCCGCGGCCTATCTGGGTCGGTGGCTGCGCGCCACCCGCACGGTTCAGGCCGAACGCGCCTGAACCACGGGGCACGTCGAGACGGCAGAACTGGGGGAGTGCTGAGCCGGCGGTTATGGGCGCGGCCGATAAAGCAGCCCTTATGTCAGGCTCAACGCAGGTACGTCTGTCAGGGGTACCCAGTGGGGTTCACCTTGAGAAGTGCTTCGGCCTCTGCCAGCCACTTCTCGCGTAGCTCGTCAGCCTGGTCGTCCGTGAGCGTGGTGTACGGATTGTCTCCATTGAACCCGCGGGGGCTCTCAGGTTGCTGACGTTGCATTTCGTCGAGTTGGTCTTCACGCGCTCGCCACTGCTCATATTTCTGCTTACGGAAGGGCGCGATGTCGATCCCGAGGTCGCTGAGACAGGCCGCACCTTTCTCGCTCGCGGTTCCTGTTCGATAAAGCGTCAGCTGATGACTCTTCAACCAGTAGCTTTGTGCTGCCCTGACGACTTCCGCTGTGGCCTTGGTTCGTGTGGACGCCAGGGCAAAGGTGGTGACGCAGCGGTCGAAGGGAACGCCAGCGACGGTCTGTTCCCTATGTACTTGAGTGGCCAGGGTGGCGACCGGATGGCCATGTTTGTCTACGGCGACCCATGTGGGCGTGTCGAGCTTGGAGGGGTTATCTCCGTCGCCGAACGGCGCTCCGCAGTCGAAGAACATGATGGTAAAGGCTGCACCAGTGGCGCTCACCAGGTGACTGTACCGAGCAACCTTCGGGTACCTATGATTCATCTGACCTGCCGTTGCCGGTGAGTCGCCTGAGGCAAGCGGTTGCACTCTGCGAAGATCAAATGCACAGACCAGCAGGAGAGAGGGTGATGGTGTCCGGCCTTCTCGTCCCGGCTCGTGACCCGGGCGCTCGCGGCTCCAGAAACGCACGCGGCAAGGCGGCACCGGCGATGTCGCCGGCCACAGTACTGGCGGGCGTCCCGGAATGGTGGGCACAGCGCGCGAGCGCAGCCGGTCTCAGCGGCAAGTGGCTCGATGTCTCCCAGGCTGTCGATACAGCGCTCCCGAAAGAAGTTGCGACACCGTTCGACGTCCCCGAACAACTCGGCACCGCCGAACAGCTCGGCGAACGGTACGTCGCGTCCCTCGGCACAAAAGATCGATCGGATCACGGGCGTCACTACACACCGCAGCCGCTGGCAGCGGAATTATGGGCAATGACCAAACGTGCGCTCGGTTGGAAGCGCCCCCGCCCGCTCCCAGGATTGGTACGCGACCCGGCGTGCGGTGCCGGTGCACTCCTGTTGCCCGTACTCCGAGACCATCTCGGTGCCAGTGCGCGAACTGACCCGCAACTCGTGCTGGCGGGTCTGCCCAATGCCATTGCGGGCATCGACAACGATCCCAATGCCGTGTGGCTCGCCAACGTCGTCCTCGCCGCCGAACTTCTGCCACTGCTCGCCGTCACACCGCGCGCACGACGTCGTCCGCTTCCCGCCCTGACCGAAGTCGGGGACGGACTGGCCGCCAACGACTCCCGCTGCCTGGTTTCGCTGATGAATCCGCCGTACGGACGCGTCAAGCTGAACCCCGATGAGCGAGCCCGGTTCGCACGACACCTGTACGGCCACGCCAATCTCTACGGTCTGTTCATGGCGTCCGGGATCGAGTCGCTCTCCCCGGACGGAGTGTTGGCGGCCTTGGTCCCGACATCATTTCTCGCCGGACGTTACTTCGAAGCCCAACGGGGTGTCCTCGCCACCGAAGCACCCCTGCGGTCGGTAGGTTTCGTCAACGACCGGGCTGGAGTCTTCGACGGCGTACTGCAAGAAACATGCCTGGTGACCTTCTCGCCGAAGAAAACCCGAACTGTGACAATCACTTCCGTCAACGGCACTGTGAGTCCGATTGCCAAAGTCGCAACACCCAAGCGTGCCGGACCCTGGATCCTCCCTCGCCGTGCCGACGACGCCCCTGCGGCTGCCGCAGCTCTTGCAATGCCGCTCACTCTCGCGTCAGCGGGGTGGAAAGCGACGACCGGACCGCTGGTCTGGAACCGCCGAGCATCCGACATCTCCGCCTTGCACGCAGCGGGCGCGGTACCGATCCTCTGGGCTGCCGACATCGACGGTGGAGTGGTCCATCAGGACCCTGCCCGGGATGGCCAGCGGTATCTCAGCCTGCGGGTTAAATCCGACCAACAAGTGATGGTGCTCCGTGAGCCCGCCGTGGTCGTTCAGCGAACAACAGCCCCCGAACAGCCCCGACGCTTGGTCGCCGCTGAACTCACTGACTCAGTACTCACGCAATGGGGAGGGATGGTCGTTGCCGAAAACCACGTGAACGTGCTCCGCCCCACGTCGTCGAACCCAGCCGTCACTCGAACGACACTCACTCGGCTGCTCGCCACTCGCACCCTTGACCGAGTCATGCGCAGCATGTCCGGATCGGTTGCCGTCAGCGCGTACGAGCTTGAATCCTTGCCTCTGCCAGGCCGCGACATCCTCGCGTCATGGGAAGGCCTCAGTGGTGACGCTCTGGAAGCAGCTGTCCGGTTCGTCTACCGAACGGACCTGCCATGACCTATCTGCCGCCTGTCCCCACCCGCACCGAGGTCGAACAGCGACTACTGGCCATCTTCCCGCGCGCGGCATTCGACACCGCCTTGTCCAGCCCCATCGCAGCTACCGGCGTGACGGCCATGCTCTACGTCGGAGCGATTGTCCCAGAAGACGACGAGCCCACTGATGAACACCGGTGGATGACACCCACGATGTGCCTCTGGCTATCGGACGCCGGCATCGTTCACACCGATTTCTACGAACGAGAGCAGTGGTACGCCGCTGCCCGCCGCGGACAAAACAAGGTCCGAAGCCTCGTCACGGAATGGGGCCACGAATACAACCCGTGGTACGCCAACAACTCACGCGAGCCGCTGCGCGACGAATCGTTACGAATGCTGCGGGAACGCGGCGCGGCAACTTGGCGTCCCGGTAAACCACAGAACTACTCAGGGCCACGCTGGGCGCTCGCCGGGGCGTTCGCCGCGCTATTCGACCCTGATCTGACCGGAACCGATCTTGACGAAGCCATCGAGCAATGGCGCAGCGGGCACCTAGAACCGCTCGAAATGGTCAGGATCAGCGTTCAAGGCAACATGGCCGCAGCGTCAACCGCCGTCACCGTCACGATGCCGCACGACCGGTCGACCCGCGCCTTGGAACCCGGTGTCGCCTCACTGATTCTCAAAGGCGTCATCGAACAATGGGCACCAGCACGACTCGTGGTCCCAGTCGTCGTGTCCATCTCGGAACCGGGCAACAAACTGTACGTCGCCGACGGTCAGCTGCTCGCTGCCGCAGGCATCAGTATCAGCGTCTCTACGCTGCTCCCGGACGCCCTCATCGTCGACATCGGAACCAAACCGGCAACGTTCTGGGTAGTCGAAGCGGTCGCGACTGACGGTGAAATCGACAACGCACGGAAAGCTGCGTTGCTTCAGTGGGCAGCCGATCAAAAGATCCCGCCCGCCCGGTGCCAGTTTCTCTCCGCATTCGTGTCACGCAACGAGGGCCCGGCGCGTAAACGACTCAAAGACCTCGCCACGGGAAGTTTTGCTTGGTTCCTTGCCGAACCATCGCACGAACTCGCCTGGTACGAGCTGGCGGAGCCACCTCGATATGCGTAGCTGATTGTGCACTTGTGGCTTTCTCGCGATCCACGACCTTGTCCGGGTGATCGGTTCGCTATGTCCGTGATTACGGGCCCGAAGCGCGAGCGCTCAATGCTTTCGCCCGTTTGCTGAGGCGGTTGGTCGTTGCAACCAGAACGCTGCCTTCCTTGGCGGTCAGTGGCTTGAACTCGGCCACTCGAGCCGACTTAAGAACCCACTGTTCGTCACCGGGCCGCGTGGGGTCGAGCGTGAAGACGGCGTGCGCAAAGTTGTTGCGCTCGTGGAAGACAGGTTGCGCTTCGGCCAGCAGTGCTCGGACGTCGTCGGCCAGCGATGTATCCATCGATCTGAGCTGGCTTTTGCAGAGCTCGACTGCGGCTCCAGAGCTTTTGGCCACGTCCATCCAGTTCTCGGTCCAGGGCTTACCGTTCTTTGCGGCCCACCCGATCATTCCGATCTGGATCTCAAGCAACGAACATGCGGCCATCACCCTGCCCAGCCATTCGTAGTGGTCAGGCGGTGGAGTCGGGTTCGGTTGCTGCACTCTCAACTTCTTTCTTTGTGGCGGGGAAGCGGCAAAGTAGAGCCGCTGGATGCTACGCCAGTGTGAACCACTGCATGTGCTGTGCTGCCGCAGGCTTCGTCACACTCACGCGTCCACCACGAGCGTCGTGCGAACGCCCCAATCTCGCAGCCGCACTATTCAGGAAATGCATCGCAAGTAGATTGTTCGGTTTGTTGATAACAATCAGCCGAAGCGGGGGGCGCAAAGCCAACTGGCCATTTGGTGGACATTGTGTAGTACACGCCAGTCAGGTCTGCGGCGTCGAGATTCTTAACTTTACCCAGGTCTGCGCCCGCGAGATTGACGTTCGTTATCGACTCATCAGCGTGTAGGTGTGGACGAGGGGTGATCAGGGCCGCGTCTTCGGCGTCGGCTGTGCTCAGCGCCTGACCGACCCCTCGATCCTTGTTGGGGATTCCGGCAACCAGGCGATGCTCTGGCGATCGGGCCGTCGCCGTTAGTGTCAGCTGCGGACTGTCCGTCAGTGCCCGGCTCTACAGTGGCGGGCGTGAGCGACAACGAGTCCGTGGCCACGGTGCCTGAGCGTGTGCTCGACGAGTGCGCGCACGTGTTGATCGACAAGATCGACCAACTACTCGATCGGGTGACCGACCGCGCTGTGGCAGCACCGACACCGGGGTCGGCGGCGTGGGAGTTGGAGTGGAGCGTCCGAGACACTCCGATCGGACGTACGCGCGTGGCCGAACGCTCCCGTGTGAGAGAGGAACTGGCGCGCCGCGCACTTGCCGGCCTCGGCATCGCCGAAGGTTCCGCACCGGCGGTGCCGGCTACGCACGCTCCCCCGGTCCGACCCCGCCGGACGAAGCCCGGGCGTGTCCGCGTCGACGAGGCACAGCTGACCTTCTTCTGAACCCGCCGCTCGAACTCGTTTCCCGATGGGTGCAGGCGTACGACCCCGCTGCTGTCCTGCGGCACCCGTTTACCGACGCACGGTGCGTTTCTTGGTGCCTGCGGTGGATTTGCGGTCCTCGAACTTCAGCTTGAATCCAAATGTCTTGCTGCCCTGGTAGGTACCTCCGGCCAGTGCGCCCCTGGCTCGGTACGTCTTACCTGTCTTACTTGTGGCATCGAATTCGATGGTCTCCCCGGCCAGCAGCGACGCGAGTTCCTGCTCGGTGAAGTCCTTGCCCGGCCAGTGTTCGTTGGCCCCCCATCCCCGGCCTTTGAACGTGACCGGCTTGCCTTTCCACACTCCGCTGACCAGGTCGGTTCGAGGTGCACGCTCTTCGAACTGCGGGTTGAAGCTCACGTGTGGGTACTGCTTGCCGTCTTTCTCCCTGACGCCTGGTTCGAGTTTTCCCGTGCAGGTGAACGTCTTTCCCGACTTCGCGCTTGTTGCGATGATTTCGATGACCTGCCCGGCCAGCAGTTTCGCTACTTCGGTGTCGGTGAACCGGTGGCCACCGAAGACTCGCTTCGCGCGGGTCACGACCGTGCCTGCGTGGGTGAAGTGCAGCTCGGGTGGCAGGTCGATCATCTCCACCGCCGCCCGAGTCACTCCGGCTTTGCCCATACGCGCCGTGAGTTCGCCGGACAGCGTGCTCGAATTTGCCTTCATCGTCGCGAGGTCGCGGCGCACCAGATCCGCTACGAGGGAGAGATAGTCGGCTGCCTCACCGGTTCCGGCCTCGATCTGCGCCATCTGCTCGAAGACCTGCTCGGTGAGCGTGAGGTCACCGATGTGTGTACCCGGCAGGATCCGATGGTTGAGTTCACCGATCGCGCTGAGGGTGGTCTTGCCGCGTTTCTCGACCATCAAGGCCTTGCCGCCCGCGTTGTTCGTGACCTCGGCATAGGTGCTCGTCCGGGTCGCGCCGGTACCTACGCTCCGCTTCTCGAGCTGCTTCATCAACCAGCCCATCGTCGGATGCGGCGGCCGCGGCGGGAAGCCCTCGTGGACGAACGGGTCCGCGACAGTACCCAACGCCGTCACACCAGTGGGTTGCTCGTCGCGCTCGCCGTCCTCCTCCTCGACGACGAACACACCTTTCCATCCGAGCACTGCGGGCACATTCAGCGATCCGACGAAGCTCGGATACTTCTCGACGTGGCCGCGATGCTGGTCGTACTCGTAGTCGGGGGCGAGCATTGTCAGGTAGTTCTTCGCGAGGAGCTCGTAGATCTCCCGGCCCAATTCACCGTAGGTCTTCTCCACTGCCGCGAGGCTCGGCGGCACGTTGGGCCCCGGACGGTTGGCACCGTGCGCGCCACCGGCCTTGACGTGGCTCGTACGTGGGCCGCGATGGCTCAGCGCCGCCGGATCCACGCCGACCACACCGGCGATCGCGTCGACCGATGGAAGCAGCTCGTTGAATTGCTCGATCGAGATGAATTTGTCCTCGGTGCGCGGGTAGGACACCACCTGCGCCTCGTACATCTTCTGATAGGTGTCGAGAACGTTCTTGGCTCCGAAGCCCTTCTTCGCCAGCAGTGACGACAGTCCGGCCAGGTCCATCAACCGCGGCGGTCCCGTTTTCTTGCGTGTGGTCCCGTCGTGGACGACCGGTGACGACTGCAGGCCGCCGGGAACATCGTTCTCGTTCTCGAATCGATCGACCTCGGGGTCGGTGTACGTGACGCCGTTCTCGTCCCGAAAACGGTTCTCGTAGAACGCCTTCTTGAGGTATGCGTGGTGCGCGTCGAGCCCGTCACCGACGATCACGACCATTGCGGACTTGAGCCGCCCGTTACGCAGTACCGTGCTCGCCCCGGTCGTCTTGGTCGCAACTCTGGTGAACTGCATCGAGAGCATGTCCCACTTCGACCGGAAGTCGGCTTTGCGGTAGTCGCCCTCGGCAGCGATCGCCGTGACCGGCCGACGGGCTGTGAAGGCCTTACGCAGCGATGCCGGTGTCTCGTCCAGGAACTCCATGCGTTCGAGCTTCTTGTTCTCGAGGCCCAGGTACTCCACGATCTCCCAGCCCAGCAGTGAGCCTTCACCGGTCGGATCGAGATCGGCTGCATTGCAGACGCTCTCGCACTCCGAGAGCACTGTCTTGAGGTCCTGCAGCAAGCTTTTCGCGTCCGGATCGGTGACCAGCTTGCCGCCGGACACCCGGCGCCGGATCTCTCGCTCCCAGCGGAAGTCGTCGGCGTTCCACGGGAGATATTCGAGCTCCCAGCTCTTGTACTTGTCGGTGAGAGGCGCGGGCACCATTGCGGAAGGGTCTTTCAACTCCAGCAGGTGGCCGCGAGCGTGGACGATGACGTACTCCGTGCCTGCGAACGTGCCACTCATACCGCCCAGTGCGGTGGCGAAGTTGCGAGCTGCGGAGGGCTTTTCGGTGAGGATTCCGACTTTTCCCATGACAAGAGATCCTTCTCTGCGGTGCGTGCGGCGTGTGGACAGCGAGGGTGTTGCCGGTGGCCGGTCGGGCTAGAGGCTTGCGCTGACGAGGCGGTAGTTCGCGACCTTCCAGCCGTCGTCGGTGCGTTCGAGGTCGACGGCTCCGGTGTATCCGGTGAACGGGGTGATCTCACCGCTGCGGTGTTGGACGACGCGGTCGATGACGACAGCCACGGTGGCCTGGTTGTCACCGTCCATCTCGGCGGCTGTGCCGTCGGCGTAGATGCTGGTGTCCGGTCGAGCGACGGCGGTGACGACGTCTCCGCTGCGCGCCCATGCCGACCACTCCGGGATCGGCTGCGGGGCTGGATCGGGTGGCGTGGCGGCGGCGGTGGCCATCGATCCGGTCACGTTGTCGCGTTGGGCGTGCAGGGCATCCCACGGTGAGTCCTGCACTGCGGGTTGCCAGGTGAACACACCGGACATCACCGACGTCGCGACGCCGACCGGGTCGGTGGCCGACGGGTCGATGGCGATCCCGGCGTCCGTGCCCGGTGGTGGCGGTGTGTCCGAACCGCGGAACACGAACACGATCAGAGCGGCAATGGCGACCACCCCGACGATGCCGAGACACGCGAACACGATGCCTGCTCTTCGGCTCATCTCGTGGTCTCCTGCGAGTCGGAGTCGTTCGCTGATTCAGCGTCGGTGTCGCAGATCTGGCCCAGCGCAGCGGCTTTGGCGATGACTTCGAGCCAATCGACGATCGGTGCATCCGCCTGGCGGTTGTGGAGGATCTGTGCCATATCTGTGCTCCTTGGTCTGTGATGGTGCCAGTGTCCTGGTGGCCACCGACAACAAGTGTGGTTGTGTGCCGCGCTAGCCGACGGTGGGGACTCCTGCTGCGGCGACAACGCTCACCGTCCATATCGCCCACATGACGAGCGCGGTCGCCGCCACGTGGATGGCTTTGCGGAGCGCAGTGACAGTCCAGTTCTGCGCTCGCGCAGAGGCGTCGGCGACAGCGATGAGGCTGCCTATGGTCATCGCCGCGGTGACGACGATGACGGCCCACCAACCATGCGCGAGAACGTCGCTGGTCGCTGCGGCGCGGCCGCTGTCCTCGATCGTGGTGATCATCGACTCCAGGATCAGTCGGGCGACGGGAACAGCCCACACCGTCCATACGATGACCGAGGTCAGAGCAAGGGCTGTCAGTGCTCGATGTCGATCGTGGGACGTCAGGTGGTGGCTGGTGCGTGTCGGTGCGGTGTTCATGAGTGGGCCTTTCCGTCGAGCATTGGTCGGTGGCGGCTATCGGGCCAGGTCGTAGTCGGATGCGGTGGCGGTGATGGTGGTGACGTAGTTCTGGGTCTCCGAGTAGGGCGGGATGCCACCGAACTGTTGGACCGCTCCTGGGCCGGCGTTGTATCCGGCGAGCATCAGCTCCACGGGATCACCGGTGATAGAGCCGGATTCGATCCCCGGTCGCAGGGTGTCGGCGACCGAGCAGTTGTATCGTCCCTGCGCCATGACGGCGTCGCCGATGTCGTTGGGATCGCCCTCCCCCGCAGCTCCGGTGACCACGCCCTTGTCGTCGACGGGGAAACCGAACGACGCCCACGTGCCGGGGAGGAACTGCGCATACCCTTCGGCACCGGCCGGGCTGGTCAGACCGGGTGTGAAGCCGGATTCCTGTTTGAGCTGAGCGGCGAGGATCGCGGGTGAGAGCTCGCGGCACTGCGCGGCCGAGAGGGCGAGCCACGGCTCGAACTCGGGAGGGATCTGGCCGGCGGCGAGGTTCGCGTGATCACCGAGTCCGGCACCGGGTGCGGTGGTGCAGTTGCCTGTGGCTTTCGGTGCGGATCCGCCGCCGCCGGGGACGGGCCCGTAGGTCTGCCCGGGTGCCGGTGCGCCGTGGCCGACGGTGGTGACGTGGACGTGGTCGAAGTGGTTCTGGGTGGGAGATCCCCTGTCCTCCATGGTGTTCGGTTCACCTTGGGAGGGGATGTATTCCTGTCGCCAGATCATGTATTCGATCTGGAGGTAGTCGCGGTTCGCCCATAGGTAGTCCTTGACCTGGTCGCCGAGTGCTTTGCCTTCCTCGGAGGACCAGTTGTCGATCATGATGTCCGCGGCCCGGCCGGAGGGGTGGTCGTCGAATCCCCCACCGTCGGCGCGCCACCCACCGATCGTGGTGATCTGCGGGAACTTCGCGTGCACGGCGCGGGCGACGCGGACGGTGTCGACCTGGAAGTGCTCTTCGGAGCCGACGTCGGCGGGCAGCGCCGCCATTTCCGCTGTACTGCCGCCAGTCGGTGCGGACGGCGACGGCGACGGCGACGGTAGTGGGCTCTGGCCGGTCTGTCCGCTGCCGGGTTCGGCGGCGGCTTCGTAGAACGGCTGCGGGTCGATCGCGTTGTCGGGTGACCAAGGGCCGGTGTGGTACTCGAAGTGCAGGTGCGCGCCGGTGGTGTCGCCGTTGTTGCCTTCGTCGGCGATGTGCTGACCGGCGGTGACACGTTCGCCTGGCGTGACCAGGACACCGTCGGGGAACATGTGCCCGTACACCGTCGAGACGGTCTGCCCGTCGATGTTGTGCTCGAGGACGATCCACATCCCGAACCCGTCGGCGGGTCCGGCTTGGGTGACGATGCCGTCGGCGTAGGCGTAGATCGGTGTACCGACGGGTCCGGCGAGGTCGATGCCCTTGTGCATCGTCCCCCACCGCGACCCGAACGGGCTCGTGAGCTGCGCCTCGGAGGTTTTCATCGGTTTGGCGAACGACCCGGCCGGAACCCCGCCCGCGGCGGAGGAAATGCCTTTCCCGGGAATGCAGTTGGTGGGTACTTCTTCTCGGACCCCGGTGGTGACGAACAGGACCACGAACAGGGCCAGCGCGAGCACGACGGTCAGAGCGATCGCGCCGCCTTTTTTCACAACGCGGCCGCCGAAATCGACTCCGCGCCGATCGATCGCGGGGCGTGGGCGGCCAAACGCTCGGTGAGGGAACGGTTTTCCGAACGCAGTCGGGTGATCTCCTCCTCGGCGGCACGTAGTCGTGCGGTCACCTCGTCAGCTGCGGGGCGACGCGAGGGCCCGTACTTGTCCTTGATCCACCGGGCCACGGTGTTCTCGTGTGCCCCGATCGAGAGTGCCAAGGCTGCAACGCATTCGGCGCGGGAGGAGTAGTTGTGTCGCGACTTCTCGTATTGATCGAGCGCCCACGCGCGGGTCTGCGCCGGGTATTCGGCGCGGGGGTACTCGGCGGTCATCACTGCGCTCCGACCAGTGCCGTGTCGTGCGCGTAGTGGGCGTCGTCGGTATCGGCGGCGTGGTGCTGGCCGCCGGCGAAGTACTCGGCGAAGCGGGCGTTGGTGTCGTGGACCCCGGTGTCGTATTCGACGTCGGTGAGCACCGTCTGGATGGGGATGCCGGGGGTGTTGTCCTTGGCGACCTTGATCAGGAACTTCCCGCGCCCGATCGGGTTGCGGACGGTCCGCCGTTCGGACCCGCGTAGCGCTGCCCCGCGCGACCAGGAGGTGACCATCCCGGCTTCGGCGTCGGTGAACTTCAGCTCCCCGGACAGGCGTTCGACTTCACCGATGGGCAGTCCCCCGCACACGACCATGCCGGCGCGGTCGATGAATCCCTTCGCGGTCTTGATATCGGCTTCGGTGGGCAGGGTTTCGAGGTCACGGCCGGTGTGGGTAATCATCAGCAGCCCGGTCGCATCGGTGCGATTGAGACGGGTGATCTCGTTGACGCGGGCGACCATGCCCGGTCCGGCTCCGATGACCTGCCACAGCTCGTCCAGGGCCATCAGGAAGAGTCGTTGGCGGTCCAGGCCCGCGTCGGCGAGCAGGTGCGCCGCTTCCACGGTGCCGTAGGCGTCGGCCCAGCAGGAGAGCATCACGGCCGCTTTGAGGGTGGTGTCGCCGCGGTCGAGGGAGGAGACGTCGATGCAGATCATCGGTGCGTCGAGGTCGATCGGTTCGGTGGTGTGATCGGCGAAGATGTCCCCGAGCGGGCCGGAGGTCAGCGCGCCGAGAGCCTGCATCAATTCGGTGATCGCCTCGCGGTAGCCCTCGTGATCGGTCTTGTAGGCCGCTTGAAGCATGTCCGCCGATCCGGCGTCGATGCGGGCGTAGAGGTCCTTGAGCAGCGGCGGGTGGGTGTAGGAGAATCCGCCGTCGGCGTACAGCTCACGCAGCGCGATCCCGATCAGGGAATTCTCGAAGGCCTTCACCGAGTGGGTGTCGTAGCGGATCAGCTCGACCAGGGCGCAGACGGCGTTGATCTGGCGGGTGGAGATGGTGATGGTCGCGACGTCGATCAGCTCGTCGAGCTCGGCGATCCGAGCGGGGTCGGTGGCCTCGTCGCGGGCGGCGATCGCGCGGACGACGGCCTGGCCGAGGGCTCCGGCGGCGAGGGGGTTGAGATGTCCACCGCCGTGGCCGAGGGTGATGACCTGCCCGCCGACCAGGTGGGTGAGTTTGACGTATTCGCCTTTGATGTCGCCGGCGACGATCGGGGTCTGTCCCCATCCGCACGCCCCGAGGAGGATCTTGCGGATCAGTGTCGACTTCCCCAGGCCCGGCAGGGAGAGGACGAACATCGAGGGGTTTCCGATGAGCTTGTCGCGGAAGTAGGCGAATGGATCGCACGAGACGGCGTTGCCGGTGATGGCGTGCTGGCC
Organism: Rhodococcus sp. 15-649-2-2; assembly: GCF_002258645.1. Taxonomy (NCBI): domain Bacteria; kingdom Bacillati; phylum Actinomycetota; class Actinomycetes; order Mycobacteriales; family Nocardiaceae; genus Rhodococcus; species Rhodococcus sp. 15-649-2-2. The sequence continues at coordinate 44,896 of NZ_NPFM01000040.1, forward strand.
GACGATGGTGCCCGCCGAGGGTGCGGCTGCGCCGATCGCCCACGGGTTCAGTCCGCACATCTGCACCGAGGTCGCTTCGTACTCGATCGGGGCCGGGACGGTGGACATCCGGCCACCACCGGCACCTTTGAGGCCGCGTGCGCTCGACGACAGTGCTGCGCGCCACCAGGGGTCTCCCGCTGCCTCGTGGACGGCTTGCTCGGCCCGTGGGTGGTCGTTGCGCCACCGGGTCAGCCCGAGGCCGCGCCGGGAAAGAGCGGAGGGTTCTTCGGCGTCGCCGGTGGCGATGAGGGCGGCGAGCTCGGCGTAGTCGGTGTCGCCGATGATCCACCGCACGAACGCCGACGGCTGCGGCGTTGACGTCTCGTACAGGTCGGGCTCGTCGGACCTGGCCTCGTCGTACCGAGGGTCGTAGTCCCTGCGCGGGCGGTGGTCGGTCGTCGTCATCGTAGGTGTCTCTTTTCTCGGGCAGGGGTGGGCCGGATGCGGTCGGCGGCGCTCTAGCTGCGGCGCACGAGGATCGAAGTGGAGATCTGATCGGGCAGGAGGACACCGACGCCGAGGCCGGCGGCGAACGCGGCGTCCTGGAAAGCGAATGCGCGCCGCAGTCGCAGGCGGGAGCGGGCGGCGAGGGATTCGGTGACGGCGGCCGCGTTCGCAATTTCTTCGACCGAGCCGACGGTGATCGTCAGCAGTGCCGAATAGCGTTCGTATCCGGCTCCGGAGACCATCTCGCGGCGGGCCTGCTCGGCGATCTCGTGGCGCTTCTCCGACCCGGCGGAGGTGATCTTGTTGCCGCGAGAGTTGATCGCGTGCAGGGCGTCTCGGTGTTGCTTGTCGACCTTCTTCGCGGCGTCCCCGGCGGTGTAGGGGCGGTAGACGAGCGTCAATCGCTTACGGGGGATGTCGTCGTGCGGCTGCAGCAGCGGTTTGAGGACGGTGTCGGTGAACACCGATTCGGGAGGTGCGGCCATTTCCCAGACGACCGAGACTCCGCCGTCGTGGCGGTAGTGACCCCAATCGGTCTTCGCACGTCCCGGTCCGGCGTCGTCCCAGTCGACGCCGTGCTCTTCGCCGGAGATTTCGAGTTCCTCGAAGTCGTTCTCGGTCGAGGGGTTGTAGGAGCGGTGCACGGCCGCGGTGATTTCGGCGGCGGTCATCGGTTGTGCGTCGATCCCGGCACCGGAGAGCGATTCGTACAGATCCGGCAGACGGCGGGCCAGTTCGGTGGCCATCTCTTCGGGGTCCTTCTGGCGTTCGCGGGTGGTGGCGCGGAAGGTGATCGACAGTCGTGCCAGGGTGCGGTGGCGACCCGAGGGCATCCGGACGGCGGACTGCTCGACGAACGACGCAGCCAGCGGCGGTGCAGTGGGGACGAGTTCGTGTTCGGCGCGCCGTGCCAGCCGCAGCCCGGTAGCCGGGATGTTCTCCACCACCACCACGGCACCGACGATGTCGCCTGGTAGTCCGAGGTCGGCGAGGTAGACGCCCCAGTCTGCGGTGTAGAGGTCTTTGTCGCGCTGGACGATCGCTTCGTCACCGCCCGGGAGGGCATCGAATACGACGGTGTAGCGGTGATCGTCGGGGTTGTGGATCATCCCGAACTCGTTGCCGTGACGGTCGATTCCCATGTAGACCTTGGTGCGGGCGAGCAGGCCAGGGAGCTTGTAGCGGCCACCAGGGATCCTCGAGTGCGGTCCGGCGTGGTACTCGGTGGACTTGTCGATGTGCTTACGCCGCATCCATTGCATTCTCAGTTGTCCTGTCTCGTAAAGGGTTCGGCCGTTCGGGGCGATGACCAGAGGGGTGAGGATGAGCGCGCCGACACCCATCAGAGCCAGTCCAACGACGACGTGGACGAAGATCAGGACTGCGAACGAGACCGCGAAAAACCCTGCACCGTAGGCAATGACCTTCGTCGGCAGGCCAAACGCGAACGTGCTCTGCGGCCGGTTACCTGCCGAATAGATCGGCGGCTCGTACGGGGCTTCGAGCTGCGCGCTCATCGTTGAATCCGTCCGTGGTAGTTGCCGACTGCGCCTTCAGCGGCCGAGCCGAGAGTGGTCGAGGCCGAGCCTGCGGTGCGGCCTACGGTGCCCGCAGCTTTGAGTGCCCCTGCTGCGCCGCGCAGGGTTGCCGAGGTACCGGTGCGGCCGGCCGATGCAGCGGCCGTTCCGACTCTGCGGGCTGCGCCCATCGGCCCGGACGATGCGCCCGCGTGCGAGGGACTCGATCCACCGTTGTAGCGGCCCTGGAAACCGGGAGACGAACGTGCGCCGGTACCGGCCGCACCCGAAGACCCGCCCTTGCCGCCACCCGAGGATCCGCCGACGGAGTTCGCGACCGAGCCGAGGGCACGCGATGCAGCCATCCCACCGGCACCCATCACCGCCCCGCCTGCTGCGCCGAGCTGACCGACCTCCCTGCCACCGGCGGAGATGGTGTCCGCTGCGGGAGCGACGATCTTGATCAAGGTGGGTAGGGAGAACCCGATTATCGCCAGGAGGACGGAGCCGATGATGACGGTGGCGATCTGATCCGAGCTCGACGCCGACGACGCCCAGAACGCGAACAGGTACAGCAGCGTCGCGACCGGTTTGAACAGCAACGCGCCGAGAGTGAAGGCAATCATCGACTTGTAGGAGCTGCGCCCGGTGCCGGTGGCCGACGCGGCAGCGGCGAGCGGGATCACGGCCACGACGACGCACAGCACCGCCTCACGGATCAACAGTGCGATCAATTGGGCGACCGACCCGAGGAATGCGAACCCAGCGCAGGCGAGCGCGAGGATCGGGCCGAGGCCGGTCTTGTCGTCGAACGCGGTGATGGCAGTGATCTTCTCGTTCAGGTCTCCGCCGACGAACTTCTCCAGCGCGTATGCAGAGGCGATGTCGCCGCCTTGATGGAACATCAACACCAGAATCGGCAGCAGTGACACGGTGACGACGGTGCGCACCAACATGGTCGCGGTCTCGGTGGCCCCTTCCATCACCGCTTGTTTGCGGGCGATCGCGAGCTTGATCATCGCGATGATGATGGAGGCAAACAAGGCGACGACGGTGAACCCGGAGATCAGATTCCGCAGCCCCGACATCGCGTTCTCCGCCGCGAGGCCCGGTATGCCGGAGGACATCCAGAACGTCATCACCGACCGGAATGCTTGGGTGTTGCCTTCCATCACCGATTTGGCGAAGTCCCCGACCGGGTCACCCCAGAATGTCGAGACTGCGGAGTCGACAGCGGTAGAGAACGCGTCACCGGGGTGATCACTGAACGCGTTGTCCAGGCACAGTGCCTCGTCCATGAAGCCACCGACCGCGGTTCCCTCGAGCGCATCGTTGAGCCAACCGTCACCGAGGACCGGCGAGCCTTCGGCGACGCACTCGCGGCGTTGTTGCTGGAAGTCGTTGCCGTCGGCGTCGGGGTTGATCTGCTCGGTCAGATTCGGTGCGGGTGCCGGTGTCGGATCTTGGGCGTGTGCGAGTCCGCTGGCCCCGACGACCGCGATCAGTGAGAGCAGTGCAATGACGACAGCGCGGGCGGCCAAGGCCGCTGTGCGGGTCACAGTGCCCACCGGGTGAAACCATCGAGCGAGCTGTACGGGCCGCCAGTAGTGGCACCGTCGAGTTTGCTGACCTTCCAGGTGCCACCATCCCACGCCATATTCAGGCGCAGTCCTGTGTAGGTCGGGTTCTGCATCCGTCTACCGGCGTCATCGACATCGCGGATCTGGGCGAGCTCGACGACGGCGAAACTGTCCGTGCAGGAGAGAATCTTGAACGCCATGGGTGCCCGCAATGCCACAGTCTCGGTGTTGACCGGTTTCGCGAGTTCTGCTTCTTTCTTCTCCTGGGTACCGATCTTCTCGTCGGGTATCAGGGTGAGCTTCTCCGTGGATTCGACAGCCACAGGTCCGCCCGCGAGTCCGCGGGGTAGGAAGTTTGCGGCGGCCAGTGCCGCGCCTTGCGGGGTGCGGGTGTAGCCGGCGAGGACCAGCCCGTCGATGTACGACGGCCCATCCGTCTCGGAGTACAGGGTCGAGACACCGAAGTTGCGTTGGATCATCATCGACTCCGGGGACGTCACCGGTCGGCCGTCGTTGGTGCATTCGACACGCGGCCCGGTCGGTTCTCGCTGTGGCAGTGGTTGACCCGCAGGGTTGTTCGGGACCATCACCGTGCGCCCGGACAAGTCCGCGTCGGGAACACCGAAGCCTTCCGCGCCGGTGTCGAGCTCGGAGTCACCGGGGGTAGGTGCTGCTGTCGTCGGCGGTGGACCAGCGGTGGTCAGCGGGGTGTCGTCGTTCATGTTCGGGATGATGAACACGATCGCGCCGACGATGGCGATGACGACGATCGCAGCAACGGTAATCAGGACGGTACGTAGCCGACGGTTCATGGGGTGCGCTCCAATGTGGTGTAGCCCTCGAGGTTGTCGATCTCGACGGCGTCGATGTTTTCCTCGGAAGTGGGTAGCACGATCCGCCAATCGCCGCTGATCCATTGCAGCGCGACAGGATAGGAAAACAACTCGGTTCCGGTCCCGATGGTTTGTGCCACCGACACCCCCGCCGAAAGCGGATCACTGGAGTAGTCGGTGACCTCGAACCCGACGAACTTCGGTGCAGCGTCGGCAGGGACCGAACCGGAGACGGTGACGGCGGCGCGTGCGGCCGCGAACTCGTCGCGACCGGGCCCGGGTGCGGTCACGGTGTTGACCACTTCCGGCCACGCGCGGTCGTCGGCGACGGCAAGTGCGGTCTGCCCGTTGATCGCGGCCAGGACAGCACCTTGTGGGGTCTGTGCATATCCGCTGCGATTCACCGATGTTCCAGCGAGGGGCCCGTCGACCCGTGAGGTGGGCACCGATACCCCTGCGACCTCGCGCCAGGTCAGCTCGGCCGGAGCGGAACGCAGATCCGGTGCCGGATCCGGGGCAGCGGCGGGTGTGTCGTCGTTGCCGGATCCGCACGCAGCGAGTGCGAGGACGGTCGCCGCTGTCGCGGCGATCCGGAGTGTGCGGGAGACGGTCATCAGAGGAGGGCCTTTCAGGTCGATGCAGTTCGGGCGCAGGGAATTTCGGTGTTCTCAGGCGAGTACGGCTTGGGCGATCCCGGATGCGGATCCGATGATGGCGGCACAGATGAGGATTCGGGCCAGGGTGGCGTCCTCGACCATCTGTGTTCCGGTGGATTTGCGTTGGTTGACGAACACCGCCCCGCACACGAACAGTGCTGCGATGCAGGTGACGATGGCGAACCAGAGCAGCCACGACAGGCCCGTCATGACCGGCTGCCACACCTCGTCGGGCCACTCGACCGGTGAGGTCGGTGGTTGCGCGAGCACGTCGATGTTCATGTCATCGCCGCCGTGACCACTGTATTCGCCACTCCAGCAACGAATCCGAGCAATATCGACGCATACAGCAGTCCGGTGGCCCGCTGGTTGGCCTGACACCAGCGGCCCCTGAATTGGTCGTACGCAAGCTCACCGCCGCCGACCATGACTCCGACAATCGAGGCGATGATCAGACCCCACAGAGTCCAGTTCACGATGGTCATAGGACGAGCATGTTGACCAGGCCTGCGGCACCACCGATGACGATGGACCCGAACAGTCCGCCGACGAGTTTGCCGGTCGCGTTGCCGCCTTGGCCGCCACCGGAGATTTTCTCGTACGCGAGCATCGCGCCGCAGATCATGATTCCGGCGACGGCAGCGATGATGCATCCCCACATCAGCCAGGACAGCAGGGTCAAGATCTTGTCCCCGGTGGGGCCGTCCGGTGCTTGGGGGCTGACGTCGCCGATGTTCTGCGCGAGGAATGTGGTCGTCGATGCGGTGAGGCTGGCAATCATGGTGTTCTCCTTGGGTGTTGGTTGAGAGGGTGCGGTTCAGTGGCCTGACGCATTGCGGGCGGCGGTGAAGATCTCCCGCCCGATCGCGGCGAGTTCGTGGTGTGGGCTGGTCGTAGAGGGGGCGGGGGCTCGCATCCGCCCTGGTGGGGGT